>NZ_JBHYXN010000003.1:0-45285 GCF_042752335.1 Streptomyces sp. NPDC059355 | reverse complement strand
TTCGGGGCTGGGCCCCGGGCGGGGGGAGGCTGGGGTTTCAAACCCCCGGGGGGGGGTACCACCCACTCACCCCCGCACCACCGAGGCGGGCCGGGTCACCACCCGGCCCGCCTCGGCCATTTCGGTGATCCCCACGGCGCACCCGACCGGAACGTCAGCGCAGCGCCCGGAGGTTCGTCCGTACCGGGTCACGCTTGGGTCACGGAATGTCGACAGTTCTTTGACGGACCCGGCTTCATCCGCGCCGCCGCGAAATCGCCCGCGCGCCATTCTTTTTCCGGCCCGCGACAAGCCCTCCGCACATCCTGTTTCGCATTCCGTCCGGGGCCTCCGGAATTTCCCCGGGGATTGCGCGGCGCACCCCGGCACGGCAGGGTGAACCCCCTCGGTTTCCTTACATCTTCTCCACGGCCCGCCCGAGAAGGTCCCGGGCCGCTCTGATCCGGTCCGCCAGCTCCGGCGGCTCCAGCACCTCGAACTCACAGCCGAGCAGCATGACGTGAATGACGAGCACGTCGAGGTTCACGGCCCCCGTCCGCAGCAGACAGCTCTCGGCGTCGAGGGGCTCCAAGGCCCCCTGGCTCGGCCCCACGATCGCGGCCGCCGCCTCCGCCGGCAGCTTCAGCCTCAGCACGGCCCGGGCTGCGTACGCGGCCTGCGCCACGCCGCGCGACACGTACGCGGCGAGGTCCTCCGCGGGCGCCGGGCGCGGGGTGAACCGCGGCCCGTGCGGCGGCCGGGGCTCGATCCGGTCGGCGCGGAAGGTCCGCCAGTCCTCCCGGTCCAGATCCCACGCGACCAGGTACCAGCGCCGCTCGGTGCACACCAGCCGGTGCGGCTCCACCACGCGGCGGCTGAGGCTGCCCCCGTGGTCCCGGTAGTCGAATCGCAGCCGCTCGCTGTCCCGGCACGCGGCGGCGAGTCCGGTCAGCACGGAGGCGTCGACCGTGGCCCGCCCCGGGTCGCGCAGCATCGGCACGGTGAACTCGTTGAGCGCCGACACCCGCCGGCGCAGCCGCCCCGGCAGCACCTGCTCCAGCTTGGCGAGCGCCCGGACGGACGCCTCCCCGATCCCCTCGACGCCGTTCCCCGCGGCCGTCCGCAGGCCCACCGCGACGGCGACGGCCTCGTCGTCGTCGAGCAGCAGCGGCGGCAGCTCGGCCCCTGCGCCCAGCTGGTAGCCGCCGCCGGTGCCGGGGCTGGCGTTCACCGGGTAGCCGAGCTCCCGGAGCCGGTCCACATCGCGCCGGACCGTCCTCGGGGTCACGCCGAGGCGTTCCGCGAGATCGGCGCCGGTCCATTCGCGGTGGGCCTGCAACAGGGACAGCAGGCGGAGCAGTCGTGCGGAGGTCTCCAGCATGCGGAGCAGTCTGCCGGTACCCCGGCCCCCGTCCGAATCGCCCCCGCGGGCCGAGCCCCCGTCAGGGAGCCGGTACGGCCGCGGGGGTGGGCGCAGGCGTCGGAACCGACGCCGGGACCGGCGTCGCGGCCTGGACCGGAACCGGAGGCGACGGCGGCGACGGCGACGGCGACGGCGGCAGGGTCAGCAGCGTGCCCACCGCGAGCTCCTGCGGCTTCGGGCCGATCACTGCCCGGTTCGCCTCGTACAGCGCCTGCCGGCCGCCCTTCACCCGGTACCGCCGGACGATCTTCTCCAGCGTGTCCCCGGTCCGCACCACGTGCATCCGTCCCGCCAGCCCGTACCGCTTCGAGCACACCGGCCACGCGTCCCACCCCTGGAACCCGACCACGTCCTCGGCCACCCGGATCTGCTGTTCCCGGGTCGCCAGATCGGCCCGGGCCGCGAAGACCAGCCCCCCGTACTGCTCCCACGTCGGCTGCCGGAACTGCAGGCCCCCGTAGAAGCCGTTGCCGGTGTCGACCGCCCAGCGCCCGCTGCTCTCGCAGTCGGCCACGCAGTCCCAGGGCCACTGCCCGCCGGGACCGCAGTCCCCCGGGCCGGTCCCGATGATCCCGGGCGAGCCGGGGTGGGCCGCCCCCGCGGGCCCGGGCGCGGGCGGCGGCGGGGCCGCGCCGGCCCCCGACGGGAGTACGAGGACGAGAGCCAGCGCGGCAGCGGCAGCGGCACCGGCCGCCGAGGCGGCCCGCCGGATCCGGAGGTCGGGCATCGCGTCACGCTACGCAGCGCCGCGGCGTCCGCCCGGCCTTGCCACGCGGCCCGGCCCGCGGCCCACCCGGTCGGCGGAGTCGACACCCCCGCCGGAAGCGACCAGGACCGACCATCAACTGAGCACATCCAAAAAAGAGTTGGCACGAAAAGAAAGCCCCGGTCCGACCGTTCACCCCTCCGGGGGCCAGGTTCGATTCCGTTCCCTCCAACGGCGTGACCCCGGCCGCCGCTCGGCCGTTGAGCCCGGCGAGCCGGGAACCGCCCGGCCGCCCCCGCTCGCCTAGTCCGAGGAGCCAGCCCGTGCCCCGCATGCTCGACGTCAGTGATGAGGTACGTGCCGAGATCGGTGACGAAGAAGCCGAGAGGCTGCTCACCGGCGACGACGCACCGCGCAGCTACGACTGCACCTCCTGCCGCACCCCGGGGGACCCCGAGACCGACCGCACCAGCACGGTGCTGTTCGTCGGCGAGGAGACGGCCGTCCTCGCCTTCGCCCACGCCGGCTGCATCCCCTCGCAGGTGGTGACCGTCTCCGAGGAGCAGCTCCAGGGCGCGGTCCGCAGCATCACCGGCGACAGCCCCGCCGGCGGCAACGCCCCGCAGAACGTGCCGGGCGGCCAGGCGGTCCTCGGCATCACCAGCGGCCTGGTCCTGATCGGCGGCGAGCTGCACCCGGCGCTCGTGGTCGAGCCGACCGCGCCGATCGCCCGCCCCGGCACCAGCGGCCCCGGCGACGACTTCCTGCCGCTCCTGATCGAGCAGGGGTTCATCCCGGTCACCGACACCGCCGAGCTGCCCTCCCCGCTCGCCGGCTGGTCGGTTCTGCTCGCCGCGGGCCAGCTGCACGCCGTGCTCCAGCCCGGCGCCGAGGGCGGCGGCCAGGTCGCCTGGTGGCAGGCGCACCAGGCCCTGTCGGTCACCGACGGCTGGCGGGCCGCCGTCAACAAGACGCAGCGCGTGCTGATCTACGCCGCTCCGGTCGGCTCCATCGGCCAGCAGCCCCGCGAGGACCTGCTCCGCGACGCGCTGGACAAGGCCGCCGCCGGCGGCAAGCTCGTGGCGGCCTCGATGCCGCTGGCGGGCACCTCCGGCGTCTGAGCCCAGGCGCACGCAGGGGATCCCGGAACACCGCACCGCACCCGTCGAGGGGACGGAGCGGTATGCGCCGGGGGTACGCGGTCCATCCCGCGCACCCCCGGCGATCTGCGTTTTTATGGTTCCCGCCCGCATCCGCAGGGCCCCGGGTTCGTTGGCTGATACGTGCATTCATACGACCCATCCCGCGCCCCTGCCCACGCGAGCGCCGTCTCCCCGATGCGCCCCGCCGTCTCGCACACCCCGATCTACGACACGCTCTACTCGGAGTACCTGCGCGCCTTCCGGGCCCTGCCGGGCGACCGTACGGGCGAAGAGGACCTCGGGTTCACGACGTTCTCGTACGCGGGCGGAGGCGCCCCGTACGGAGGCGGCTCGTACGGGAGCGGCTGGAACGGGTCGGCATGGCAGACCGACCCGTGGCCCGCCTCGTACGCCCCCGCGCCGCAGCCCTCGTACGCGTACGCGTACGCCGGGTCCGCGGCGGGCGGCGGCGACCACGGCGCCGCCGACTCCGCATACGCCGGCGGGCGGCAGCACCACACCGGAATGCACCACATCCCGGCGGCCCTGCCGCCCGCTCCGCGCCGGGGCTACTGACCCCGGATCACCCTCGCCGCCTACTTCTTGTACTGCGCGCCGCGCTTCTCGCGCACCCGCACGGAGATGTGGATCGGGGTCCCCTCGAAGCCGAACTCCTCGCGCAGACGGCGCTCGATGAAGCGCCGGTAGCCGTGCTCCAGGAAGCCGGAGGCGAAGAGGACGAACCGCGGCGGCTTGCTCCCCGCCTGGGTGCCGAACAGGATGCGGGGCTGCTTGCCGCCGCGGATCGGGTGCGGGTGGGCCGCGACGACCTCGCCGAGGAAGGCGTTCAGCCGACCGGTCGGGACGCGCGTCTCCCAGCCCGCGAGGGCCGTCTCGATCGCCGGGACCAGCTTCTCCATGTGGCGGCCGGTGAGCGCCGAGACGTTCACCCGGGGCGCCCAGGCGACCTGCTGCATCTCGGTCTCGATCTCGCGCTCGAGGTAGTAGCGGCGCTCCTCGTCGAGCTCGTCCCACTTGTTGTACGCGATCACGATCGCGCGCCCGGCCTCGACGGCCATGGTGATGATGCGCTGGTCCTGGACGCTGATCGTCTCGGTGGTGTCGATCAGGATGACCGCGACCTCCGCCTTCTCGACGGCGGCGGCCGTGCGCAGGGAGGCGTAGTAGTCGGCGCCCTGCTGGAGGTGCACCTTCTTGCGGATGCCCGCGGTGTCCACGAACTTCCAGGTGATGCCGCCGAGCTCGATCAGCTCGTCGACCGGGTCGCGGGTGGTGCCGGCCAGCTCGTTGACGACGACGCGGTCCTCCTTCGCGACCTTGTTCAGCAACGAGGACTTGCCGACGTTCGGACGGCCGATGAGCGCGATGCGCCGGGGGCCGCCCACCGGGGCGCCGCCGAACGTCTGCTCGGGCGCCTCGGGCAGCGCCTCCAGGACGGCGTCGAGCATGTCGCCCGTACCGCGGCCGTGCAGCGAGGAGACCGGGTGCGGCTGGCCGAGGCCCAGGGACCACAGGGAGGCCGCGTCGGACTCGCCGCTCTGGCCGTCGACCTTGTTCGCGCACAGGACGACGGGCTTGCCGGCCCGGCGCAGCAGCTTGACGACGGCCTCGTCGCTGTCGGTGGCGCCGACCTTGGCGTCGACGACGAAGACGACCGCGTCGGCGGTCTCGATGGCGTACTCGGCCTGCGCGGCGACGGCGGCGTCGATGCCGAGGACGTCCTGCTCCCAGCCACCGGTGTCGACGACCTTGAACCGGCGGCCGGCCCACTCGGCTTCGTACGTGACGCGGTCGCGGGTGACACCGGGCTTGTCCTCGACGACCGCCTCGCGGCGGCCGATGATGCGGTTCACCAGGGTCGACTTGCCGACGTTCGGACGGCCCACGACGGCGAGCACGGGCAGCGGCCCGTGGCCGGCCTCCGCGATCGCGCCCTCGACGTCGTCAACTTCGAAGCCTTCCTCCGCGGCGAGCTCCATGAACTCCGCGTACTCGGCATCGCCAAGTGCTCCGTGGTCGTGCTGGTCGTTCATGAAGTCCGTTCCTCGTCGTTCGTGGTGATCGGTGGTGCCCGCGCAGCGCGGTTCCACTACTAGGTCAAGTCTCGCTCAGCGCCCGGTGAGGCGCTTGGCGTCGGCCAGGTGGGCGGTCAGCCTGCTCTGGATGCGTGCGGTGGCCTCGTCCAGGGCCGTACGGGTGCGGCGGCCGGTGCCGTCGCCCGCGTCGAAGGCGGAGCCGAAGACGACGTCGACCCGGCTCTTGAACGGCGGCAGTCCGCGGACCAGCCGCCCTTGGCGCTCGGTGCTGCCGAGCACGGCCACGGGCACGACGGGCGCGCCGCTGCGGACCGCGAAGTACGCGAGCCCGGCGCGCAGCGAGGCGAAGTCGCCCTCGCCGCGGGTGCCCTCGGGGAAGATCCCCAGGGCTCCGCCGTTCTCCAGCACCGCGAGCGCCTTGCCTATGGCGCCCCGGTCCGTGCCCGTACGGTCGACCTTGACCTGGCCGATGCCGTCCAGGAACGGGCCGAGCGGGCCGACGTACGCCTCCTGCTTGATGAGGAAGTGCAGCGGCCGCGGGGCGGTGCCCATGACCATCGGCCCGTCGATGTTGTGCGCGTGGTTCACGGCAAGGATGACAGGCCCCGAGGCGGGCACGCGCCAGGCGCCCAGTACGCGCGGCTTCCACAGCCCGTACATGAGGCCGATGCCGATCCGCCTGCCGAGCGCCGCACCCTTGAGGGAGGGCGTTCCGCTCACGTGCGCGCCGCCCGCTTCTCCTCCACCAGCGTCACGACGCATTCGATGACCTGGTCGAGCGTGAGCTCGGTGGTGTCGACCTCCACGGCGTCCCCGGCCTTGGCCAGCGGGGAGGTCTTGCGGCCCGAGTCGGCGGCGTCGCGCTTGATCAGGGCTTCCTTGGTGGCCGCGAGGTCCGCGGCCTCCTTGCCGCGCAGCTCACCGCTGCGGCGCGCGGCGCGGGCCTCGGGGGACGCGGTCAGGAAGATCTTGAGGTCGGCGTCGGGCAGGACGGTGGTGCCGATGTCCCGCCCCTCGACGACGATCCCGCCCTCGGCCGAGGCCGCGATGGAGCGCTGGAGCTCGGTGATCAGGGTGCGCACCTCCGGGACGGCGCTGACGGCGCTGACCTTGGAGGTGACCTCCTGGGTGCGGATCGGGCCGGAGGCGTCCAGACCGTCGACCGTGATGGTCGGGGCGGCCGGGTCCGTACCGGAGACGATGCCGGGCTTGCCGGCCGCCACGGCGATGGCGTGCGGGTCGTCGGTGTCGATCCCGTTGGTGATCATCCACCAGGTGATGGCCCGGTACTGGGCACCGGTGTCCAGGTAGCGCAGCCCGAGCTTGGCGGCCACGGCCTTGGAGGTGCTGGACTTGCCCGTGCCGGAGGGACCGTCGATGGCGACGATCACGGCGGACGGAGCTGCGGTTTCCACGGTGCGGGCACCTTCCTGGTTGCGCGTACGTGTCCGGGCGCGCCAAAGCGCCCCTCCCCAAGGTTACCGGCCCCGGAGACGGGCGCCGCCCAGTACCGCGGAGGCGGGCCTGCCGGCTACTGCTGGCGCAGGGCCCAGCCGCGTTCGCGCAGCTCCGCGGTGAGGGCCGCGGCCGCCCTGGGGTCGACCATGAGCTGGACGAGACCGGCCTGCTGGCCGGTGGCGTGCTCGATCCGCACGTCCTCGATGTTGACCCCGGCCCGCCCGGCGTCGGCGAAGATCCGCGCGAGCTCGCCCGGCTGGTCGCTGATCAGCACGGCGACCGTCTCGTACGCCATGGGCGCCGCGCCGTGCTTGCCCGGTACCCGGACCCGGCCCGCGTTGCCCCGCTTCAGGACGTCCTCGATGCCGGCCGCGCCGCCGCGCCGCTTCTCCACGTCCGCCGACTGGAGCCCGCGCAGGGCGTCGACCGTGGCTTCGAGGTCGGAGGCGATCCCGGCGAGGACGTCGGCCACCGGGCCGGGGTTGGCCGAGAGGATCTCCACCCACATCCGCGGGTCGGAAGCGGCGATCCGGGTCACGTCCCGGATCCCCTGCCCGCACAGCCGTACCGCCGTCTCGTCGGCCTCCTCCAGGCGCGCCGCGACCATGCTGGACACCAGCTGCGGGGTGTGCGAGACCAGCGCCACCGCCCGGTCGTGCGCGTCGGCGTCCATGACCACCGGTACGGCCTTGCAGAGGGCCACGAGTTCGAGCGCCAGGTTGAGCACCTCGTGGTCGGTGTCCCGGGTCGGGGTCAGCACCCAGGGCCGGCCCTCGAAGAGGTCGGCCGTCGCGGCGAGCGGGCCCGACCGCTCCTTGCCGGCCATGGGGTGGGTGCCGATGTACGCCGTGACGTCCACGCCGAGGGCCGCGAGCTCCCGGCGGGGGCCGCCCTTGACGCTGGCCACGTCCACGTAGGCCCGGGCCACGCCGCGGCCGATCGCCTCGGCCAGCGTCGCGGCCACGTGGGCCGGCGGGACGGCGACGATCGCGAGGTCGACCTGGCCCTCGGGGGCCTCGTCGCTGCCGGCGCCGAGGGCGGCGGCCGTACGGGCCTGGGCCGGGTCGTGGTCGGCGAGGTGGACGGTGATCCCGCGGGCGGTCAGGGCGAGCGCCGCGGAGGTGCCGATCAGTCCGGTTCCGATCACGACGGCGGTTCTCACGGGGGCGCTCCAGGGATGCGGTGACGGGTGGCTGACGGGCCATAACGGCGAGTCAGGGCCAGAGTAGCCAGCGCACACGGCACGAGGGCCCGGCGGCCCGTCATGTGGGACGGCGGCCGGACCCTCGGCGCTGCTGGCGGACTGGCGGACTGGCGGACTAGAGGTTCTGCTGCCGGATGATGTCCTCGAGGGAACCGCTCGGGATCGAACCGGCCGGGCTCAGCTTGTCCACGGCCTGCGGCAGCGACCGGGCGATCTGGTCGGCGGCCTCCTGCGGGCTGACGCCCGTCTGCTCGGCGACCTTCTGCAGGGTGTCGTCCGGCAGTGCGTCGGCGATCTGGGCGCCGCTGACCGGCTTGTTGTCTCCCGTACCGATCCAGGACTGCGCCTGGTCGGCGAGACCGGACTTGCTCAGCATGTCCATCAGCCCGCCGAGCGGATTGTTCCCGCCTCCGGCCGCCTGGCCCCCGCCCGCACCGCCGCCCATGAGGGTTCCGAGCAGCGCGCCGAGGATGTTGCCGCCACCGCCACCGCCCGCCTGGCCGCCGCTGCCGCTGCCGCTGCCGCCTCCGAGGATGCCGCCCAGAAGGGAGCCGAGGTCGCTACCCGCCATCGTCCATGCCTTTCGAGAGGGTTCGAGACACGGACAATGTCGCCCAATTCACCCCAAGCTGCCACTTGATGCGGAATGTCCGGGGCAGGTGCGATAGAACGGCCGACATGATCTTCCACATCGTGCCGCTCGCCGACTGGACCGCCGCGCCCGAGCTTCCGTACGCCCCCTCCTCGCTCGAATCGGAGGGCTTCGTGCACTGTTCGGCGGACCGTCCGACCGTGCTCGCGATCGCGGAGGCGCACTACCGCGACGTACCGGGTCCGCTGCTGGCCGTCGAGCTCGACGAGCGGGCCCTGACCTCGGAAGTCCGCCGCGAGGGTGAATCGGGCGGCCGCTACCCGCACGTCCACGGCCCGTTGGACCGGGCGGCCGTGGTCCGCCTCTGGGAGGTCGCACGTACGGCGGGCGGCCCGGCGGAGCTGGTCCCGTGGGAGCAGGGCTCCTGAGCCGGGCGGCGCGGGGGCTTCTCCTGGGGCCCGGGAGGGACCAGGATGCTGCTCGCCATCCCGAAGCGACCCGATCGAGGAGCACCCCATGAGCGACCCCACGCCGACGGCCCGCCGTACGGTACTGGCGGCAGGAGCGGCCGTCGCGCTGGGCGGCGGCACGCTCACCGCGTGCGGCGGCGAGAAGAAGAGCCCGAAGAGCGAGCCGGGCAGCCCCTCGACCTCCGATGCCGCGGCCCCGTCCTCCCCCGCGGCGGGCACGGGCAAGGCGCTGCTCAAGTCCTCCGAGGTGCCGGTGGGCGGCGGCACGATCCTCAAGGACGAGAAGCTGGTGGTCACCCAGCCCACGGCCGGGTCCTTCCGCTGCTTCACGGCGGTGTGCACACACCAGGGCTGCCTCGTGAACAAGGTGGCGGCCGGCACCATCGACTGCCCGTGCCACGGCAGCAAGTTCCAGATCACGGACGGCGCGGTGGCCCACGGCCCGGCGACGCGCCCCCTGGCGGAGAAGCAGATCACGGTGGCCCCGGACGGGAATATCTCGCTCGCGTAGCCCGGTCCGCCCGGCCTACGCTCCCGGGATGAACGAGCCGACCACGTCCCCGGAAGCCCTGAACCTCACCCTCGTACGCGACCACACGATCTACGCGTGCGTGATGGGCTCCCGGGCGTTCGGCCTGGCGACGGAGGCGAGCGACACCGACCGGCGCGGCGTCTACCTCGCCCCTACGCCGCTGTTCTGGCGCTTCGAGAAGCCGCCGACGCATGTGGAGGGCCCGCGGGAGGAGGAGTTCTCCTGGGAGCTGGAGCGCTTCTGCGAACTCGCCCTGCGCGCCAACCCGAACATCCTGGAGTGCATGCACTCCCCGCTGGTGGAACGGCTGACGCCGCTGGGAGAGGAGCTCCTCTCCCTCCGGGAGGCCTTCCTGTCCCGCCTGGCGCACACCACCTTCACCCGGTACGCAGTCTCCCAGCACACCAAACTCGTCACGGACGTCCGCATCCACGGCGCCCCGCGCTGGAAGCACGCCATGCACCTGCTGCGCCTGCTCCTGTCCTGCCGCGACCTCCTGCGCACGGGCCGCCTGACGATCGACGCCACCGAGCACCGCGACCGCCTCCTCGCGGTCAAGCGCGGCGAACTCACCTGGCCGGAGGTGGACGCCTGGATGACCCGCCTCCGCGAGGAGTCGGACACGGCCCTGACCGCCACCCCCCTCCCGCCGGACCCGGACCACGCCCGCGTGGCCGACTTCCTCCTCCGCACCCGCCGCACGAGCGCCTCGGCGTAGCCGACCGCAAACCGCCGCTCCGGGGACCTCACGCGTCCCAGAGCGTGCCGAAGGTGAGGAGGGCGTCGCGGTATTCGATGCGGGACGCCCAGTCTTCGGGCCAGACGGACGCGCCGTGGTGGGCGCCCGCGAAGGCGCCGGCCAGGCAGGCGATCGAGTCCGAGTCGCCCTTCGTGCAGGCGGCGCGGCGCAGGGCCGTGAGGGGGGCGTCCGGGAAGAGGAGGAAGCACTGGAGGGCCGTGGCGAGGGCCTCCTCCGCGATCCAGCCGTCGCCCGTCGTCAGGCACGGGTCCGTTTCCGGGGAGGGGGAGCGCAGGGCGGCCGTCAGACGGTCCAGGACGGCGAGGCAGTCGTCCCAGCCCCGGGCCATGAAGGACTCCGGCGTCGCGTCCGAGGCCGTGCGCATCCAGAGGTCGCCCAGCCAGCGCTCGTGGTAGCGGGTGCGGTTGTCGAGGGCGTACGAGCGCAGTTGCCCGACCAGGCCCGTCACCTCCGTGCCCTGCGCGAGGAGGTGGACCGCCCGGGCCGTCAGGTCGGAGGCCGCGAGGGCCGTCGGGTGGCCGTGGGTCAGGGCCGACTGGAGCTGGGCCGCACCGGCGCGCTCCTCCTCCGTCCAGCCGGGGACCAGGCCCACCGGGACCACCCGCATGTTCGCCCCGCAGCCCTTCGAGCCGATCTGGCTCGCGTCCCGCCAGTCCCGGGAAGGGTCGTTCAGCAGGTTGCACGCCCGCAGGCAGGTGTTGCCGGGGGCCCTGTTGTTCTCCGGGGAGTGGTACCAGTCCACGAACTCCTCCCGGATCGGGCCCGCGAGGAGATCAGGGTCCAGGGGCCCGCGTTCCGCCGCCGTCCGTATACCGCCTGCCAGCGCCAGCGTCATCTGGGTGTCGTCCGTGACGATGGCCGGGCGGGGCAGCCGCATCTCGCGCCACGGGCCCGTCTTCGCCAGGATCGACGGGACGTCGTTGAACTCCGTGGGGAAGCCCAGTGCGTCGCCCAGCGCGAGGCCGATCAGGGCCCCCGTCGCCGGCCGCTTCCTCGAAGTCGGAGCCAGGGTCATTTCGGGTGTCCTTCCGTGGGGCGGAGCAGGGGCGGGTGGAGGGCGGTCGCCGGGCCCGCCCGGTACAGGGCGGCCGGTTTGCCGCGGCCTCCGGTCAGCCGGGCCGCCCCCGGCACCGCCTCGACGAAGCCGGGCGTCGCCAGGACCTTGCGGCGGAAGTTGGGGCGGTCCAGGGCAATGTCCCAGACGGTCTCGTAGACGGACTGGAGCTCCCCGAGGGTGAATTCGGGCGGGCAGAACCCCGTGGCCAGGCAGGTGTATTCGAGCTTCGCCCCGATGCGGGAGCGCGCGTCGGACACGATCCGCGCGTGGTCGAAGGCCAGCGGCCCGGTCTCCCCCACCGGCACCCAGCGCGCCTGCGCCGCGTCCCCGCCGCCCTCCGCCACCGGCTCCGGCATGTCCGGGACCAGCGCGGCGAAGGCCACCGAGACCACCCGCATCCGCGGATCGCGGTCCGGATCGCTGTAGGTGCGCAGCTGCTCCAGGTGCAGCGCGGCGACGACCGGCTCCGGCAGTCCGGTCTCCTCGGCCAGTTCCCGGCGGGCCGCCGTCTCCGCCGACTCGCGCGGGAGCAGGAAGCCGCCGGGCAGCGCCCAGGCCCCCGCGTACGGGTCCTGGCCGCGCCGGATCAGCAGGACGTTCAGCGCGCCGCCCCGCACCGTGAAGACCGCCAGGTCCACCGTCACCGCGAACGGCTCGAACGCGTGCGGGTCGTACCCCTTCACCGGTTCTCCGGGAGGGGGTCCGCGAAGTGCCGGCCCTCGGCCAGCAGTTCGTCCACGGCCGTGACCGCCGTCTTCAGCCGGGTCTCACGGTCCCCGCGCACGATCAGGAAACGCCTTCCCGTGCCGGTGAGTTCCTGGCGGAAGCGGTCCGTCATCCACGGCCTCAGATGCTCGCCGTCGCGCAGACCGTCGTCCTCGAAGGGCACGTCCGCGTGGTCCGTCAGCAGGTACAGGTCCCGGTGGGTCAGCGCGGCGATCTTCTCGACCTCCTCGCTGCGGGCCCCCGTGTACCGCTCGTGCCAGATGCCGGTCGCGAACGAGTCGGTGTCGCAGATCAGCACCGGCGAACCCGCCCGCGCCGCCCGCTCCTCCTCCGCGTCCTGCCGCCGCGCGATCACGGGGAACTCCTCCGACCCGAAGGACACGTCCTCCCAGGTCGCCGCCGGGTCCGCCGCGCGGGCCGCCGCCAGCTTCTCCTCGCTGTACGCACGCCCGTACTCCGCGACCCAGCCCGTCCCTGCCCACACCCCGCCGCGCGCCCGGTAGTGCGCCGCGAGCGCCCGCGAGAGGGTCGTCGTACCGGTCGACTCGGCTCCGAGTACGACGATCCGCCGGGTCAGGGCCGCCCGTACGCCCGGCCCCAGGAACTCCCAGTTGCCGACCGGGTCCGCCCGTACCGCCGTCCCGGAGACGGGGAAGCGGGTACGGCCCGGATCGACGCAGACCTCCTCGGCCCCGAACCGCCGGGCGAGCTCCGCCCCGTACTCCTCCGAGGTGAAGACGGCGTCGACGCGCCCCGGCACCGCGCCCCGGAAGACCTCCATGTGCGCCTCCCAGACCGCCGGGTCCCGCAGGTCCACCGGGATGTCGTCGACCGCGCCGACGACCTGCGCCCCCGGGTGCGCCTCGCGCATCCACGCCACCCGGTCGGCGAGCGGCACCGACTCCACCGAGGCGGCGCACACCAGCACGGTCAGCCGCTCGCACCGCTCCTGGGCGGTGCGCACGAGGTGGTGGTGGCCGGCGTGCGGCGGGTAGAACTTGCCGAGGACCAGGCCGTGGGCGTGGCGCCGCTCGCCGCTCATGCCGTCACCTCCGCCGCCGTACGGGCGCCGCGCGCCGGCATCGTCCGGCGCCAGCCGAGCAGGCCGACCACGCAGAGCGCGAGGAAGCCGGCGTACAGGGCCGAGGTCAGGTAGAGCCCCTTGTACGCGTAGAGCGGGATGTAGACGAGGTCGGCGGCGATCCACAGCCACCACGACTCGACGAGCTTGCGGCACTGGCCGTACGTGGCCATGAGCGAGAGCCCGGTGGTCAGCGCGTCCCAGAACGGGACGGTGGAGTCGGATACCCGGCTCAGCAGCAGCGTGAGCCCGAGCACCCCCACCGCCCCCGCCGCGGCCAGCACGGCCCATTCGGTGCGCGTGGTGCGGCGCACCGGCAGGGCCTCGGCGGTTCCTGGTCCACCCCCGTGGGTCCAGGACCACCAGCCGTACGCGGCGAGGGCGATGAAGACGATCTGGAGCCCGGCGTCGGCGTACAGGCCGGACCGGGCGAAGAGCACGATGAAGAAGACGTTGTTCGCGATGCCGACGGGCCAGTTCGCGACGTGCTGCCGGGCTACGAGCCAGACGCACAGGGCTCCGGTGGCGAAGCCCAGGATTTCGGTCCAGCTCATGACGCCCGACCCCCCTCGTTCTTTAATAGTCAGGTTGACTATAAACAGGGAGGCGGGTCCCTGACAAGCGAAAAGCCCGCAGTGCCACGTGGGCACTGCGGGCTTTTCCCAGCCGGTGGGCGAGGGGTTACAGACCGACCTCGCGCATGAGCATGCCGACCTCGGTGTTGGTCAGGCGGCGCAGCCAGCCGGACTTCTGGTCGCCCAGCTCGATCGGGCCGAAGGAGGTCCGGACCAGCTTCTCGACCGGGAAGCCGGCCTCGGCCAGCATGCGGCGGACGATGTGCTTGCGGCCCTCGTGGAGGGTCACCTCGACCAGGTAGTTCTTGCCGACCTGGTCGACGACGCGGAAGTGGTCGGCGCGGGCGTACCCGTCCTCCAGCTCGATGCCGTCCTTGAGCTTCTTGCCGATGTCGCGCGGCAGCGGGCCGGTGATCGCGGCGACGTACGTCTTCTTCACGCCGTACTTCGGGTGCGTGAGGCGGTGGGCCAGCTCACCGTGGTTGGTGAGGAGGATGATGCCCTCGGTCTCCGTGTCGAGCCGGCCGACGTGGAAGAGCCGGGTCTCGCGGTTGGTGACGTAGTCGCCGAGGCACTGGCGGCCGTCCGGGTCCTCCATGGTGGAGACGACGCCGGCGGGCTTGTTCAGCGCGAAGAACAGGTGCGACTGGGTGGCGACCGTCAGGCCGTCCACCTTGATCTCGTCCTTCGGCTGGACGCGCTTGCCCTGCTCCAGCACGATCTCGCCGTTGACCTCGACGCGGGCCTGCTCGATGAGCTCCTCGCACGCGCGGCGCGAACCCATGCCGGCACGGGCGAGCACCTTCTGCAGGCGCTCGCCTTCCTCCTCGGCGCCCGGGAAGGTCTTCGGGGTCTTGATCTCGGGCTTGTCGGCGTACCGGTCGCGCACGCGCTCCTCGATCCGCGCGTCCAGCTCGCGGGGACGGGACTGGCCGCTGCGGCTGCCGGGGCCGCGGCGCGGGCCGCCGGCCCCGCCGATGCCGGGGGTCTTGGAGGTGCGGGGACCGCCCTTGGCGCCACCGCGCGCCGCGTCGCCGCGGGCGCCGCCGCGGTTGCCGTCGGCCGCGCCGCGGGCACCGCCGCCGCCGGCCTTGGCACCGCCGCGGCCGTTGCGCTCGCCCTCGGGGCCGACGTCGTAGCGACGCTCCTCGGGGCGGGGGTTGCGGATACGGGGCGCGGGCTCGCGGTCACGGTCGGAGCCGCCACCCTGGTAGCCGCCACCGCCGCCGCCCTGGTAGCCACCGCCGGAGCTGCCGCCACGGGAGCCGCCCTGGTAGCCGCCACCCGAGCTGCCACCGCGGGAGCCGCCCTGGTAGCCGCCGCCGGAGCTGCCGCCACGGGAGCCGCCGCCGGAGCTGCCGCCGCGGGAGCCGCCCTGGTAGCCGCCACCCGAGCTGCCGCCACGGGAGCCGCCTCCCGAACCGCTGCCGCCGCCGGAGCCGCCACCGCGGTAGCCGCCACCGCCGCCGCTGGAGCTGCCGCCGCGGGAGTTACCACGCCCGCCGCCGCCACCGCCGCCGCTGTTCCTGTTGCCACCGTTGCCGTTGCCGCTGCTTCGCATCAAAGTTCCGTCGTCTTGTCGTCTTCATCGGTATCCGGTGCATCCGGATCGAACGACGGAACACCCTCTTGCGTCTCGGCTTCGATCGCGTCCACCTCGGGGAGGAAGGGCGCGAGCTCCGGGAGCTCATCCAGGCCGCGCAGGCCCATCCGCTCCAGAAAGTAGTTCGTCGTCCTGTACAGGATCGCACCTGTTTCGGGTTCCGTGCCCGCCTCGGCCACCAGACCGCGCTGGAGCAGGGTCCGCATGACCCCGTCACAGTTCACTCCGCGGACCGCCGAGACCCGCGATCGGCTCACCGGCTGGCGGTACGCG
Organism: Streptomyces sp. NPDC059355; assembly: GCF_042752335.1. Taxonomy (NCBI): domain Bacteria; kingdom Bacillati; phylum Actinomycetota; class Actinomycetes; order Kitasatosporales; family Streptomycetaceae; genus Streptomyces; species Streptomyces sp. NPDC059355. The sequence continues at coordinate 29,647 of NZ_JBHYXN010000003.1, read as the reverse complement.
ACCACCGCCAGCGTCTCCAGGGCCGCCTGGGTCAGCCGGGCCTGCTGCCCGTCCAGTACGAAGCGCTCGACGGCGTCCGAGTACTCCGCCCGGGTGTAGAAACGCCAGCCGCCGGCGACGATCCGCAGCTCGAAGCCGCGCCCCTGGACGGTGTACTCGTCGGCCAGCTCGCGCAGGGCGTCGGCGACCTCGCGCGGGGTGCGGTCCAGCACCTTGGCGAGGTGCGCCTCGGTCGCGGGCTCGTCCACGACCATGAGGACGGCCTCCAGGGCGGGCTTCAGCGCGAGGCGGGCCACGTCGCTCATTCCTTGACCTCCACGATCCGGTCGAACTCGTCGGTGACGGTCGGCATCCCGTCGCCGTCCCCGCCGCTCCAGCGGACGGTGAGCGTCCGCAGGGCCTCCTCCTGGTCGAGGGCCACCGCCTTCTCGCGGTAGAGCTCCAGGAGGGCCAGGAAGCGCGCGACGACGGTGAGGGTGTCTTCGGCGTCCTCGGTCAGCTCCTGGAAGGTGGCCTCGCCGCGGGCCTTCAGCAGCGCGACCACGACCGCGGCCTGCTCCCGCACGCTGACGAGCGGGGCGTGGATGTGGTCGACGTAGACCTGGGGCTTGGCCTTGGGCTGCATGGCCTTGACCGCGAGCCGGGCGAAGCCTTCGGCGCCGATGCCGATGACGACCTCGGGCAGCAGCTCGGCGTGGTGGTCCTCCAGACCGACGGTGCGGGGGTGGCGGCGGCCCTCGCTCTCGGCGCGCAGCTCGAAGATCTCGGCGATCCGTCTGTACGCGCGGTACTGGAGCAGCCGGGCGAAGAGCAGGTCGCGGGCCTCCAGCAGGGCGAGGTCGGCCTCGTCCTCGACCTCGGCGGCCGGCAGCAGGCGGGCGGCCTTGAGGTCGAGGAGGGTGGCGGCGACCACGAGGAACTCGGTGGTCTGGTCGAGGTCCCAGTCGGGGCCCATGGCGCGGATGTGCGCCATGAACTCGTCGGTGACCTTGGAGAGGGCGACCTCGGTGACGTCGAGCTTGTGCCGGGAGATCAGCTGGAGCAGCAGATCGAAGGGACCCTCGAAGTTGGCCAGCCGCAGCGTGAACCGCCCGCCGGCGCCGCCGGGACCGCCCTCGGCCACCCCGGCGGCCACACGGGCCACCGGAGGCCCCTCCACGGCCTCCTGGCCGGCTTCGGCCCCCACAGCGGCCACCGGGTCCGCCGGGGCGGGCGTACGGGGCTCAGCGGGCGCGTCAGCGGCCGCGGGGGGCCGGTCGGGGTCCTCACCCGGCCCGCCCGCCTCGGGCCCCTCAGGGGGCACGTGAGCGTCTCGGGGCTCGGACTCGGTCCGGGCACCGGGCCCGCGTCCCAGACTGCGGCGGGCGGGGCGGCCGGGATCGGCGGGAAGGGGCATCGGGGTCCAAGGCGGTACGGAAGCGGTGTCGGTCGGCCGGAGCCAGCCCCAAGGCTGCCACGCCCGGCCCACCTCCCTCCCCCGGACCCGCCCGGGGGGAGGGAAGCCGCGGGGCCGGAGGCAGAAGGTCGACCGGCGCAGCGGGGGGGCGGAAGCCGCCGGGGGGAAGTTCGAGGTCGACCGGCGGAGCCGGGGGCAGGAGACGCCTGGGCGGAAGCGGAAGGTCGACCGGCGGAGGAGGGGACGGAGGCCGCCGGGACAGGAGCGGGAAGTCGACCGGGAGCGGGGAGCGGCAGCACCGGAAGGAAAGTTCGAGGCCGACCGGCGGGGCCGGGGCGGCTGCCGCCGCGGCGAAGCAGGAAGCCGACCGGCGGAGCCGGGGGCAGGAGACGCGGGAGCGGGAGCGGGAAATCCCCACCGGGAGTGCGGTCAAGGCAGGCCCGGTGCCCGCCCTCTCCGCCTTCCGACCGCCCGTCACGGGCCCTCCTGCCGCCTGTGCCACCGGTCACCACCGGTAGGAGGGTCCACAAGCCGCACACGGACACCAGACCGGCATCCGCCACGGTCACGGACGGCGCACAGGTGCCGACAGGTGGGACGGGACGACGGACGGGGCGTCGTAAGACGCGGGAAAGGCGGCCCGCAGGCCGTGTCCGGCGTCAGGCCCGGCGGGCAGGGGCGGCTTCGGGCCTGCCCGCGGGGTCACGCCCCGCACTCCACCGACACCGCCCCGCCGGAGCCACCGCCATCACCGCCGCCCGGCACAACAGGCCGCCATCCCGGCAACCCGCACGGCCATGCGGACAGCAACCCGCCCGCCGGTCAGGTGGTCAGCGGCCGCGGAGCCTGCGGACCAGGATGCTCGCGTCGCCGCGGGACTCCAGGTCCGCGAGCACGACCGCCACCGCCTCGCGGACGATGCGGCCGCGGTCCACGGCCAGCCCGTGCTCGCCCCGCAGCACCAGCCGTGCGTGCTCCAGGTCCATGAGCTCCTCGGCGGAGACGTAGACCGTGATCTTCTCGTCGTGCCGTTCGCGCCCGCTGGGCCTGCGGTTCGCCCCGCGGCCCTGGCCCTTGCCCCGCCGGGGCTCCGGGCTGACAGAACCTTCCTGCGGGCGCCGGGGTGCGACCACCGACTCCGTGCCGGTCACCGCGGCCTCCCGGCTGCGGCCCTCGCCCGCCGTGCCCTCCGCCGACGACGCCGCGTGCTCCCCGGCGGTCGACTCCTCCGGGCCTCGCCTCGGCGAGGACGACTGGAGCGCCATCCCCCCGGTCGTGCGGAACAGTTCGTCGGCTCCGGGCAGACTCACTCGGCGGGACACCGGGCGAGCACCTCCCTGGCCAGCTGGCGATAGGCGGCGGCTCCGACGGAGTTGGAGGCGTACGTGGTGATCGGCTCGCCGGCGACCGTGGTCTCCGGGAAGCGCACCGTACGGCCGATGACCGTGTGGTAGACGTGATCGTCGAAGGCCTCGACGACGCGCGCCAGCACCTCGCGGCTGTGCACCGTACGGGAGTCGTACATCGTGGCGAGGATGCCGTCGAGCTCCAGCTCCGGATTGAGCCGCTCCTGCACCTTCTCGATGGTCTCGGTCAGCAGCGCCACACCGCGCAGTGCGAAGAACTCGCACTCCAGCGGCACGATGACCTTGTGAGCCGCCGTCAGGGCGTTCACGGTCAGCAGGCCGAGCGAGGGCTGACAGTCGATCACGATGTAGTCGTAGTCGGCTAGCAGGGGCTTGAGCGCCCGCTGCAGCGTCGACTCTCTCGCGACCTCACTGACCAACTGCACTTCCGCAGCGGACAGGTCGATGTTGCTCGGCAGCAGGTCCATGTTCGGAACCGCGGTCTTGAGCAGCACCTCGTCGGCCGACATGCCCCGCTCCATGAGCAGGTTGTAGACCGTCAGGTCGAGTTCCATCGGGTTCACGCCGAGGCCCACGGACAGCGCGCCCTGCGGGTCGAAGTCGACGAGCAGCACGCGGCGCCCGTACTCGGCGAGCGCCGCACCCAGGTTGATGGTCGACGTGGTCTTGCCCACGCCGCCCTTCTGGTTGCACATCGCGATGATCGTCGCCGGACCGTGGTCGGTCAGCGGACCCGGGATCGGGAAGTACGGCAGCGGCCGTCCGGTCGGGCCGATCCGCTCCCGGCGCTGACGGGCAGCGTCGGGGGCGAGGGTGGCCGCGTACTCGGGGTCGGGTTCGTACTCCGCGTCCGGGTCGTAGAAGTGCCCTTCGGGCACGTTTTCGTAGTCGGCGAAACCCACGGGCTTTTCGCCGCTCAGGTCGCCGGCCCTGGAGTTCACGTCTAGGCCGTCCATGCTCTTTTGGGGCGTCGTCATGTGCTGGTGGTTTGCGAAGGTGCGGACCGCGACGGAGCCGACCGCTTCGAGCCCGCCGGATCCTTGGCCCCGGTCTGGCGTCCCTGCTCGACCACCCCCGGGAGCAAATGTCGACTCATTCACAAGTCGTCTTACCTCCTCGGACGTGACCAGGACACTTATCGATAGGTCAGCGTGGCACCATGCCGACGGTTGGCGACTCTATGGCGTGTCACCACTCAGCGGCAACACAATCCGTCGGACCGGCAACGATGTGTCGGCAACCGAACACCACTCTGTCAAGGGCGCCCAGGCCGTCACCGTGAAGTTTCACGGGTGTGCGAAAGGGTTAAAGGGTTACGTTCGAGGCGAGTTGAGCCGTGACCGCCCGCACCCCGCAAACGCCTCCGGCCGGACCTTGGGGGCAAGGTCCGGCCGGATACGTGAGATTGACGTCAGTCGTTGACGGGGTCTGACCGATCAGCCGAGCAGCGTGCTCAGCTCAAGGGTCGGCAGGCCGTGCGCCTCGGCGACCGGACCGTAAACGACCTGGCCGTCATGGGTGTTGAGGCCCAGCGCGAGCGCGGGGTCACGGCGCAGCGCCTCGACCCAGCCGAGGTTCGCGAGCTGCACGATGTAGGGCATCGTGGCGTTGGTCAGCGCGTAGGTGGAGGTGTTCGGCACCGCGCCCGGCATGTTGGCGACGCAGTAGAAGACCGAGTTGTGGACCTGGAAGGTCGGCTCGGCGTGGGTGGTCGGACGGGAGTCCTCGAAGCAGCCGCCCTGGTCGATCGCAATGTCGACAAGGACACTTCCGGGCTTCATCTTGGCGACGAGCTCGTTGGTGACCAGCTTCGGGGCCTTCGCACCCGGGATCAGCACGGCGCCGATGACGAGGTCGGCCTCGACGACGGCCTTCTCCAGCTCGTAGGCGTTGGAGACGATCGTCTTGATCTTCGTGCCGAAGATCTTGTCGGCCTCGCGGAGCTTGTTGATGTCGCGGTCGAGCAGGGTCACGTGGAAGCCCATGCCGATGGCGATCTGAGCGGCGTTCCAGCCGGAGACGCCGCCGCCGATGACCACGCACTCGCCGGCGTGGGTGCCGGGCACGCCGGCGGGGAGGACGCCGCGGCCGCCGGCCGAGCGCATCAGGTGGTAGGCGCCGACCTGCGGGGCCAGGCGGCCCGCGACCTCGGACATCGGGGCGAGCAGCGGGAGCGCGCGGTTCGCGAGCTCGACCGTCTCGTACGCGATGGCGGTGGTGCCGGACTCCAGGAGGGCGTCCGTGCACTCGCGGGAGGCCGCGAGGTGCAGGTAGGTGAAGAGGGTCTGGTCCTTGCGGAGGCGGTGGTACTCCTCGGCGATGGGCTCCTTGACCTTGAGCAGCAGGTCGGCGGTCGCCCAGACCTCGTCCGCGGTGCCGAGGATCTCGGCGCCGGCCGAGACGTACTCGGCGTCCGTGATCGAGGAACCCACACCGGCGTTCTGCTCGACGAAGACCTGGTGGCCGTTACGGACCAGCTCATGCACGCCGGCGGGCGTGATGGCGACCCGGAACTCGTTGTTCTTGACCTCGCGGGGGATGCCGACCTTCATCGTCGATCACGGTCCTTGGCTCAGGGGATTTTTCGGGGCACTTCCATACATACCCGCCCACAAGAACGCGCAACGGGATGCACCACGGGATGTCGTGGTGAAGCCAGTCTAATGAAGGACGACGCGCTGTCTAGCCTTGCAAACCAATAATCTCAGTCGGAACCACTACGGATTTCACAGGCTGCGGGGTCGTCTCCCAGCAATCTGTCGGCTGCGGACCGGTGCAGCCTTGCGGCGGCCGGGTCGCCGAGGCGGTCGAGAGTGTCCGCGAGACGCACCTGGAGCGCGGCCTGAAGCCGCAGGTCTCCGGCCCGGCGCGCGAGCTCCACCGCCTCGCGGCAGGTGTGCAGCGATTCCTCGGGGCGCCCGGCGTACTCCTGGATTCGCGCCATCTCGCTCAACGCCTTTGCCTGGCCGGGTACATCGGCCAGCCTCCGGTACCCCGCGGCCGCGGTCCGCCAGCTGCGCAGCGCGTCCCCGTAGCGGCCCGCGTACGTGTGCACGTTGCCGAGCCGTCCGTACAGCCGGGCCTCGTCCGCCCGCTCCCCACGCGCGAGTGCCTGGGCCAGGGCCCGGCCGAACCAGTCGGCGGCCCGGTGCCAGTCCGCGAGCTCCTGGTACGCGCCGCCTACGGATTCCATCGCGCGGCCCGTCGCGTACGGGTCGTTCGCCGCCCGCCCCGCGTCCAGCGCGGCCCGGTAGCGCTCCAGCGCCTCCTGGGTGCGGCCGGTCTCGGCGTCCAGGTCGGCCAGGTTCAGCAGGGCCGCGGCCTGCTCCCGGTGCAGGCCGCGGCGCTCGGCCACGTCCAGGACCAGGCGGTGCAGCCCGTACAGCTCGGGGGCGGCCCCGGCGGTGCCGCGGTGCTCGGCGAGGGCCCGTACGAGGGCCGCGACCAGCCGGCGGGCCAGGGTGTCCAGCCCGCCGTCGGCCACGGCCAGGGATGCGGCCGCGGACAGCGCGGGCAGCCGGGTGTCGAGCCACTTGGCGGCGGCCCGCCGGTCGGGGAAGCGCAGCGCGCGCGGCAGCCCCTCCAGCCTCTCCCGCACGTCCGCCCCGTCCGCCCCGTCGTCGTCGGGCTCGGCCATGACCCGGCAGGAGTGCAGCAGGCGTACGGTGCGCTCCAGCATCCGGGCCCGGGCCAGCTCGACCTCGCCGGCGCGCTCCTTGGTCTCCAGCAGGGCCTGGATCAGCGGCACGAGGCAGCCGGGCAGCAGGAAGAGCCCGTCGGAGGCCGGGCGCAGGAGGCCCAGCCCGGCGAAATCGTCCAGGGTGGACTGGGCGGCGGCCACGGAGCAGCCGGCGAGGGCGGAGGCGGTGTGCGAGTCGACGATCCCGGCGGGGGCGAGCGGCAGCAACCGGAGGGTGCGCTGGGCGGGCTGCGGCAGGGATTCGTAGACGAGCCGGAAGCCGCGGCCGAGCGGCCCGCTGGTGCCCGGCGGCATGTCGTGGAGCTGTTTGGCCACGTCGGAGACGGCGGCCTTGGGGTGCGCGGCGAGCCAGCCGCCGACCAGCGCCAGCGCGGCGGGCTGGCCTCCGCACTCCTCGGCGAGGGTCTCGGCGGCGCGCGGGTCGACGGCGATCCGGGTGTCCCCGATGCGCTGGACCAGCAGCTGGACCCCGGAGGGGGTGTCGAGCCCGCCGAGGGTGCAGGGGCGGACATCCGGAATCCCGGTGAGCGGCCCCTCGGCCGTGATCACGACGAGGCATTCGGGGGTGTCCGGCAGCAGGGCGTCGACCTGGTAGGGATCGGCGGCGTCGTCGACGAGCAGGATCGCCTTGCGGTGGGCGAGGGCGGCACGCAGGGCGGAGCTGAGCTCGTCCTCGGCGGCGCCGGGGGGCGTGGGCTCCCCGAGCCCCTCCAGCAGGGTCCGGATCGCCCGCTCCGTGGCGACGGTCTGCCCGCCGGGGGAGGTGAGGCGGGTGCGCAGGACTCCGTCGGGGTAGTCCTCGCCGACCTCGCGGACGAACGCCTCGGCGAGGGCGGTGCGCCCCGACCCGGGGCGCCCGGCGACGAGCAGCACGCGCGCCCTGGGGGACTTGGCCTTGCGGCCCGAGAGGGTGTCGAGCCCGGTCCGTGCGATGTCCTCGCGCAGCTCCTTGAGCTCACGCCGCCGCCCGACGAAATCCGTCACGGATCCGCTCCTCTCCCTGCCTTCGGGTTGCGAGCGTAGTTCACGCAGAGCGACGACCCGTGTGGAGCGCGGCGGACACATCGCCCGATCGGATCAGCGGATCGTCACACCACGCTCCCACGGGCCCGGAGAGGGAGGATCACACCTCGTACGGGCGGGCCGGCCACGGGGGCTGCGCCGGGCGCAGGACGTCCAGGCCGCCCGGGGCTGCGAGTGCGGCGGACAGCGCGAGGGCACCCGTCACCAGGCCCGGGTTGCCCAGCCGGCCTTCCAGGACCCCGCGGACCAGGTCCGCGAGCGGGACGCGGGCGACCTCCATGTCCGCCTCCTCCTCCGAGACCTCGTACCGCTCCCCCTCCGCCTCGGAGAGGCCGCGCGCGAGGAAGATCCGGATCGCCTCGTCGGAACCGCCGGGGGACGCGAAGAAGTCCACGAGCACCCGCCAGTCCTCCGCCTTGACGTGCGCCTCCTCGTACAGCTCCCGCTGGGCCGCGTGCAGCGGGTTCTCACCGGGTACGTCGAGCAGCCCGGCCGGCAGCTCCCACAGCTTGTGGCGTACGGGGTGGCGGTACTGGCGCAGCACGAGCACGCCGCCGTCCTCGTCGAGGGCGAGCACGCACACCGATCCCGGGTGCACCTGGTAGTCCCGGCGCACCACCGATTCGTCCGGCATCCTCACCTGCTCCGAGCGGACCGCCGTCTTCGCGCCCTCGAACGGGGTCCGTGAGGCGATGACCTCCCACGACTCCCCGGCGTCTGCGATGCCCATGGTCATGACCCGTACCCCGTAACTTCCGAAAGCGAGACAGAAAACGCGCGGAAGACGCGCCGGAAGACGCGTCGCAAACGCGACGGCCGGGGCACGTTCCGTGCCCCGGCCGTCTACGTTATGCGGTCAGACCGTCACCTTGGCCTTCGCGGCCTGCTGGCGCTCCACCGCGGCCTTGACCAGCCCCGCGAACAGCGGGTGCGGCCGGGTCGGGCGCGAGCGCAGCTCCGGGTGGGCCTGGGTGGCCACCAGGTAGGGGTGCACCTCGCGCGGGTACTCGACGTACTCGACGAGCTTGTTGTCCGGGGAGGTGCCGGAGAAGACGATGCCGGCCTTCTTCTCCAGCTCGCCGCGGTAGGCGTTGTTGACCTCGTAGCGGTGGCGGTGGCGCTCGTCCACGTACGCCTGGTCGCCGTAGACCTCGCGCACGATCGAGCCCTCGGCGAGCTTCGCCGGGTACATGCCCAGGCGCATCGTTCCGCCCAGGTCGCCCGCGCCCTCGACGAAGGCCAGCTGCTCCTCCATCGTGGAGATCACCGGGTGCGGGGTCGAGGCGTCGAACTCGGTGGAGTTCGCCTCGGCGATGCCCGCCAGGTTGCGCGCGGCCTCGATGACCACGCACTGCAGGCCCAGGCACAGGCCGAGCAGCGGGATCTTGTTCTCGCGGGCGTAGGTGATCGCGCCGACCTTGCCGTTGACACCGCGGTCGCCGAAGCCGCCGGGCACGCAGATCGCGTCCACGTCGCCCAGCTGCGCCGCGGCGCCGGCCGGGGTCTTGCAGTCGTCGGAGGTGACCCACTTGATCTGGACGCGGGCCCGGTTGGCGAAACCGCCGGCGCGCAGCGCCTCGGTCACCGACAGGTAGGCGTCGGGCAGGTCGATGTACTTGCCGACGAGCGCGACCTTGACCTCGTGGTCGGGGTTGTGGACCCGGTCCAGCAGGTCCTCCCACACCGTCCAGTTGACGTCGCGGAACGGCAGGTCGAGCTTGCGCACGACGTACGCGTCGAGACCCTCGGTGTGCAGCACCTTCGGAATGTCGTAGATCGACTTGGCGTCGATCGCCGCGACCACGGCCGCCTCGTCGACGTCGCACATCAGAGAGATCTTGCGCTTGATGGAGGTCGGGACCTCGCGGTCGGCGCGCAGCACGATGGCGTCCGGCTGGATGCCGATGTTGCGCAGCGCCGCGACCGAGTGCTGGGTCGGCTTGGTCTTCAGCTCGCCGGAGGGGCCGATGTAGGGCAGCAGCGAGATGTGCACGACGAAGACGTTGTCGCGGCCGACCTCGTGGCGGACCTGGCGGACGGTCTCCAGGAACGGCAGCGACTCGATGTCGCCGACGGTGCCGCCGACCTCGGTGATCACGACGTCGACGTCCGCGGTCGCCATGCGGCGGATGCGGTGCTTGATCTCGTTGGTGATGTGCGGGATGACCTGCACGGTGTCACCGAGGTACTCGCCGCGCCGCTCCTTGGCGATGACCTGCGAGTAGACCTGGCCGGTGGTGACGTTCGCCGAGCCGTCGAGGTCGACGTCGAGGAAGCGCTCGTAGTGGCCGATGTCCAGGTCGGTCTCGGCGCCGTCGTTGGTGACGAACACCTCGCCGTGCTGGAAGGGGTTCATCGTGCCCGGGTCGACGTTCAGGTACGGGTCGAGCTTCTGCATCGTGACCCGCAGGCCGCGCGCCTTGAGCAGCGCACCCAGGCTGGAGGCCGTCAGGCCCTTGCCGAGGGACGAAGCGACACCCCCGGTGACGAAGATGTGCTTGGTCGTCATGGATTTGGGCGGCATCGCCAAGAGGGGGCTCCCGTGGTCGCGAAGTGAGGTGCGTCCGGCGCCGGCCACCATCGAACCGGAGGCTCTCAGGGGGCGCCGAAGCTGCGGTTTCGGGGCTCCTGATTCGCACAGGCAGACCACCGGTCCACGGGGTACCAGCCTATCAGCGCCCGGGCCCGTCCGCCTCCGGCCACGCGCCGCCACGACCGCTCGACGGAGCGCCACCGGCCGTCCCCGGGCTGGCCACGCCTACATTCCCCCAGGTCACCCATTCGGACTAGACACATTGTCCTCAGACTTCAGGAGATCACTAGGGTGCCGTCATATCCTGCTCGGATATCGCATCACCTCGCCGCCGAGCAGTCCGGCAGACGGCGTAACCCGGCCGCATCCGGAATCATGAGCTCAGTGCGGGGATCCATACCCACGGGACCGCGCAACCGCGCAATGCAAGCGCCCTTCGGGGCGGACGTGGCCGTTCGACTGGGAGATCTAACGTGTCCGGGCGCATCGAGGATTACGCACTGATCGGGGACATGCAGACCGCCGCGCTGGTCTGCCGGGACGGATCGGTGGACTGGCTGTGTCTGCCCCGTTTCGACTCCCATGCCGTCTTCGCGAGCATCCTCGGAACGGAGGATCACGGCTTCTGGCGCATCGGCCCGGCGTTCCCCGGGGGCGCCGCGGCCCCCGCGGCGACCCGCCGCCGGTACCAGGGCGACTCGCTGATCCTGGAATCGGAGTGGGACACGCCGCGCGGCACGGTCCGCGTGACCGACTTCATGCCGCCCCGCGAGGACCACGCGCCGCAGCTGGTGCGCATCGTCGAGGGCGTCAGCGGGCGCGTCCCGATGCGCTCCGCACTGCGCATGCGCTTCAGCTACGGCCGGGTCGTGCCCTGGGTGCACAAGGTCGACGGGCGCACCGTCGCCGTCGCGGGCCCCGACTCCGTCTGGCTGGACACCGACGCGCAGACGTACGGCAAGGACCTGACGACGTACTCCGACTTCACCGTCGGCCCCGGCGACCGCAAGGCCTTCTGCATCAGCTGGCAGCCCTCCCACAAGGGCGCCCCGGACACCCCCGACGCGCAGGAGGCGCTGGCGACCACCGCCGCGTTCTGGCGCGAGTGGGTCGACCACTGCACGTACCACGGCCCCTACCGCGAAGCCGTGATCCGCTCCCTGATCACCCTCAAGGCGCTCACGTACGGCCCCACCGGCGGCATCGTCGCCGCGCCCACCACCTCCCTCCCGGAGGAGATCGGCGGCGTCCGGAACTGGGACTATCGCTACACCTGGCTGCGCGACGCCGCCATCACCCTCTCCTCGCTGCTGCGCACCGGCTACCGCGAGGAGGCCCAGGCCTGGCGCGAGTGGCTGCTGCGCGCGGTCGCCGGGGACCCGGAGAACCTGCAGATCATGTACGGGATCGCGGGCGAGCGGGAGCTCGGCGAGACCGAGCTGGACTGGCTGCCCGGGTACGAGAACTCCCGGCCGGTCCGGGTCGGCAACGGCGCCGCGCACCAGCTCCAGCTGGACGTGTACGGCGAGGTCACCGAGGCCCTGCACCTGGGCCACATGACGGGCCTGGCGCGCAACGACTACGCCTCGGTGCTCCAGCTGAAGCTGATCCGCTACCTGGAGGAGCACTGGGACCAGCCGGACGAGGGCATCTGGGAGGTGCGCGGCCCGCGCCGCCACTTCGTGCACTCGAAGGTGATGGCGTGGGTGGCCGTGGACCGCACGATCAAGCTGATCGAGAGCGGTGACGCGGACGGCCCGCTGGAGCGGTGGCGCGAGATGCGCGACGAGATCCACCAGGACGTGTGCGAGAAGGGCTACGACAAGGAACGCAACACGTTCACCCAGTCGTACGGCTCGAAGGAACTGGACGCCTCGCTGCTGCTGATTCCGCAGATGGGATTCCTGCCGCCGGACGACAAGCGGGTGATCGGGACGATCGAGGCGATCCAGCGCGAGCTGTCGACGCCCGACGGGTTCATCCTGCGCTACCCGACGACGGGCGGCGAGGCCGGCGTGGACGGCCTCGAGGGCGACGAGGGGGCGTTCCTCGCGTGCTCGTTCTGGATGGCGGACGACCTGGCGATGATCGGCCGGGTCGACGAGGCGCGCCAGCTGTTCGAACGGCTGCTGGCGCTCCGCAACGACCTGGGGCTGCTGGCGGAGGAGTGGGACCCGCGCCTCCAGCGCCAGGTCGGCAACTTCCCCCAGGCGTTCAGCCACGTCCCCCTGATCGACACGGCGCTGCGTCTGACGGCGAGCGGGGCATACGGGGGCTAGGCCGCCTGTGGCGGGGGGGGCGGCGCCCCGGCTCCCCCGCGCCCGGCAGGCCGGCCCCGCCTACGCTGGAGAGGTCCTATGCCTCCTCCGGAAGGAGGGCCGCCGCCATGGCTCCCCCGTCAAAGGCCGGCCAGGCCCTGACCGCGCTCCGCGAGGATCTGGCCGGTGAGGTCTTCGCCCCCGGCGATCCCGCGTACGACGAGGCCCGGTCGGTCTTCAACGCGATGATCGACCGCCGCCCCGCGGTCATCGCCCGGTGCGAGAGCGAGGCGGACGTCGTCACCACCGTCCGCTTCGCCCGCGATCTGGACCTGCCCGTCGCCGTGCGCGGCGGCGGCCACAGCGTTGCCGGGATGTCCCTCAACGACGGCGGCGTGGTCGTCGACATGCGCGGCATGCAGGAGGTCACGGTCCATCCCGGGGCGAAGGCCGTACGCGTCGGGGGCGGCGCGGTGATGAGCATGCTGGACCGCGCCTGCCAGCCGTACGGGCTCGCCACCACCGGCGGCCGGGTCTCCACCACCGGCGTCACCGGCTTCACCCTCGGCGGCGGCTCCGGCTGGCTGGACCGGAAGTTCGGGCTGGCCGTGGACAACCTGCTCGGCGTGGACCTGGTCACCGCCGACGGCAGCACCCTGACGGCGACCGCCGAGGACAACCCCGAGCTGTTCTGGGCCCTGCACGGCGGTGGCGGGAACTTCGGGGTCGCGACCTCGATCACGCTGCGCCTGCACGAACTGCCCGAGTTCGCGATCTGCCTGCTGCTGTACCCGGTGGAGGCCGGCCCCGAAGTCCTGCGCACCTACCGCGAGATCATCGAGAACGGTCCCGCCGAGGCGGGCGGCGGCATGATCTACCTGACGGCGCCGCCGGAGCCCTTCGTACCGGAACACCTGGTGGGTACTCGGATGGCGGGCGCGCTGCTCACCTACGCGGGCGGCGAGGAGGCGCTGCGCAGGCTCGCGGCACCGCTGCTCGCGCTGCCGCACGAGGTGGAGGTCCTCACCGCCCTCCCGTACGCGGACTTTCAGTGCATGCTGGACGATCCGCCGGGCCTGCGGAACTACTGGTCCGCGGAGTACCTGACCGGCCTGCCGGACGAACTCGTCGGCGTCTTCTGCGCGCTCGGCGACGTGATGCCGACGGGCGGGACCCAGCACGTGCTGTTCCCGCTGGGCGGGGCCATCGCGGACGGGCCCTCGGAGTTCCCCGTCCCGTACCGGGCCTCGCCCTGGGCCGTGCACCCGTTCGGCATCTGGGAGGACCCGGCCGAGGACGAGCGGGCCGTCTCGTGGGTGAAGGACGTCCGCGCCCACGTGCAGCCGTGGAGCAGCGGCGCGGTCTACCTCAACTTCACCGGCGACGAGGGCTCCGAGCGGGTGGCGGCCGGTCTCGGCGCGGAGAATCTGGCCAGGCTGGGCGCGGTGAAGCGGGCGTACGACCCGGACAACATCTTCCGCTTCAACCACAACATCAAGCCGGCCTGACCCCCTGGTAGCGTCCCGCGACATGGACAACCAGGGCGGGATCACCGTTCAGCGGGCGCTGGAGCTGCCCGGACTGCGCAGCGGGCTGCCGGAGGTGGTGGCCTGCGCCGACCGCCTGGGCCGGACCGTGCGCTGGGTGCACGCGGGCGAGGTGCCGAACATCGCCTCCCTGCTCAAGGGCGGGGAGCTGCTGCTGACCACGGGGCTGGGCCTCGGGACCCGGCCCGCCGAGCAGCGTGCCTTCGTACGGCGCCTCGCGGACCGGGGGATCGCCGCGCTGGTGGTCGAACTGGGCCCGCGCTTCACCCGGCTCCCGGCGACGCTCGTCGAGACGGCGCGTGCGGCCGGGCTCCCCCTGGTCCAACTGCACCGCGAGGTGCCGTTCGTGGCGGTCACCGAGGAGGTCCACACCGAGATCGTCAACCACCACTACGCCCTGCTCCAGCGGGCCGAGGAGGTGCACCGGCGGTGTACGGAGGCCCTGCTCAGCGGCGGTGGGATCCCCCAAGTCCTGCACATCCTGGCCGATTTCACCGGTAATCCGGTGTTCCTGGAGACCCCCGACGGGCAGCTCCTGTACGCGGCGGGCCCGGTCTCCGGGGAGGCCGCGGCGGACCCGCTGCAGGTCTGGGAGGGGCTGCGGGGCCAGCGCGAGGCGGAGCCGTCGGCCAACGCGGTCCTGATCGACGTCCCCGGCGGGGGCCACGGCACGGGCTCGGTCCGCGCCAGGGTGGTCCTGCTGGGCGTGTCGGCGCCGCTGCTGCCCGTCCACCGGATGGCGGCGGAACGGACGGCGGGGGTACTGGCGGTCGTACTGATGCAGGCGCGGCAGGAGGACGAACTGGCGGCGCGCGGCCGCGGCGATTTCCTGACGGACCTGGCGGAGGGCCGCATCTCGGCGGAGGACGCCCCGGCACAGGCCCGCGTCCTGGGCTTCAAGCCGGGCGCGGGCCCGCTCCTGCCGGTGGTCATGCGCCTGTCTTCGTCGCTGGGCCCGTCGGGCAACTGGGCGGTGCTGGCGAGGGCGGTCCTGGAGGAGCTGAGCTCGGTGGGCGTCCCGGTCCTCCTGGGCGTACGCCCGGTGGAAGGCCGGGTACCGCTCCTGGTCTCGCTCCGCTCCGAATCGGAGCGCACGACGGTGGCGGACCGCGTGGCCGCCGCCCTGCGGGCCGGCGTGGAACGGGCCGGCCTGGACCGCGCGGCGGCCCCGCCGGCGGTGGTGGTGGGCGTGGCGGGCGGCTGGGCCGCCGCCTCGGCGGGCCTGCGCCACGCGGCGGAGACCGCCACGGCCGCCCACGGCCTCCCGGCCCGGCCCTGGTACGACGCGCGGCGCCTGGACATCGACCTGCTCCTGTGGCGGCTGCGCGAGCACCCCGACCTGGCGGCGTTCGTGGACCGCGCGATCGGCGCACTGCGCGTGCACGACGCGGCGTCCCGCCCCCCGCTCCTCCCCACCCTGGAAACGTACCTGGCCCACGCGGGCCGCAAGGCGGAGACGGCGCGCGAGCTCCACCTCAACCGCCAGACCCTGTACAACCGCCTGGGTCGCATCTCGGAGCTCCTGGGCACGGACCTGGACGACCCGGAAACGGTCCTGTCCCTGAGCCTGGCCCTCCGCGCCCGCCGCCACACGCCTTCTTGACGCGCCCCTCACATGACTCGGCGCCAAAGGCGCCACTCCTTCTTGACGCGCCCCTCACACGACTCGGCGCCAGGGCGCCACGCCTTCTTGACGCGCCCCTCACACGACTCGGCGCCAGGGCGCCTTCCCGGCTTCGCGCCGCTGCGCCGGACTCCGTCCGGCGGCCGCCGGGCGGGGTCCCCCGGGCGACGTCTCACCGCGGCCGGCGCGGCACACGCGGGCGGGACCGGCCCGCAGGGCGCAGGCGGTGTCCGGGCGCGGGTGGGCGGCCCTGCGGGGCTCGTCCCCCAGCCGCCCGCCCCGGCCCCGTTCGCACCCCCGCGCAGGCGTCGGGGCGGAGCCGCAGGGGTGCTTCAGGGGCGGCCGCGCTCCATCAGTTCGTCGTAGACCGACAGGATCTGGGCCACCGTGTCGTCCTCCGTGGGCCAGGTGGCCGCCTGGGCGCGGCCTGCGGCGATCAGGGCGGCGCGGCGGGGCGGGTCCGCGAGGAGGTCCGTCACCGCCGAGGAGAGTGCGGCCGCGTCCCCGTACGGGACGAGCACCCCCGCGTCCCCGATCAGCTCCGGTACGCCCCCGACCGCCGTGGCGACCAGCGGTACCCCCGCCCGCAGAGCCTCCTGCGCCAGCAGGGACCGCGCCTCCCACCGGCTCGGCAGCACCACCACGTCCGCCGCCGCCAGCAGCTGCGCGGCATCCCGGCGCTGCCCCAGCAGCCGCACCGGAAGCCCCTCCGCCTCGATCCGCCGGGCCAGTTCGGCCCGCTGCGGGCCCTCACCCGCGATCACCACCAGCGGCAGCGGCTCCAGCACCCGCCACGCCCGCGCCGCGTCCAGCAGCACCGAGTAGCCCCGGTGCTCCACCAGGCTCCCGACGGCGATCAGCAACGGCCGCTCCACCGCTCCGAGCTCCGCCCGCGCCTTGCCGGGGTCCGTCCCGGCGTCCGGTCCGGCCGGCGCCACCGGCACGGCCACGGGCGCCAGCCGCGCGTCCCGCGCGCCCCGGGCCCGCGCCAGGTCCACCTGGTCCGAGGACGCGCCCAGCACCACCGCCGCCGCCCGCGCCACATGCCGTTCCAGCACGCGCCCCAGCCGCCCGAACGCCCCTTCGGCGGCCGGCCCGCCGCCCTGCCAGGTCACCACCAGCGGCACCCGGCGCCCGCGCAGCGCCAGAGCGGCCCGGGCCCCGGCCCGCACCCCGTGCGCGTGCACCACGTCCGCCCCGGCGCACACGGCCCGCAGCGCGCTCACCGCGTCCGGTGTGAACTCCGCCCCCGCGCCGGTGAAGTCGTACTCCCCCTCCGCCTCCACGGGCGCGCACACCGTGACCCGTACCCCGCGCGCGGCGAGCCCGGTCGCCAGCGACCGTACGTGCGCGCTGCTGCCCGCGCCCGCGCCGCCGAGTACCTGGACGGTGCGCAGCGGCGGCCGCCCGTACGGCTGCGGGGGGACCGGGACGGAGACCGGGGAGCTGCTCACGGGCCGAAGCTCCAGGGTGGGTGAGGGAGGCAGAGTCGTCGCCCAGGATGCCAGTCCGCACGCGCGTTCCGGGACCATACGGGTGCGGATCCCGCGCGAGATACCGCCACACGCCCCCGAGCCTCACCCACACGGCCTAACGCCGGGCCTTCCGGGGCCGGTTGTCAGTGGGGCCTGAAACCCTGGAAGCCATGGACACAAACTTACGAACCCCGGGCGGATTCGGCGGATGAGCAAGAAGAAGACGGGGAAGAAACGGCGGGGCGGGAGCCGGAGCGGTGCCGGCACCGGCACCGGCACCGGCAAGCCGATCGCGATCTACCACGACATGGCGGTGTACGAGGATTTCGAGCGCGCCGCGCAGCGGATCTTCCTCATGGTCCGGTCCGCCCAGGTCCGGTTCCCCGGCACACCCCGCATCCTCTACCTCGACGTCCAGGGTCACCGGAACGCCGCGGGAGGCTACGACGGCGACGCCCTGGAGCTGATGCAGGAGTTCACCCTCGGCTACCTGATGCCGTTCCTCACCGAAGCGCGGACCCCGCTCCTCCATGCCGGCAATCCGAGGCCGCAGCGCGACGACCTTCCGGAGGCCCTGCTGATCGGGCCGCCGGAGGACGGCACCGGTCACGAGTACGACCACGCCGGCCTTCCCCTGAGGCCGCGCGAGCACGCGCCGGTCGACCGCAGGTCACCGCCCGGCGTCAAGGCCATAGCCGAGTACCTCGGCATGAGCGAGGCCTGCTGCCTGATCTGCTGGGCCACACCGGTCGAGCGCGCGCACGTGGTCCCCGCCTCCCTCGGCGGCTCCATGGACGTCAGGAACTTCGCGCTGCTGTGCCCCGAGCACCACCAGGAGGCGCCCGACGTCGCCGACGCCGAGAGTTTCTGGGCCTGGGTCGACTACGCCGAGCTGTGGGACAGCGGGTCCAAGTGGCTGCAGGCTTCGGAGGAGGAACAGGCGCGCCTGCGCGCGCTCGGCGTGGAGGTGGGGCTGCCCCCGCGCCCCGCCCGGACGTTCTTCGCCGAGGTCAAGGACGAGCTGCGGCGGCTGTACGGATGGTCCGACGAGGACTTCGCACAGGCGGACTGGTCCAACCTCATGGAGGAGTTCCACGTGGTGCTCGACACCGCCACCGGCCGTCATTTCTCCATCGACAAGAAGGCGTCGACCTACGCCTGGGCCTACGACGTGGCCCGCAGGCGGGTCTCCGGCGAGGACTGACGCAGGGGGCCCTCTACGGCGGCACGCGCCGCAGAGGGCCCCCTGCGAGCCCTACGCGTCCGCGCGGGCCGCCGCCAGGAGTTCCTCCGCGTGCGCCCGCGCCGAGACCGAGTCCTCGTGGCCCGCCAGCATGCGCGAGAGCTCGCGGACCCGGTCCTCGCCCTCCAGGACCTTGACGCCGCTCCTGGTCACCGATCCGTCGTTGGTCTTCTCCACCAGCAGCTGCCGGTCCGCGAAGGCGGCCACCTGCGGCAGGTGCGTGACGACCACGACCTGAGCCGACTTGGCCAGCTTCGCGAGCCGCCGCCCGACCTCGACGGCCGCCTTGCCGCCGACACCCGCGTCGACCTCGTCGAAGAGGTACGTCGGCACCGGGTCGGAGCCCGCGAACACGACCTCCACCGCCAGCATCACGCGCGACAGCTCACCACCCGAGGCGCCCTTGGCGATCGGCCGCGGCTGGGCACCCGGGTGCGGGGCCAGCAGCAGTTCGACCTCGTCCGTGCCCGAGGGCCCGTAGGCGACCGGGCGGCCGTCGACCTCCACCCCCTCGGGGTCCTCCACCTGCCGGATGTCGATCGTCACCCGCGCGTGCGGCATCGCCAGCGAAGCCAGCTCCTCCGTGACGGCCGAGGCGAAGCGCGTCGCCGCCTCCACCCGCGCGTCCGTCAGCGCCTGCGCCAGCAGCGACAGTTCGGCCCGCAGCCCGTCCCGCTCGGCGGTCAGCTCGGCGATCCGCTCGTCGTCGCCGTCGAGTTCCAGCAGCCGCGCCGAACCCCGCTCGGCCCACTCCAGTACGGAGTCGATCGAGTCGCCGTACTTGCGCGTGAGCTGGGTCAGCGCCGCCCGACGCTCCTCGACCGCGGCCAGCCGCAGGGGATCGGCGTCCAGGTCGTCCGCGTATCCGGCCAGTTCCCCGGCCACGTCGGCCAGCAGGATCCCGAGCTCCCCGATCCGCTCCGCGAGCGCGCCGAGCGCCGGGTCGTGCGACCGTACGGCGTCCAGGGCCCGATGCGCGCCTGCGACGAGCGTGTTCGCGTCGACGCCCTCCGGGTCCTCGACGTCCCCGGCGAGGGCCGCGTGCGCGATCTGCGCCGCCGAGGCCAGCGATTCGGCGTGGCCGAGCCGCTCGGCCTCGGCCGCCAGCTCGGCGTCCTCGCCGGCCAGCGGCTCCACGGCCGCGATCTCCTCCAGGCCGAAGCGCAGCAGGTCGGCCTCCTGGGCCCGTTCCCGGGCCCGGGTGGTGATCTCGTCGAGTTCGACGGCGACCGCGCGCAGCCGCCGGTAGGCGGACCCGTACTTCTCCAGCGGTACGGCGACGGCGTCGCCCGCGTACCGGTCGAGGGCCTGGCGCTGCCGGGCCGGCCGCAGCAGCCCCTGCTGGTCGGTCTGCCCGTGTACGGCGACCAGGTCGTCCGCGAGTTCGCCGAGCAGGCCGACGGGCACGGAGCGGCCGCCGACGTGGGCGCGCGAGCGCCCCTCGGCGGACACGGTCCGGCTGATCAGCAGGGCGCCGTCGTCGAGCTCGGCCCCGGCCTCCTCGGCCCGTACGGCGGCGGGCGCGCCGGGGCGCAAGACGATGCGGCCCTCCACGACCGCCGCCTTGGCCCCGATCCGCACCAGGGCCGGGTCGGCGCGACCGCCGAGCAGCAGGCCGAGGCTGGTGACGACCATCGTCTTGCCCGCGCCGGTCTCGCCGGTCACCGCGGTGAAACCGGGCGACAGCTCGACCACCGCGTCGTCGATGACCCCGAGCGACCGTATCCGCATCTCCTCAAGCACGGGACGACGATACCGAGGTTTCACCGATGCCATGTGACGTCACCCGCGGGGAGTTGCCCGAACGCGTGTGCTATTGGGCGGGCTCTCAGTGCGGCGCCCCGCGCCACCCCGACACCGGCAGTGCGAACTTCGCGACCAGCCGGTCCGTGAACGACGCGTGGTGCAGCCGGGCGAGCCGCACCGGAACCGCCCCCCGCCGGACCTCCACCCGGGCCCCGGCCGGCAGCTCCAGCATCCGGCGGCCGTCGCACCACAGCACCCCGTGCGGGACGCCCTGCTGCACCTCCACCGCCAGCACCGAGTCCGGCGACGTCACCAGCGGCTTCGCGAACAGCGCGTGCGCGCTGATCGGCACCATCAGCAGAGCCTCCACCTCCGGCCAGACCACCGGCCCGCCCGCGGAGAAGGCGTACGCCGTCGAACCGGTCGGGGTCGCGCAGACGATCCCGTCGCAGCCGAAGCCGGACACCGGGCGCCCGTCGATCTCCAGGACCACTTCGAGCATCCGCTCGGGGGACACCTTCTGGACCGCGGCCTCGTTCAGCGCCCAGTCCCGGTGGATCACGTCGCCGTTCGTCCGTACGAGCACGTCGAGGGTCATCCGCTCCTCGACCTCGTACTCCCGCGTCACGACCCGGTCCACGACCTTGTCCAGGTCGTCCCGCTCCGCCTCCGCGAGGAACCCCACCCGGCCCAGGTTCACGCCCAGCATCGGCACCCCCGAGCCGCGCGCGAACTCGGCGCCGCGCAGCAGGGTCCCATCGCCGCCCAGCACGATCAGCAGCTCGCAGCCCTCGAGCACCGCGGGGGTGCACTCGGACACCAGCTCCACCTCGGGCGGCAGCGGCAGGTCCCGCGCCTCGTATTCGACGACCCGTACGCCCAGGCCGTTCTTCAGCAGCCCCTGCACGACCAGCTCGGCGCTGCGGATGGCCGCGGGCCGCCCGGTGTGCGCGAGCAGGAAGACGGTCCGCCCCTGCCCCGGAACCCCCAAATCCGGGTCGTGCGAGTTGCTCGATGTGTGCGACGACCTGTCCGCTGAATCAGTCACTGAGGCCCCTCCGCCACTGCACGGTCGACATCCGCCGGGTCGAGTGCCGGTGCCCCCGCCCGCAGCCACAGAAAGTACTCGACGTTCCCCGACGGGCCCGGCAGCGGACTCGCGGTCACCCCGAGCACGCCCAGCCCCAGCTTCGCCGCCTGGGCCGCCACCTCGCGTACGGCCTCCGCCCGAAGCTCCGCGCTGCGCACGACGCCGCCGCTGCCGAGCCGGTCCTTGCCGACCTCGAACTGCGGCTTGACCATCAGCACCAGATCCGCGTCCGGCGCGCAGCAGCGCACCAGGGCCGGCAGCACCAGGCCGATGGAGATGAAGGACAGGTCGCCGACGACCAGGTCGACCGGAACCCCGTCGAGCTGCTCGACGGTCAGCTCGCGGACGTTCGTGCGGTCCTTGACGGTGACCCGGTCGTCGCTCTGCAGCGACCAGGCGAGCTGCCCGTAGCCGACGTCGACGGCCATGACGTGGGCCACGCCCGCGCGCAGCAGCACGTCGGTGAACCCGCCGGTGGAGGCGCCCGCGTCCAGCACGCGGCGGCCCTCCACTGCCAGCCCCTGCGGCTGGAAGGCCGCGAGAGCGCCGGCCAGCTTGTGGCCGCCCCGGGAGACGTAGTCGGGGTCGCTGGCGTCCTTGAGGACGACGAGGGCCGCGCTGGTCTCGACCTGGGTGGCCGCCTTGGTCGCGGTGGCGCCTGCGACGGTCACCCGGCCCGCGGCGATCAGCTGGGCGGCGTGCTCGCGCGAGCGGGCCATGCTGCGGCGTACCAGTTCGGCGTCCAGGCGGCGGCGTGCCACTCCTGCCACGTTCGGTTCAGCTCCTGTTTTCGTACGGTCCGGGGACGGGCGGTGCGTCCAGCGCGGTCAGCGCGTCACGCAACCCCCTGTGCACATCCTCGTACACCGCGACGTGTCCGTCCGCCGTGAGGTGGTCGGCATCGGCCAGCCGCTCCAGGTACGCGTCCACCCCTGCGTGGCCGGTGGGCGTACGGACGAGCCCCAGGGGCTCCGGCGCCGCTTCCCCGGAGGCCTCCGGTACGTCCGCCGCCTCCACCGCTCGCGCTGCGTCCGCCGCCTGCGGTACCACGGCCATGTCGTCGGTCATGCCCCGACGCTACCCCGAAGCACCCGGGCGGCCACGCGCGGCTCTGCGGTACGGTCGAGATCACGATGGCTACGATCGATCAGTGCCGAGCCGCACTCGACAGACTCTCCGGCAACCTCGCACAGGCCGACGGCGGTGTGCGCGGCGCCGCCGCGATGGACCGCTCCCTGAGCTGCCACATCACCGACCTGGACCAGACCTTCACCGGCCGCCTCGAAGACGGCCGGATCCAGGTGGACGCGGTCTCCCCCGGCCCGCCCGCCGCGAAGGCCGAGATCCGGCTCGCGATGACGGGCGACGACCTGGTGGCGATGGTCGCGGGCGAGCTCAAGTTCGCCAAGGCCTGGGCCTCCGGCCGGGTCCGCCTGGAGGCCGGCTTCCGCGACCTGCTCCGCCTCAAGAGCCTGCTGTAGTCCCCGTCAGCAGCCCGGCCGACGGCTTCGGCAGCCCGGCCGACTGCTTCGGCTTGCGCGCGGCCGGGATCACCAGCGGGGTGCCCGTCTCCGGATCGGCGATGATCTGGCAGCGCAGGCCGAAGACCTTCTCCACCAGCTCCGCCGTGACCACCTCGGCCGGCGGCCCCTCCGCCACGACCTCGCCGCCGCGCATCGCGATCAGGTGCGTGGCGTAGCGGGCCGCGTGGTTGAGGTCGTGCAGCACGGCCACCAGGGTCCGCCCCTGCTCCTCGTGCAGCTCCGCGCACAGGTCGAGCACGTCGATCTGGTGCTGGATGTCCAGGTACGTGGTCGGCTCGTCCAGCAGCAGCAGCGGCGTCTGCTGCGCCAGCGCCATCGCGATCCACACCCGCTGGCGCTGCCCGCCCGACAGCTCGTCCACCGAGCGGTCCGCGAGCTCGGCGACCCCGGTCGAGGCCATCGACTCCAGGACGATCCGCTCGTCCTCCGGCGACCACTGCCTCAGCAGACCCTGGTGCGGGTACCGGCCGCGGGAGACCAGGTCGGCGACCGTGATCCCGTCCGGCGCGATCGAGGACTGCGGCAGCAGCCCCAGCGTCCTGGCGACCTTCTTGGCCGGCATCGACCCGATGGCGTGCCCGTCCAGCAGCACCTGCCCCGCGGACGGCTTCAGCATCCGCGACAGGGCGCGCAGCAGCGTGGACTTCCCGCACGCGTTGGGTCCGACGATCACCGTGAACGAGTGGTCCGGGATCTCCACCGACAGGTTCTCGGCGATGACCCGCTGCTCGTAGCCGAGGGTCACGTTCTGCGCGGTCAGCCGCTGCACCTGCGTACTCCTTGAGTTGCTCGTGTCCGTGCTCATATACGTCCCGCCTTGCGCTCGGTGACGAGCAGCCAGAGCAGGTAGACGCCGCCGACCAGCCCGGTCACCACGCCCACCGGCAGCTGGTCGGCGCCGACGGCGCGTTGCGAGGCCCAGTCGGACACGAGCAGCAGGACGGATCCCATGAGCGCGCCGGTGAGCAGGTTCGACCCGGGCGAGCGGGTCAGGCGCCGGGCCAGCTGGGGCGCGGCCAGGGCGACGAAGGAGATGGGTCCGGCGGCCGCGGCGGCCGCGGTGGTCAGCAGGACCGCCGCCAGCATCAGCAGCATCCGCGTACGTTCCACCCGTACTCCGAGGGCGTACGCGGCGTCGTCGCCCATCTCCATCACCCGCAGGGCCCTGCCCTGCCCGAGGACCAGCGGGAACAGCACGGCGCAGGTCGCCAGCAGGGGCCAGACCTGGCTCCAGTCCCGGCCGGCGAGCGAGCCGGTCAGCCAGACCATCGCCCGCGTCGCCTCGACGAGCTGGGCCTTGGTCAGGAGGTAGTTGATGACGGCGACGAGCATCGCGGAGGTGCCGATGCCGACCAGCACCAGCCGGTAGCCGTGGATGCCGCGCCGGTACGACAGCAGGTAGACGAGGACGCCCGCGAGCAGGCCGCCCACGAGCGCGCCCGCGGCGACCGCCGTCGCGCCGCCCTTGAACAGGACGATCACGGTGAGCGCGCCGACCGCCGAGCCGTAGCTGAATCCGAGCAGGTCCGGGGAGCCGAGCGGATTGCGGGAGACGGACTGGAAGACGGCGCCGGCCATGCCGAGCGCTGCGCCCACCAGCACGGCGACCAGCACCCGCGGCAGCCGCAGGTCGTTGACGATGAAGTCGTTCGCCGGGGAGCCGTTGCCGAGCAGGGTCTGCACGACGTCCCACGGCGCGATCTCGAAGTCGCCGGTGCCGATGAGGACGACGGCCATGGCCAGCGCCGCGGCGGTGAGCAGCAGCCCGACCGCCAGCGCGCGCGGCTCCATCCGCAGGGACAGCCCGCCGGGGCCGCGCAGGGCACGGGATCCGGGCTTGTCCGCCCGAAGGTCGACGGTCACAGCTGGGCCATCCTCTTGCGCCGGACGAGGTGGATGAAGACGGGTCCGCCGATCAGCGCGGTGACGATGCCGACCTGGAGCTCGGCGGGCCGGGTGACGACCCGGCCGATGACGTCCGCGCCCAGCAGCAGCACCGGGGAGAGGACCGCCGAATAGGCGAGCACCCACCGCATGTCGGGACCGGTGATGATCCGTACCAGGTGCGGGATCATCAGCCCGATGAAGACGATCGGCCCGCAGGCGGCGGTCGCCGCCCCGCACAGCAGCGTGATGGCCGCCATCGCGCCGATCCGGGTCCGCGTCAGGTGCGCGCCGAGGGCCCGCGCGGTGTCGTCGCCCATGGCCATCGCGTTGAGCGGCCGGCCCAGGGTGAGCGCGATCACCGCGCCCACCAGCAGGAACGGAGCAACCTGCCGGACGGTGTCCATGTTCGCGGAGGCCAAGGAGCCCACGGTCCAGAAGCGCAGCTTGTCCAGCGCCTTGCTGTCCATCAGCTGCACGGCGTTGATGTAGCCGACCAGGGCCGCGCTGGCCGCCGTACCGGCGAGGGCGAGGCGCACCGGCGTCGCGCTGCGGCTGCCGCCGAGTACGTAGACCACGACGGAGACGACGGCGGCGCCGAGGAAGGCCCACCAGACGAACTCGCTGAGCGTGGAGGCACCGAGGAAGGTGATCGCCGAGACCACGGCGGCCGCGGCGCCCGCGTTGACGCCGAGGATGCCGGGCTCGGCCAGCGGATTGCGGGTCAGCGCCTGCATCACGGCGCCGGAGAGGCCGAGGCCGAGCCCGACCATCAGCCCGAGGAGGGTGCGCGGGACCCGCAGATCACGCACCACCACGTCGGAGGGCGTCCCCGCGTAGTGGAACAGGCCGTGCCAGACCTGGTCGAGGGGCATCTGCTTGGCGCCCACGGCGATGCTCGCGACCGCGATCAGGGCCAGCACCGCGAGGGCGCCGAGCAGACCGGCGGCGCGCGCGGCGTGCCGCGGGCGGATGGCGGCGACCGGCGCCGCGCTCTGTTCAGGGGGACTCTCGACCAACACGGAAGTTAGGTTAGCCTACCCTGCTCCTGAACTGGCCCTGAGGATCCCGGGATACCCGCGAACTACGCCGGAGGCATCCCGGGGCGCGGCCGCGGAGGGCCCGGGGAGGGCCCGGGGAGGGCCCGCGAACGACCCGCGAACGACCCGCCCCGCGCCGCCCCGACTACAGCCCGATCCGGGCCAGCGCCTTCCCCGCGTCCAGCGTGCACGAGCCGTCCCCCGCCTGCGTCCACGCGGCCGCGCACAGCGCCCGCAACGCGTCGAGGGAACCGTCCGGATCGCCCTCGCCCCGCAGCTCCAGTACGCCCGCCGCCGCCACCGCGGTCCAGCCCCCGCACCGGAAGCCCTCCCCCGCCGCCACGACCTCCGGCTGTCCCGTCAGCAGCCCGCGCAGGTCCCGGTCCACGTACGTCGGCCGGTGCGCCGGCTCGGCCCGCAGCAGCTGCGCCCCGTCCGTCACCCCGGTCAGCACCAGCAGCGAGTCCACGTCCCCGTTGAACGCGCCCTCGATGTCCGTGTCCAGCCGGTCCCCGACGACCAGCGGCCGATCCGCCCCGGTCCGCAGCACCGTCTCCCGGTGCATCGGGGGCAGCGGCTTCCCCGCCACCTGCGGCTCCGCGCCCGTGGCGATCCGTACGACCTCCACCGCGGCCCCGTTGCCCGGCCCGATTCCCCGCGCCCCCGGGATCGTCAGATCGGTGTTCGACGCGAACCACGGCACCCCGCGGTGGATCGCGTACGAGGCCTCCGCGAACCGCGACCACGGCAGATCCGGGCCCCCGTACCCCTGGACGACCGCCGCGAGACCCTCCTCGTCGGCGGACTCCACCGGTACGAGCCCCCGCTCGCGCAGCGCGACCCGCAGCCCCTCCCCGCCGATCACCAGCACCTTCGACCCCGGCTCCACCTGCTCCGAGATCAGCCGGGCCACCGCCTGCGCCGACGTGATCACCTCGCCCGCCTCGGTCGGGATCCCCAGCTCGCCCAGGTGCTCGGCGACCGCCTCCGGTGTCCGCAGCGCGTTGTTCGTGACGTACGCGAGGTGCATCCCGCCGGCCCTGACCGCGGCCAGGGACTCCGCGGCGTACCCGATCGCCTCGCCGCCCGCGTACACCACGCCGTCCAGGTCCAGCAGGGCCGTGTCGTACGCCTGGTGCAGGCTTCGCTCGCTGCCCGCCGGACTCGTCCTGCTCTGCCGGGTCATCCTGTCGGCTCCCTGTCCGCTCAATCCTCGACGGTCCGTCCGTCGCATCCGTCCGCCCGTGACCGATACCGAACGCATGCGACTTGCGGTCTTCCTCACCCGATCATCCCGCATCGCGAGACGCGTCTTACCATGCACCAATGACCACATCTGGTACCGCGGACGACGGGCTGCGCCTGATCCCTTTCCATGGACTGCGCTACGTCCCGGAGCGTGTCGGCAGCCTGGCCGCCGTCACCTCACCGCCGTACGACGTGGTCGTGCGGCCCGACGGAGTCGACCACCTGGAGTCCGCCGACCCGCACAACATCGTCCGCCTGATCCTCCCGCAGGCCGACACTCCCGCCGAGCGCAACGAACAGGCCGCGCACACCCTGCACGACTGGCTCTCCAAGGGCGTCCTCAGCGCCGACCCCGAGCCCGCGCTCTACGTCTACGAGCAGCGCAAGGGCAGCGTGCTCCAGCGCGGCGTGATCGGCGCCCTGGCCCTCTCGAAGCCCGACGCCGGCATCGTCCTCCCGCACGAGGACGTCATGCCCGACGTGGTCACCGACCGGGCCGGCCTGATGCGGGCCGCTTCGGCCAATCTGGAGCCCCTCCTGCTCACCTACCTCGGCGGCGACCCCGCGGCCGGCGCGACGGCGGTCGTCGAGCGGACCGCCGCACGCCCGCCCCTGCTGGCCACCACCACCGAGGACGGCTTCCGGCACCGGCTGTGGGCCATCACCGACCCCGCAGACCTGGCCGCCGTCACCACCGACCTCGGCCACCGCCAGGCCCTCATCGCCGACGGCCACCACCGCTGGGCGACGTACCTGCGCCTCCAGGAGGAGCACCAGTCCCCCACCGACTGGGACTTCGGCCTGGTGCTCCTCGTCGACACCGCCCGCTACCCGCTCCAGGTCCGCGCCATCCACCGGATGCTGCGCCGCCTCCCGGTCGCGGACGCCCTGGCCGCCGTGACGGGCCACTTCCTGGTCCGCCCGGTCGACGGCCCGCTGCCGCTCGCCCTGGAGGCCCTGGGCGACGCCGCGGAGCGCGGCAACGCCTTCCTCCTGGCCGGCGACGGCACCTTCCACCTGGTCACCGACCCGGACCTGGACCTCCTGGAGCGCACCGTACGGCGCGACCGGCCCGAGGCCTGGCGCCGGCTGGACGCGACGGTGCTGCACGCGACCCTGCTGGACGCCCTGTGGCAGATCCCGGACACCCCGGACCAGATCACGTACATCCACGACGCGGCGGCCACCGTCGCCATGGCGGAACGGCACGGCGGCACGGCGGTCCTGCTGCACCCCGTACGGGAGGAAGTCGTCCGGAACCTGGCCCGCCAGGGCGTCACGATGCCCCGCAAGTCCACCTCCTTCGGCCCGAAGCCGGCCACGGGCCTGGTCCTGCGCAGCCTCGACTGAACCGGCCCGATCGCGGACACGAAAAAGGGCGGTACCCCACCAGGGGTACCGCCCTTTCTCATGAGTGCCGGTTCAGCGCTCAGGCCTTGTCGCGGGCCTGCGCGTCGTCCTCGTCCTCGTCCTCGACGACGACGATCTCGTCGGTGAGGTCGACGTCGGCGTCCGCCTCGGCGGAACGCTCCAGAGGCTCGTACTCCTCGTCGTCCTCGTCGTAGTACTCGGCCTGGTCGGAGGCGCGCTCGGCGGCGGCCACCTCGGCGGAGTCCTGCTCGTCGTCCTCGTCGTCCTCGTCGTCGATCTCGTCGCCGATCTCGTCCGGCTCATCGCCGCCGAGCGCGTCGACGAACTCGACGCCGTCCAGCTCGGCGAGCCGGTCGGAGGCGTCCATCGCCCCGTCCTTGTCCGCCTCGACCGTCTTGGCGAACCACTCGCGCGCCTCGTCCTCACGGCCGGCCGCAAGCAGGGCGTCCGCGTAGGCGTACCGCAGACGCGCGGTCCACGGCTGGACGGAGTGGGAGGCCAGCTCCGGGCTCTGCAGGGTCACGATGGCGGCGTCCAGCTGCCCCATGTCCCGCCGCGCACCGGCGGCGACCAGACGCATCTCGACCTGGCCGGCCTTGTCCAGCTTCTGCACCTCGGGCTCGCCGGCCATGGCCAGCGCGCGCTCGGGGCGGCCGAGGCCGCGCTCGCAGTCGGCCATGACGGGCCACAGCTCGACGGAGCCGGTCATGCGCTTGGCGGCGCGGAACTCGGCGAGCGCCTCGCTGTACTTCTGCGTGGCGTACGCGGCGAAGCCGGCGGCCTCGCGGACGGCCGCGACGCGGGAGGCCAGGCGCAGGGCGATCCGCGAGTACGCGTACGCCTGCTCGGGGTCCTCGTCGATCAGCCGGGCGACCATGACGAGGTTCTTGGAAACCTCTTCGGCCAGGCCCTTGGGCAGGCTCAGCAGCTCCTGGCGCACATCGGCGTCGATCTCGAGGCCGGTGACGTCCTCGTCGATCGGAAGGCGCTTGACCGGGTCCCGGTCGCGGTCCGCACGGTAGTCGCGGTCGCCGCCGCGGTCATCGCGGCCGCCACGGTAGCCGCCGCGGTCGCCACCACGGTCGTCATGGCCACGGAACCCGCCACGGTCGCCACCGCGGTCGTCGCGGCGGGGGTAGGACGGGCGGTCGCCACCACGGTCGTCACGGCCGCCGCGGAATCCGCCACGGTCGTCATCACGACGCGGGTAGGACGGACGTCCACCGCGGTCGTCATCACGGCGGGGGTACGACGGACGGTCGCCACCGCGGTCGTCACGGCGGAAGCCGCCACCACCACCGGAGGGACGCTCGCCGCGGTCGTCGCGGCGGGGGTAGGACGGGCGGTCGCCACCACGGTCGTCACGGCCGCCGCGGAAACCACCGCGGTCGTCATCACGGCGGGGGTACGACGGACGGTCGCCGCCACGGTCGTCACGGCGGAAGCCGCCACCGGTGGGACGCTCGCCACCGCGGTCGTCACGGCGCGGGTAGGACGGACGGTCCTCGCGGCCGCGGAAGCCGCCGCCGGTGGGGCGGTCGCCGCCGCGGTCGTCGCG
>NZ_JBHYXN010000002.1:9074-321530 GCF_042752335.1 Streptomyces sp. NPDC059355 | reverse complement strand
GCGAGGGCGCTCCGGTCGGCAAGTCGAAGGAGCGCGACGAGCCGTTCCTGAAGGCGATGAAGCCGCAGGCGCACGTCCGCCTCGCGCACCCGGACTCCAACGACGGTGCCACGATCCTGCGCCGCGGCTACTCCTTCACCGACGGATCGGACGGGCTGGGCCGGCTCGACGCGGGCCTGTTCTTCCTCGCCTACCAGCGCGACGTCCGCAAGGGCTTCATCCCGATCCAGCGGCAGCTAGCGAAGAACGACGCGCTCAACGAATACATCCAGCACGTGGGTTCGGCCGTCTTCGCCGTCCCGCCGGGCGTCCGCGACAAGGACGACTGGTGGGGCCGGACCCTGTTCACGTGACCACCGGAAGGAACCCCACGCCGTGTTCGGCAACTACCTGATCGGACTCCGCGAAGGGCTGGAAGCCAGCCTCGTCGTCTGCATCCTCATCGCCTACCTGGTCAAGACCGACCACAGGGACAGGCTTGCGCCCGTCTGGCTCGGCATCGGCCTGGCCGTCACTCTCTCCCTGGGCTTCGGCGCCGCCCTCCAGTTCGGCTCCTCCACCCTCACCTTCCAGGCCCAGGAACTGCTCGGCGGCAGCCTGTCCATCATCTCGGTCGGCCTGGTGACGTGGATGGTCTTCTGGATGAAGCGCACCGCCCGGAACCTGAAATCTGCTCTTCAGGGCCAGCTCGACGCGGCGCTCGCCGTGGGCACCGGAGCGCTGGTCTTCACCGCCTTCATGGCCGTCGGCCGGGAAGGACTGGAGACCTCGCTGTTCATCTGGACGGCCGTCCAAGCCACGGGTGACGGCGTTCGGCCCCTGGTAGGTGCGGTGCTCGGGCTGCTGACCTCGGTCGTGCTGGGCTGGCTCTTCTACCGGGGCGCGCTGAAGATCAACCTGGCGAAGTTCTTCACCTGGACCGGTGCCATGCTGGTCGTCGTCGCCGCAGGAGTCCTCGCGTACGGCTTCCACGACCTCCAGGAAGGCGAATTCCTGCCCGGTCTGCACACCCTCGCCTTCGACATCAGCACGACCATCCCCTCGGACAGCTGGTACGGAACCCTCCTCAAGGGAGTGTTCAACTTCCAGCCCAACCCGACCGCCCTCCAGGTCACCGCGTGGTGCCTCTACCTCGTTCCGGTGATGGCCCTCTTCCTCGCACCTGCGCGCAGGACCACCCCCGCCGCCGACGCGGAGGCAAAGACGGCGAAGACCGGCTGACTTCCGGCGCGTCCCCGAAGAACAGAGGCCCGTATGAGCGGACACGTCCTGGTCGTCGAGGACGACCACCGGCTGCGCAACGTCCTGCTGCGCGGCCTGCGCGAGGAGGGTTTCGAGACCACCCCGGCGCAGGACGGCGCCGCGGCACTGCGACTGGCCGTGGCCGGCGTCGACGCCGTGGTCCTGGACATCGGCCTGCCCGACGCGGACGGCCGCGACGTGTGCCAGGCGCTGCGCGCCAACGGGTTCGACCGCCCGGTGATCTTCCTGACCGCCCGTCATCACCTCACGGATCGGCTCAGCGGGTTCTCCGCGGGAGGCGATGACTACCTCGCCAAACCCTTCCACCTCGCCGAACTGGCCGCCCGACTCCGGGCCGCCGTCAAACGCAGCCCCCCGGCCTCCCCCGTCACCGGGGGAGAGGTGGTGCTGGATGCCGTCCGCCACACCTGCACCGTACGAGGCGTACCGCTGAGCCTGACCCCGACCGAATTCCGGATCCTGGCCGCCCTGCTCGCCGCTGCCGGGGACCTGGTCCCCCGGCGGGATCTGGTGCGCGCCGGCTGGCCGGAAGGCGCCCAGGTCAGCGACAACACCCTTGACCAGTACCTGACCCGGCTCCGTCGCAGACTCCGGGAGGCGGGCAGCGCCCTCACCCTGGGCACCTCCCGCGGCGTAGGGCACCGGCTGTCATGAGAGTGGTCCGAGTCGGAGCGAGGCCGACGACCCTGCGCGGACGGCTCTCCCTGCTCGCGGTCGCGACCGCGGCCGTCGTGATGGCGGTGTTCACCATCGCCTTCAATGCGTTCGTGCACCAGCACCTGGCCCGCCAGGCGGACGACCAGCTACGGGCCCGGGCCTCCGCCGTCGCCGCCACCGTCGACACCAGCGGTCCCGCGCTGCGCGTCCTGGAGACCCCGCAGGAGGACCTCCTCGACACCAACGCCTGGATCTACCAGGGGACCAGCCTGGTCGAGCAGCCTCCGTCCGCCCGGGCGGACAGCCCCGCCACCCGCGCGGCCGGCCGTCTCGCAGCGCACGGCGGCGCCCGGTGCACCACCACCCCGCACGACGCGGCGGACATCCGGCTCTGCGCCCGGCCGGTGCCCTCCCCAGGCGGCCGCGAGAGGGCCGTGACCGTGGTCACCGCGCTCGACCTCACTCCGTACCGCGCATCGGGCGACACCCTGCTGATGGCATCCCTTGCGCTGGACGCCGTCATGCTCCTCTGCACGTACGCGGTCACCCGACTCGCCGTCGGCCGGGCCCTGCGACCCGTCCGCACGATGACCGACCAGGCCGCCCAATGGAGCGCGACCGCCTCGGAAGAACGCTTCAGCGGTGTGCCACGGCCCGCCGAACTCGCCCGGCTGGGTGCCTCGCTGGATGCCTTCCTCGACCGGATCCGGGCAGCCCTGCGCCACGAACAGCAGCTCACCAGCGAGTTGTCGCACGAACTGCGCAACCCGCTGGCCACCATCGTCGCCGAACTCGACTGGTGGCGGTCCCGCCCCCGCAGCGAGAACGAGACGGCCATCGTGCAGCGGGCCATCGGCGATGCGGCCAGGGCCATGCGGACCATCTGCGACACCCTCCTCGCCGAAGCCCGCGAGGAGGCCGGCAGGGCGCCCGGCACCACCGCCGTGCTTCCCGTCCTGAACGCCCTGGTCGACCGCACCGCCCCGGACACCGTCTCGGTCCGTGTCGTGACCCCCGACGAGGCCGGGGAGCTGACCGCCGGGGTGCCCGCCGCCGTCCTGGACCGGATCGTCAGCCCCTTGCTGGACAACGCGCTGCGCCATGCGGCGACAGCGGTCGACCTCCGCGCGTTCCGGGAGCCGGGCCGTGTCCGCATCGAAGTGGGTGACGACGGCCCCGGCGTTCCCGAATGCTTCCGTGCCCACCTGTTCCAGCCCGGTCGCCGGGCCGATCCGGGCGACGGCCACGACGGGGCGGGTCTGGGGCTGCCGCTTGCCCGGCGCCTGGCCCGCTCCGCGGGCGGCGAGGTGGAACTCGGGGAACAGAGCGGCGGGGGAGCGGTGTTCGTGGTCAGGCTGCCGGCCGGCTGAAGCCGTCCCGGTCGGCGGCGTCCTTGCGGGTGAGGGTGAGGAAGACGACCAGCACGAGGATCACCACCAGGAAGAGGGCACTGGTGACGACGGTTCCCAGCCCGAGGCCGCCGTCGTCGGGCGTCTGGGAGAGGTAGTCGCCCAGCGAGGCGCCGAGCGGGCGGGTGAGGACGTACGCGGTCCAGAAGCCCCACACCGCATCCAGGCCGATGGCGTGCGCGAGCCACACGGCGCCGATCGCCAGCGCGAATACGGCCGCCGAAAGCGAGTAGCCGAGGGGCAGCTGTTCCGCGACCAGGTCTCCTGCCGCCGTGCCCAGAGCGAAGGTGAACAGCACGGCCGCCCAGTAGAAGGCCTCCCGGCGCATGGTGTCGATGCTGCGGATCGACAGGGTCCGCTCGGTCCGGTACCAGGCGAGGAAGACGAGGCCCAGGGCCACGGCGAATACCGTGGTGGTGGCCTCCAGCGCCACGCCCAGGTTGTCCGTCAGGTTGTCGCTGATCAGGGTTCCCACCACGCTGACCAGCACGACAACCAGCCAGTAGACGCTCGGCCGGTAGGCGGTGACCCGGAACTGGATGACCAGCGCCAGAACCAGGAGCGCACTCATCACGATCGAAGTGCCGGTCAGGCCCAACCCCATGTGTGCGTTGAGGAAGTCGGCGGCCGTCTCCCCCGCGGTCGTGCACAGGATCTTGATGACCCAGAAGTAGAGCGTGACCTCGGGCACCTTGTTCCGGCGCAGTGCCCGGTCACGGGTGGCGCCGGGTCGGCTGTATGTCTCGGATGTCATGGCAGCAGACCGTGCCACGGGAAACCTGAACACATCCTGAGCGCGCCGACCGACATGGCTCGGTTCCTGTTCGGCCGCGTCGCCGGGTCTCTGCTGCGACCGGACGCACGGGCACGAGCCTGCGTGACGCTGGCGGGCGGGATGGACAACAGCAGCGCGGGCGCGGTCCTCATCGGTGCGGTGCTGCCCGATCGGCCCCACGTCCTGCTGCCTGTGCCGGCGTACGGCCTGCTGCAGAAGCCGGCCGCTCGGCGCGCCGTACGCCC
Organism: Streptomyces sp. NPDC059355; assembly: GCF_042752335.1. NCBI lineage: Bacteria > Bacillati > Actinomycetota > Actinomycetes > Kitasatosporales > Streptomycetaceae > Streptomyces > Streptomyces sp. NPDC059355. The sequence continues at coordinate 317,181 of NZ_JBHYXN010000002.1, read as the reverse complement.
GCCCCGTCGGAGGGCGCGGACCGGGCGGCGGGGCTCCCGCCAGGATCGTCTACAGTTCTGTAGACATTGGCTCGGGTGGCGTGCCCGCCCCGGGATTCCCGGAGGATGACGCCTGCCCCGATGCCAGCATCAGCGGCACGGCGCCGCAGCCGGCGCCGGGAGGGTGGACGTAGATGGTCGGGGCGGACAGCAGGACAAGGGCACGGCGGAGCTCGGGCGTACCGCAGCAGGGGGTGACACACCGCACTCGGCAGGAGGTGGCCCTCTCGAAGGTCCCCGAGGTCACCGCGTGGTTCTGGACGGTGAAGATCCTCACGACCGGCATGGGAGAGACCGCGTCCGACTTCCTGGCGAGGACGCTGGGCCCGGTGCCGGCCGGCTGCCTCGGACTCGCCGGACTGGGATCGCTTCTGATCCTGCAGTTCTGGTCGGCGCGCTACAGGCCCTGGCTCTACTGGTCGGCGATCGTCATGGTCAGCGTCTTCGGCACGATGGCCGCCGATGTCGTCCACGTCATCGCCGGCATTCCCTACACGGTGTCGGCCGTGGGCTTCGCCCTCGCCCTCGCCGCCGTCCTGACCCTCTGGTACGCCACCGAACGGACCCTCTCCATCCACAGCATCCACACCACCCGCAGGGAGTTGTTCTACTGGGCGACGGTGCTCACCACCTTCGCCCTGGGCACCGCGGTGGGCGACCTCACGGCCGGGACCCTGCACCTGGGCTACCTGCCCTCCGGTCTTCTCTTCGCAGCCCTGATCGCCCTGCCGGTGTTGGGCCGCCGCTTCCTCGGGCTGAACGCGGTGGCCGCGTTCTGGGCCGCTTACATCCTCACCCGGCCGCTCGGCGCCTCGTTCGCGGACTGGATGGGCGTCCCCGCCACGCGCGAGGGCCTCGGCTGGGGGACCGGCCCGGTCAGCCTCGCTCTGCTGGTCCCGATCGCCGCGTTCGTCGGATACCTCCAGGTGAGCCGTGCCGACACGCCCGTGCCGTCGGATCCCGCCGGACAGCCGGTCTGAGCCACGCCGAGCCGGGCACGGCGGCACGTCAGCCCGGCGCGCCGGGCAGGAGCAGGGTGAACGTGGTCGGCTCGGTGCCGCGCAGGCTGAGCCTTCCCCCTGCCGCCTCCGCGAGCTCCCGGGCCACCGCCAGGCCGATCCCGGTTCCGGAGCCGCCCGTGCCGCCGCGCGCGAAGACCGTCCCGGGGTCGAGCGTGAGTGTCCCCTCGTCGGCCACGTCGACCGCTACCGCCCCGGCCGCCTCACGGGCGGTTACCGAGGTCGAACCCCGGCCGTGGCGCAGGGCGTTGTCGATGAGGACGTCGAGGATCTGTGCCGTGGTGCGGCCGGGTACCTCGAAGGCCCCGGCCCCCGGCTGCGAGCGGACCTCCAGCCGCCGGCCGGCGGCGGCGAGCGCACCGTGCCAGCGCGACTCCGCCCTTTCGAGCACCCGGACGAGAGCCTCACGGGGGAGCGGGGGCTCACCTTCGGATCCGGACCGGGCCAGTCGCAGCACCTCCTCGACGGTCTCCTCCAGATGGCGTGCCGTCTCCAGAGCCTCCCGCAGTGCCGGGTGCAGGTCCGAGCCCGGCGGGAGCTGCCGGGCGGCCTCCAGGCCGAGCTGCAGCCCGGTCAGGGGAGTGCGCAGTTGGTGCGAGGCGTTGGCGCTGAAGTCGCGCTCCCGGCGCAGGAGCTGGGTCAGTCGCTCGACCATGGAGTTCTGGCTGCGTGCCAGCTGGTCCAGTTCGGTGATCCCGCAGGGCGCTGCCCGGGCGCCGAGGTCGCCGTCGGCGATCGCACGGGCCGTACGGGAGAGTTCCTCCACCGGAGCGCTCAGCGCGCGGGCCTGTCGGCGTGCCACCAGAACCGCCGTGGCCAGTGCTGCCAGGGTCACTCCGAGGAGCAGCGCCCAGGCCCACAGCACCCGCGTCCAGACCGATCGTGCGGGGACCGTGGCCCGTACCACCGCGATCACCTTCTCGGCGGAGACCACCGGGACGGCGACGACCAGATCGGCCCCGGTGCGGCCGCTGACGGCCCTGCCTCCGGCAGCCTCACGGGTCACCCGGTCGGCGACCGGTCCGCCGCCGCCCGCGCGCAGCCGCGACGAGAGGTCGTACACCCCCAGCGTCCCGCCCGGCCTGGGCGGTGACAGCTCGAGCGTGTCGCCGGAAGCGAACTCCGGCCCCACCGTGACCGTCGCGGCCAGAGCCGTACGCTCCAGGGCGCCGCGTTCGTCCTCGAAGAAGGACCGGTGGATGACCCAGGCGAGCGGCCCGGCCAGCAGGACGAGGGCCACCAGCACGGCGGACACCGCGACACGCACCACACGCTGCCTCATGCGCCCATCATGGCGCCCGGCATCCGGTTTTGCCGTCGTCTAACCGCTGCCACCCCGGCGCTTCACCTCCCGCTGCCTAGCGTGGAAGACACCTCGTCCTGCGGAGGTCCTCATGAACGTGCGCGGCACACTCGTCCCCTGTGCGGGGGGAGTCCTCCTCCTCACCGCGGTCCTCGCCGGATGCGGCGCGTCCGGCTCCGCCACGGCCGCCGGCCCGAAGCCGCCGCCTCCCGCCCCCGCCGAGTCCAACCCGCCCGGGGACATCCCCGACAACCAGGCCTACGTGGCCTTCCAGCCGCCCGGCGCGGGGTTCACCGTCAACGTGCCCGAGGGCTGGGCGCGCACTACCACCGGCCCCTTCACCACCTTCACCGACAAGCTGAACCGCATCGAAGTGTCCGAGCACCCTGCCGCGAAGCCGCCCACCCCCGCCTCGGTGACTGCGGGGGACGTGCCGCCGCTGGCCAGGACAGTCCCCGCCTTCGCACCAGGCAAGGCCACCGAAGTCAGCCGGAAGGCCGGCACTGCCGTCCTGTACACCTACCAGGGCAATTCGGCGGCTGACCCGGTCACGGGCAAGGCCGTCCGTGACGCCTTCGAGCGGTACGTCTTCCACCACCAGGGCCGTGACGTCGTCGTCACGCTCTCGGGGCCGGTCAATGCCGACAACGTCGACCCCTGGCGGACCGTCACCGACTCGCTGAGGTGGCGCTGATGGACGTGGTCACGGTCAGCGCGGGCACCGCACCTGCCCTCGATGCTCGCGAGCTGTACCGCTTCTACCGTGCCGGGGAAGAGGAGACCCTCGCCCTGCGCGGAGTGTCCCTCACGGTGGCCCCGGGAGAGCTCGTGGCCGTGGTCGGCCCCTCGGGCTCGGGGAAGTCCACGCTGCTGGCCTGCCTCGCGGGCCTCGACGAGCCAGCCGGCGGGTCCGTACGGATAGCGGGAGAGCGGATCAGCCACCGCCCGGAGGCGGAGCGGGCCGCGATCCGGGCCCGCCGGATCGGCATCCTCCTCCAGACGGAGAACCTGATCGCCCACCTCGACGTGGCACGCAACATCCGCCTCGCCCGCACGGCCGCCGGCCGCCACGGCACCCCGGCACAGGACATCGACGTACTCCTCGACCAGGTGGGCCTCCTCGGCCGGGCCCGCGCTTTGCCCCGCGAACTGGCGGGCGGAGAACTGGCCCGCGCCGCACTGGCCGTGGCCCTGGCCAACGATCCGGACCTGCTGCTCGCCGACGAGCCCACGGGAGAGCTCGACGGGAGCACCGAACACCGCGTCCTGGAACTGCTGAGGGCCCGAGGGAGCGACGGACGGCGGGGCGTGCTGCTCGTCACCCACAGCACTGCCGTCACAGGGGGCGCCGACCGGGTCCTGACCCTCCGCGACGGCAGGCTCCGGCCATGACCGGCCGGGCGCTCGTCATCTGCCGGGAGGCCGGGCGGACGTACGGGCGAGGCCCCGCGGCGGTGGTAGCCGTACACGGTACGAACTGCCAGGTGCACGCCCACGACCGGATCGCCGTCATGGGTCCCTCGGGGTCGGGGAAGTCCACGCTGCTCCACCTGATGGCCGGACTGGAACAGCCGACCGGCGGCGAGGTGGTGTGGCCCTGGTACGCGGATGCCGCCGACCCGCAGGCTTGGGTACGGGCGAGGGCGATGGCCATCGGGGTCGTCTTCCAGAGCCCCAGCCTCATCGCCACCCTGGACGTCGCCGAGAACACCGGCCTTCCGCTGGTGCTGGCCGGCGAGAGCGCCGACCTCGCTCGTGTGCGGGCGCTCGCAGCCCTGGACCGCGTCGGCGTCGCCGACCTCGCCGACAGGCTGCCCGACGACATCTCGGGAGGCCAGGCACAGCGTGTCGCGGTCGCCCGGGTCCTGGCCCTGCGACCCCGTCTCGTACTGGCCGACGAACCGACCGGCCGTCTCGACCGCACCACGGGCCGCCACGTCGTGGACGTCCTGCTGGCGGCGGTGGACGAGATCGGCGCGGCCCTGGTGGTGAGCACCCACGACCCGGCCGTCGGGGAACGTCTGCGCACTCACTGGACCATGCGCGACGGCCGACTCCACCTCCACCCGGACGGAAGCACACCGTGAACACCGACCGACTGGCAGCCAGGGGCCGGCGTTGCCGCGCCCCCCTCACCTCGGTCGCCCTCTTCCTCGCCCTCGCCGCCGTGCTCTTCGCAGTGCTGCCCCACTTCGTCTTGGCCGACGAACCGGCGGGACGGAGCCACCACGCCATCGTCGGGCGCATCGCCGACGTCCTCGGGGACACGGTTCCCGAGACAGGGGCCGAAGGCCCGGCACCCCGGCACACCCGGGGAGTCGGCGGACCCCCACAAGCCGCCCGGACGGTGAGCGACGGATACCCGACCACCGCCGGCAGAGGAGGCACACCGTGATCACCGCCTGGCTGGCCGGCCTGCTCCGGCACCGCGGCGGCAGGCTCCTCGTGGCCGCACTGACCGTAGCGCTGGCCGTCGCACTCATGGCCGCACTCGGCACGTTCCTGACCGCCTCCCGCTCGACGATGACCGCGCGGGCCGCGAGGTCCGTCGCCGTCGACTGGCAGGTGCAGCTCCAGCCCACCGCGCAGCCCGCCACCGTGCTCGACACGATCCGCCACACCCCAGGGATCCGCACCGCACTGCCCGTCACCTACACCCGCAGTACCGGTTTCCAGACGAAGGCCGCAGGTTCCGTACAGACCACCGGCGACGGCGTGGTGCTCGGCATCCCCGACGGCTATCGCACCGCCTTCCCGGGCGAGATACGGCCGCTGACCGGCGCCCGGGAAGGAGTCCTCCTCGCCCAGCAGACCGCCGCCAACCTGCACGCCGCACCCGGCGACACCGTACGCATCACGCTGCCGGGTACGGACGACACCACCGTCACGGTCGCCGGAGTCGTCGACCTGCCCCAGGCCGACTCCCTGTTCCAGAAGGTCGGTGCCCCGCCGCAGTCACAACCCGCCGCCCCGCCCGACAACGTCGTGCTCCTGCCCGCCGCCCTGTTCGACTCCCTCACCGCGCGCGCCCGGGCCCAGGATCCCGCCGCCGTCACCACACAGGTGCACGCGGCCCGGGACACCAGCCTGCCCGCCGACCCCGCCGCCGCTTTCGCCGCCGTCACAGGAGCCTCCCACCATCTCGAAGCACGCCTTTCCGGAGCCGTCCAGGTCGGCGACAACCTCGGCGCGGCCCTGGATGCCGCGCGCCAGGACGCCTCGTACGCCCAGCTGCTCTTCCTGTTCCTCGGAGCCCCCGGCGTGGCCCTCGCAGCCCTTCTCACCTCCGCCCTGGTCAGCGCCGGAGCGGACCGCCGCCGCCGGGAGCAGGCCCTGCTGCGCACCCGCGGCCTCGACCGGCGCCGGGTCGCCGCGCTCGCCGCGGTGGAGGCCGGCGTAATCGGCCTGGGCGGCGGCCTGCTCGGCATCGCCCTCGCGGCCCTGGCGGGCCGGATCGCCTTCGGCCGGGCATCGTTCGGGGCCGCCGGCCTCGTACCGCTGCGGTGGTCTCTCATCGCCTTCGCCGTCGGTGTGGTCGTCGCCGCCGTGACCGTCCTGCTGCCCGCCATCCACGACCAGCGCACCACCACGGTCACCGCCGCACGCCGCAGTCACCCCTCAACCAGTACCCCACTGTGGCAGCGCACCGGACTCGACTTCATCCTGCTCGCGGTCGCGCTCCTCCTCTTCCGCGCCGCCGCCGGCAACCAGTACGCCCTGGTGCTCGCCCCCGAAGGAGTGGCGAGCATCTCCGTGTCCTACTGGGCGTTCCTCGGCCCCGCGCTGCTCTGGCTGGGATCAGCGCTGCTCCTGCGGCGGCTGATGACGTACGCCTTCGCCCACGGACGGCGCCCGCTCACGCTCCTGGTCCGGCCGCTGACCGGCACCCTCGCCGCCGCGACGGCATCCGGCATGGCCCGCCAGCGCAGCGTCCTGGCCCGCTCCGTGATCCTCCTCGCCCTCGCCGTGTCGTTCGCACTCTCCACCGCCGTCTTCAACGACACCTACCGCCACCAGGCAGAGGTGGACGCCCAGCTCACCAACGGCGCAGACGTCACCGTCACCCAGCCACCCGGCGCGGCAACCGGCCCCGACTCCGGGCACGTGCTGGCGGCCGTCCCCGGAGTGCGCCACGTCGAACCCCTGCAACACCGCTTCGCCTACGTCGGATCCGACCTCCAGGACCTGTACGGCGTCAACCCCGCCACCATCACCTCCGCAACCGCGCTCCAGGACACCTACTTCGCGGGCGGCAGCGCCCGGAGCCTCCTGGACAAGCTCGCGACCCGACCCGACTCGGTCCTCGTCAGCGAGGAGACGGTGAAGGACTTCCAGCTCACGCCGGGCGACCGCCTCAACCTGCGCCTCCAGGACAGCCGGACCAAGCAGCTGAGCACGGTGCGGTTCCACTACGCGGGCGTCGTCAAGGAGTTCCCGACCGCCCCCAAGGACAGCTTCTTCGTCGCCAACGCCGCGTACGTCGCCCGCGAGACCGGAAGCGACGCCGTCGGTGCGTTCCTCGTCGACACCGGCGGCGTACACCAGCAGGCAGTCGCCGCCCGGCTGCGCGAACGACTGGGCGCCACGGCCACGGTCACGGACCTCACCCAGACCCGATCCGCCGTCGGCTCCAGCCTCACTTCGGTCGACCTCTCAGGACTGACCCGGATCGAACTCGGGTTCGCCGTGGCTCTGGCGGCAGGCGCCGGAGGAGTGGTACTCGCCCTCGGTCTGACCGAGCGCCGCCGTACTCTCGCCTTGGCGAGCGTTCTCGGCGCCACCCGTGACCAGCTGCGCGGCATGGTCCTGGCCGAGGCGGCCACCGTCGCACTCTTCGGCCTCGCAGGGGGCGCCCTCATCGGCTGGGCCCTCGCACAGATGCTTGCAAAGGTCCTCACCGGGGTGTTCGACCCGCCTCCCTCCTCCCTGTCCCTCCCCTGGCCGTACATGGCCCTGACCCTGCTCGCGACGCTCTCGGCCCTTACTGCCGCAGCCCTGCACGCCGCCCGCGGTTCCGGGCGTCCTGCCGTCGAAGAACTCCGCGAACCGTGACCAGCCCATAACCTCGAGCCATGAGCACCGGTACCGCAGGGCGCCCGCCCACCGCCCTGGTCATCGAGGACGACGACACCATCGGCCGCCACCTGGAGAGCGGGCTGCGCGGCAACGGCTACAGCACCACCTGGTGCCGTACCGGTTCGGCAGGCCTGACTGCCGCCCACCGCGACCTGCCCGACCTCGTCCTCCTCGACCTGGGTCTGCCCGACCTGGACGGGATCGACCTCGCCCGCCGCCTTCGCGAGGATTTCCCGGACCTGTTGATCGTTATCCTCACCGCCCGCACCGACGAGATCGACGTGATCGCCGGACTGGACGCGGGGGCCGACGACTACCTGGTCAAGCCCTTCAGCATGACTGTCCTACTCGCCCGCCTACGGGCCCACCTGCGCCGCAGACCTCCCTCCGAGGCTCAGCAGGAGAGCGAGCCCATCCGGCTGGGCGACCTCACGGTCGATGCGTCGGCCCGGCGCGTATTGGTCGCCGAGCAGGAAGTCCCCTTGAGAACGAAGGAGTTCGAACTTCTCGCCGAACTCGCCCGCCATCAGGGGAGCGCGGTCTCCCGGGAGACCTTGATGGCGCGGGTGTGGGACGAGAACTGGTTCGGCCCGACCAAGACCCTCGACGTCACCATGGCCTCCCTCCGTCGCCGCCTCCACACGGCGGAGGCCACGGCATCGCGCACCGTCCACCTCCCGCAGATCACGACACTCCGCGGCCACGGCTACCGACTCGACCCGGCGCCTTCTCCATGACCCGACAACGGGCTTCATCGCTAGGGGAGAAGCCGAGCCTCTCGGGGGAGTAGCCGACCAAGCTGTTGTTGTGCGGAGGCGGCGTCTGCGCGGGCCGTGGACAGGAGGTGGGGGAACCGTCCGGCTGCTTCGGCATTCCACCAGCAGCGGCCGGCTTGGCGGACACCGCCCGGGTATTGGGCCCGGAGGAGGTGCTGGGCCGGTCACGGCAGATCGATCCCCTCACGCCCGTCGTAAGCGACGACCTACGGCCCGGTCATGGAGGCAGCGATGCCGGTCACCATTGCGCGCCCCTGCCTCCTACGGCTTCGGCGCGCGCTGCTGGAGGGCGGTATGGCCGGCCACGGACATGACGAGTGCGAAGAAGAACAGCGGAATCGCGAGCGCGCTGAACAAGGCGCTGCGCCACAACACCAGGGCCAAGACCGGGTGGACGATGAGCAGCGCGATGGCGAACGCCATCCCGAGGACCGGACGGCAGCCGCGCGACACCAGCAGGAGGGGACGGCGCAGGTGGGGCGGGACCCGCCGGGTCTGCCACAGCAGCCAGCCTCCCCAGCTGCCGACGAGCACGGCCGCGCACACCAGGTAGGTGACGAGGGCGTCGGTGCCGGCGGCGCCCGCGCGCAGGTGGGCGGAGCCGGACGCCGCCGCGACGATGCCGGCGAGGGCCACCCAGCGGGAGCCCGAGACCGCTCCCCAGGCCATGGTCTCCAGGTTGTGGCGGGCGTGGCGGTCGGTCAGGTTCAGGGCGGCGGCCTGGACGAAGCCCTCGGCGGCCCGGGTCCACGAGCCGGGGCTGAGCCAGCTGCGGCGCAGATGGAGCAGCGCGAGGTTGTTGTGGGCGCTGCTGCTGTCCGGGTTGAGGTGCAGCGCCGCTTCGTAGGCCTGCTGGGCGACGCGGTGGTTGCCGGCGTGGTGTGCGGTCAGGCCGACGAGGAAGTACGCGTCGCTTTCCTCGGGGGCGAGGGCGGCGGCCGTGCGGGCCGACTCGTGTGCGGCCCGCGTGCGTTTCATGCGGACGGCGCGGTCGAGGACGCTGCGGAGTGTGTAGTGGGTCCCCCGGTACTGCGGGGCGCCGGCGCGGTCGAGGACGATGCCGAGGGTGTAGTGGCTCGCCCAGAACTGCGGGGCGAGTTCGACGGCGCGCCGGGCAGAGCCCTCGGCCTGCTTGTACTCCCGCAGGGAGAGCAGGACGTGGGTGTGCATCAGCCAGGCGCTCACCGACTCGGGCGCGACGCGCAGGGCCTGTTCGACGGTGGTGAGCGCCTGCTGTTCGTCGCCGAGGCCGTGCCGGCAGCGGGCGAGCAGCACGAGTGCGGTGGCGTCGTCGGGGTGGCCGGCGAGGTGCTGTGCGGCGAGTGCGGAGGCCTGCTCGTAGCGCCCCAGGTCGAAGAGGGCGTCGGCCTGTTGCAGGGCCCGGCTCATCAGACCTTGTCCCGGTCGTGGGTGATGCTGAGCAGGTTCGGTACGAGTGCCAGCCAGAACAGGACCTGAGGGACGGTGCGCTCGCTCCACGGAAGAGCCACGAGCAGCAGCGCGCACAGGGTGGCCCAGATGGCCTGGCCGAGCACGACCCTGGGCCAGAACGAGCGGCGCACGAGCGCGAACACGGTGAGCCGTGCCCCGGTCCGCAGCCGACGGTAGCGGCGCCAGGCGCCGAAGCCCCACACCACGGCCATCAGGGTCAGCGCCCACAGCCGGGTGCCGAGATGGACGGGCAGCTCCTTCGCCTCGGCCCCGGTGGGGAAGACGTCGACGGTGACGGCGGCCATGACCAGACAGAGCAGGGCTAGCCATCGGGTGCCGCGCAGCATCCGGTAGACGGCCCTGTCGAGGTCGGAGCGGAGTGACTCGGAGTCGGGGGCGGCGGCGAGTGCGCCGGCGTAGAGGTCGGCGGCCCGGGCGGCGGACGTGCCGGGCTTGCGGGCCTCGCGCCCGGTGACCTCGGTGACGGCGAGCTGGTCGGTCGGGTCGATGCGCGGGAGCTGCCGCACGGACTCCTGCACCAGGTCGGAGCGGCTGTTGAACGCGGCGACCTTGTACATGGTGTGCCACGTGTCGACGACGTCGGGGCCGAGCCGTACGGCCTCCTGGGCCTCCTGGAGCGCTTCCTCCTTCGTCCCCACGAAGATCAGCATCTCGGCACGCTGGGCACGCGGGCCCCAGAGTTGCGGTGCGAGGCGGATGGCCTCGCGCTGCGACTGCTCGGCCTCGGGCAGCCGGCTCATCCTGCGCAGGGCGAATCCGCGCATGAAGTGGCCGTCGGCGAGCTCGGGTTCGAGCTTCAGCGCCTGGTCGGCGGCGTCGAGCCCCTCCTCGTTGCGGCCGAGACCGGTGAGACAGCGGGCGCGCACGGTCCACGCCTCGTGGTCGTCGGGTGCCTCGGCGAGACGCCGGTCGAGGAGGGCGAGGGCCTCCTCGTGCCGCTTCATGCCGTAGAGCTGGAGGGCCTGTTCGACCCGCGGGTGCAGGGATGTTCCACTCACAGCTTGCGCTTCTTCTTCAGGTAGGTGACCAGGTCGTCGTAGACACCGCCGTCGTTGGCGAACATGGCGACGTTGCGGGCGGAGGCGAACCAGGATTCGCTGGACGGCTTGATCTGTTTGGCGGCGTTCAGGAGGTCCTTGGTGCCGATCATGCGGATGCTGCCGGAACGGGCGGAGTCCAGGAGCGCGTACTCGGCCGCGCTCTCGCAGACATGGGCGAGATCGGCGCCCGAGAAGTCCTCGGTGACCTTGACGATCTTGCCGAGATCGACGGACTCGATGGGGCGCTCGCGCAGGTGGTAGCGGAGGATCGACTCCCGGGCCGGGGCGTCGGGCGGCAGCACGAGCAGGGTGCGGTCCAGGCGGCCGGGGCGGCGCAGGGCGAGGTCCACGTCCCAGGGGACGTTGGTTGCGGCGAGCACGAAGACGCCCTCGTTCTGTGCGGCGTTGATGCCGTCGAGTTCGGTGAGGAGCTGGTTGACGACGTTGCGCAGACCACTGTGGTGCGTACGCGAGCGCTTGGCGCCGAGCGCGTCCAGCTCGTCGAGGAAGACCACGCAGGGCGCCTGGCGGCGGGCGGTCTCGAAGATGTGGTGGACGTTCTTCTCCGAGGTGCCGATGTACATGTCGAGGATGTCGGAGAGCGAGACCGACATGAAACCGGCTCCGAGTTCGCCGGCGACGGCCCGCGCGATGAACGTCTTGCCGCAGCCGGGCGGGCCGTAGAGGAGCAGGCCGCCGCGGAGCGACTTGCCGTACAGCCTGCGGAGTTCAGGGTTGCGCATCGGGGCGAGGAAGGCGGCTTCGAGCCGGTCCTTGACCTCCTGCATGCCGCCGACGTCGGCGAGGCGTACGTCGCCGGGGGCGTCGATGTCCCAGGCGGACGCATCGGCCGGGTCGCCGCTGCCGTCCGAGGTCAGGGGGGCCTCGGTGGCGTCGCCCGCGTCGGCGGGGTCGGTGGGGTCGGCGGCGAAGCGGGGGCCGACGACGTCGGCTACTTCCTGCTCGGCGGCGGCCCAGTTGAAGCCGGGGGGCTGGGTGCCGACCGCAGGCAGTTGCATGGCGCGGACCATCAGGTCCCGTACGGCTTGGTCGCCCGGCGCGTGCTGCAGCGCGACCGCGGCTTGCGCGACGGCCTCGTCGTGCCTCCCCTCCGAGAGGAGAAGTTCGGTGAAGTGCAGCCGCAGGGGCACGTCTTCGGGAGCGGCGGCGACAGCGGCCCGCAGGCTACGGATGAGGGGTGACTCGTCGGACATGGGGTCAGCCTAGAAACCGGCCCGCGGCTCTCGTTCACCGGGTGGGGGGCGAGATCGACAGGCGCGGGGTGCGCGTTGGTCCGGCGGCATCCGGCCTGCTGCCGGCCCGCCTGCCGCCGGCAGTGCCGCGTAGCCGGCGATCGCTCCGAGCGGACGGCCCACCACGACGCTGCGGGGCTGGGCGAGCGGGAGGGTGCGTTGCTGCTTCCAGTGCCCCGTGCCCCGCGCCCCGGAAGGAGAGCTGGCGGCCAGCCGTCCCGAGCCCCGGAGCGGACCCGTACGTGAAGGACTGGAGCCTGCGTGGCCGCCCCGGCACCCGGTGTGCCGTTGCCGAGTGGGAGGACAGGCGGTCTCGACTCGCGCTCGCTCAGTGGCGGTAGGTGGCCGTCGCGGTGTGGACGAACGAGCGGATCAGTGGGGTCGGGCCGCCCGCGTTCCACGCCGCCACCACACGGCTCGGAGCCATGTCGGTCACCGGAACCACGGTCAGCCCCCCGGGTGGGTGGTGTCCGAGCGGGGTCATACCGACCGTGCGGTTCCAGAGCACGGCTTGTAGGCATTCCAGTACGACTGCCAGAGCGGGTCGGCCGTCCGGGAACCGGAACCAGCGGCGGTCGGCCAGATCGGCCGGCATCAGACGGTCGCGCCGGGCCAGCGGATCGTCGGCCCGGAGCACCGCGCCCACCGGATCGGCGCTCAACTCGCGTACCACCAGGCTGGTTTCGTCGAACGGTGTACGGGTCAGGGCGACGTCGACGAGTCCGGCCCGCAGCCCGCAGGTCGGGTCGGCCAGGTCGGCTTCGCGGATGCGGACCTCGGTGCCGGGGTGCTGCCGGCGGTACGTGGCGGCCGGCCGCGTCGCACCCCGGTCGGTGGTGTCGCCCAGGATGCCGACGGTGAGGGTCCCGGCGCCGGCCGCAGCGGCGACGCGCAGGCGCACCAGGTGGGCCTGGGCGAGGAGGCCGCGCCCCTCGTCCAGGAGTGCCGCCCCGGCCGGGGTCGGCGTGACGCCCGTGGGGGAGCGGTGCAGCAGTACGGCACCGAGGTCGGTTTCGAGCTGCTTGATCGCCCGGCTCAGCGGCGGCTGGCTCATGTGCAGCCGGGTGGCGTCACCTCCGCCGCCGCCCGCCAGGTCGCCCGCCTCACCCCGGGGGATCCCCCCGGATCCTGGCCGCCCTGTCCGCACCTGCCGGCGGCGGCATCCACACCCCGGTCCTGGGCTTCGCCCTGGCCACCGGCATCGTCCGCGCGCGCGACGGCACCCTGGACCTGCCCAACGGCCTGGCGCGGACTCGCGAACCCGGATTCTCTACGTCACCGGTCCTGGGCATCCTCAACGGCCCCGGCGAGGTCGCCGTGAGCCGGCCCGTACCTCAATGGAAGGCCCGATACCCCAGGGGTATCGGGCCTTCCATACAGGTATTGGACACTCGGATTCGTCGTGCCGGACGATATCCGCATGTCATCTCTTCCCATGCCTTCGCCTTGGGCGGGGCCTCTCCCCGAGGCCGCGCCGCCATCAGAAATGGCTATATACCAACTGCCCACGGGGACCTACGAAACCAGAGCGGTCTTCGCGTTCAAAGGTGGATCGCTCAGCGACAAACGTCCTTTCGCTGCGACATCGGTCCTGGTGCAACACCCGCAGGGTGATCTGCTGATCGATGCGGGATTTGGCTCTCAGGTTGCGGCGCACATTCAGACTCTCCCGCGAATCGAGCGAGCTCCGTACCGGTTGGCCAGCACCGTGAGCGAGCAGCTCAAAGCCAGTGGCTACGACCAAAGTGGGCTCTGTGGCGTACTTGTGACCCACTCTCACTGGGATCACGTCAGCGGTCTCGGTGATCTCCGGACGCCTATCTTGATCAACGAGGGTGAACTACGATATGCGAGCGAAGATAAAGGCGGGAGGGTGTTCCGCGAGGTCTCCGCAGGTCACAAGATTAACCAATATCAATTCAACGACGGACCCTATCTCGGATTTTCGTCGAGCTTCGATATGTACGGCGATGGCTCAGTCGTCGTCGTCCCCGCCAGAGGCCACACGACTGGCTCCGTGATCACCTTCGTCACTCTGCCGTCCGGTAAGCGGTACGCCTTCATCGGTGACCTGACGTGGCAACTCGATGGCATCCGCCGTCGGGCCGAGCGGCCACTCCTGCTGCGCTTTCTCGCCGACACCGATCCCAAGCTGGTGCGTGAGGACATGCTTCGAATGATTGCGCTCGCGGACACCATGCAAATCGTCCCGGCCCACGACGTCACTGCATACGACGGGATCCCACTGCTGCCCACCTGATCCGCGCCGGTTGCGCCCCGCCCGAGCACGTTTGCCACCGTCACCCCCGCCTTGGTTCGTCCGGGATCCGTCTATCCGGGGCCGCGGGTGCTGCGGAGGGCACTCGATTGGGTCAAGCCGCAGCCAAGACCACGCGTCGTAAGAGATCGGCGTTCAGTGAAGTGCTCAACATGGCTGTGGAGAACGGCTACTTCGTCGACAACCCGCTTGCGGGGATCAGGTGGAACGCTCCGTCGGTCGAGGGTGAGGCCGACCCGGCTTCTGTACCCGATCCTCTTCAGGTCGCTCGCTCGCTGTCGGCAGTGGGGCAACAGCGGGGCCGTGGCCCTCATCTCGAGGCGTTCTTCGGCTGCATGTACTTTGCGGCCATGCGGCCGGCTGAGGTGATTCACCTTCGTCGCGAGCAGTGCCACTTGCCCGAGACGGGCTGGGGTTTGCTCAACCTGACAGGTGGCGTCGTCACGGCGGGCAAGGACTGGACGGACGACGGTGAGGTCTACGAAGTCCACTCGCTCAAGCGTCGTGCCGCGACGGCGACCCGACCTGTACCCATTCCGCCGCAGTTCGTCCGCGTCCTGCGTGCCCACGTCGAGCGCTTCGGTGCCGCCCCGGACGGGCGGCTGTTCCAGAACCAGGCAGGCAACCACTCGGGTGTCGACCGGAACAGCCGGTCTGGAGTGGGAAGGGCGCGGGAGGAACTGGGAGGACCAGGAAAAGCCGATGTCCGCGTCGAGCGGGTCGAGCCGACGGCGCCTGACGGGCAAAAGCCCAGGTCAGGCGCCGTTTTTTCTCGCTTCTGGAAGAAGCCGAGCCGTTTCGGCGAGTAGGAGACGAGGAGATGCTTCGTCTGCTGGTGGTACAGCAGCTGCATCCACATTGAACTGCGAAAACGACAGTTCGGATGGCTGCTTGGAGAGGGTTGGTCTGGAATTGGTCCGGATCTTGGTGCGTGTGGTGTCTGGGGGCGGCTGGAAGCGGGTGTGATGGGACGCGGTGGGAGCGACCGGGAGCGGGGCGGGCCACGTTCGTCGCTCGCGCCCACCCAGGCCTGCCCGTGCAGCTTTGCTCCTCTGGAGGACGTCGTACTTGTACACCCCGGCACAGGAGGTGGGGCTGGTTTCGGGGTGCGCGCGTACGGGTGGGTGTCAGAAGGTGTACTGGCGCACAGGAGGGCCGCTGTGGTGGCGAGGCTGGTGAGGAGGCCGAGCCAGATGCCGAGGGTGTCGAGTCCGAGTGCGTACGCCAGGACCCACGAGGCGGGCAGGCCCACGGCCCAGTAGCCGATGAGGGTGATGCGGAAGCCGCTCTTGGTGTCGTCGAGGCCGCGCAGGAGTCCGACGCCGATGTTCTGGGCGCAGTCGAAGAACTGGAGGAACGCGGTGACGAGGAGGAGGTGGGTGGCGATGGTGAGGGTCTGGTCGGTGCTGGAGTCCAGGAACGGGGCCAGGACCAGGTCTGGGATGGTGACGTACGGAACGCCGACGACGGCCATGGCGGCCGCGGTGCAGGCGAGGGCTGTGTTCTTGATGCGGCGGGCGTCGTCGTGACGGCCGAGGGCCAGCGCGCGGCTGATGTTGATCGAGGCGGTGGGACAGGTCGACGGCCACCTGGAAGACGATGTAGACGAGCTGGTTGACGGCGGTGTGCGCGGTGAGCGATCCGGCCCCGAAGGAGCCGATCATCAGCGCGGTGAGGGAGAAGAAGCCGGCCTCGGTCCCGTTCCAGCCCTGCCGGCCGATCGGCTCGAATCCCCGCCGCTCGATACGCATCAATCACACCCCGCCGGGACATTCCGCATCCGGGGGAGCGGCCGATCCGTTTCGCTTGCGCCGACGGGGCGCCGCCGATTCCCAGGTTGCCCCGGTGTGATGAGGTCTGCCAGGATCGATGCTGACTTTCCTGGCTATTCGTCAGAACATCTCACCGGGAGGTTGTTCTCCTCGCTGACCGTGGCCGACGTCGTTCGCCGTAGGCCCGCGTTCCGCCTCGATGGCCCGCTGGAGGAGCTCACGGACGACGCCGCGGGGCAGACCATTTGTGTGCATGGTCCACAGAGACGGGCGCTGATGCTCCCGCCGCCCTAGGGGTCCGGAAGGGGACCGGGCCTGGAAGAGAGCCTTGCGGGCCGTGCGGCGGAAGGTGGGCATGCCCGCCTCCTGGCTGCTCGCGTTCCCGTCGGTGGCGAGACCCGCCGACTGTGGCTCGCTTGCTCATCGGCCTTGCCACCACCGCGCTTCTGCTCCTGCGCCGCTCCGGCCGGGCCCTGAACCAAGTCGTGCCGCTCTGGTGGCGGTCGGAGGCTGACCGCGCAGAGTTAATGGTCCGCCGACGGCGCCCCCGCCCCCGCGCTATCCCCGGGGGTAGGCGATGAGATGGGTGCGAAAGGTGGTGCCGTCTGATGTGTCCTGGACGGTGATGCTGCCGCCGTGTAGAGCCGCGATGTCCAGGGCGATGGACAGGCCGAGACCGGTGCCGCCGTCGTCTCGGCTGCGGGCATCGTCGAGACGTGTGAACCGTTCAAAGATCTTCTCACGGTCGGCGGCAGCGATCGGGGGGCCGTCGTTCGTGACGTCCAGGACGGCGTTGCCGGTCACCGGGTCTGCCGTCAGCCGCACGGTGACGGAGTGTCGGGCGTGGCGCTGGGCATTGTCCAGGAGGTTGGTCAGAAGGCGGCCGAGCCACAGTGCGTTGCCGGAGACGATGATGTCGCCGGAAGTGTGCAGGGCGATCGCACGGGGGTCCGTCGAACGTGCTGCCACGGTGGCGCGGACGAGTTCGGTGAGGTCGACGGGTTCGCCGGGGCGGCTCTGCCCGGTGGCGTCGAGGCGGGCGAGGAGGAGCAGGTCGGCGGAGAGCGCTTGCAGGCGTTCGGTGTCCTGGAGGGCGCCCTCCACCAGGGTGTCGCGCACCTTCGGGTCGGGGTGGGTGTGCGCGATTTCCAGCTGGGTCCGGAGTACCGCGAGGGGGCTGCGCAGTTCGTGAGAGGCATCGGCGATGAACCGGCGCTGCCGGATCCCCGCGGCCTCCAGCCGTTCCAGCATGGCGTTCATGGTCTCGGCGAGGCGGGCGATCTCGTCGTCGCCGCGCGGGGCGGGGACCCGGCGGTCCAGATCACGGTCGCTGATCGCGGCGACCTCGGCGCGGATGGCCTCGACGGGCCGCAGCGCCCGGCCGGTCGTACGCCAGGTCAAGGCGCCGACGGTGAGTGTCGGCTGTGCGCAGCGAGGCGCCGACGTGAATGGTCACCGGTCCGGTGGGGGTGGCGGTGGTGGCGGTGGTGACGCGCTGGCCGTGCTCGTCGCCGAGGGCGTCGAGGTTGTACGTCCGGTGGCCCTCGTGGGTGCCGGTGGGGGCGAGGGCGGGGCGGCCGGTGAGGTTCTGGCTCTGCGCGAGCACCTTTCCGTGGGCGTCGACGACCTGGATGAAGTCGGTTCCGGGGCCGAGCGGCAGTTGCGCGGTGAGGCGGCCGGTGGCGGCGAGGTGCGAGACGGCCTGGGTCTCCTCGCGGGCCCCGGTCTCCACGGTGCGTTCCAGGTTGACGCGCAACAGCATCTGGACGACGGCCGACGCGGCGAGCATGACGACGGCGACGCTCACACATGCGGCGAGGGTGGTACGGGTACGGACCGAGCGCGGCGCCAGCCGCCGGATCAGGCCGGCCGCCCGGGGATGACGAGCCAGCGGGCGCAGCAGGGCACCGGCCCGACGCCGTGCGCCGTGGACGATCCGGACGAGCCCGGTCCTGGGCGCGATCGGTTGCGGCTCAGCCACCGTCGGCTGCCAGCCGGTATCCGGCGCCGCGGACGGTCTGCACCGCGGCCCGCCCGAAGGGGGCGTCGATCTTGCGCCGCAGGCCGCTCACGTGAACCTCGACGGTGTTGGGGTCGCTGTCCGTGTTGCTGTCCCAGACCTCGTCCAGGATCTCGCGCTTGGACACGGCCTCACCGGCCCGTCGGGCGAGGTGGTCCAGGACGGCGAACTCGCGCGGGGTGAGGGGGACGGGTACGCCGCCGCGGCTGCAGGTGCGGGCGGCGGAGTCGACGACGAGGTCGCCCAGCACGGTGCGCTGCGGGGCCCGGCTGCCGATGCGGCGGGCCAGCGCACGCAGTCGGGCGACGAGCACCACGAAGGAGAACGGCTTGGAGAGGTAGTCGTCGGCACCGGTGTCCAGCGCCTCTGCCTCGTCCCACTCGCCGTCCTTGGCGGTGAGCATGAGGATGCCGACATTGCTGCCGCAGGCCCGTAGACGCGAGCACACACGGTAGCCGTTCAGTCCGGGCAGCATGATGTCGAGCACCACCACGTCGTAGGTGCGATCGGTGGCCTTGGCGAACCCGGCCAGGCCGTCGTGAGCGACGTCCACGCTGAATCCCTCAGCGGTCAGCCCGTGCTGAAGCGCCAGGGCCATTCGGCGCTCATCCTCCACCACCAGTACACGCATGCCCCCAGAGTGGCACGCCGTGGAACCGCCAACCTGAAGGAGCCTTCAGGTCTTCAGCGTCCCTTCAGCGTGCCCGAACCATGCTGTGCCCGGATGTCCGGGCGCAGGGCTCCGGAACTTTCCTAGAGGTAGGGGTGGTCACAGTGAGTGAATTCGTGGGTGAGTCCGTGGGCGTAGGCGAGCCGCAGGAGCAGACGGGTCAGGGTGGCCCCGGCACGACGCCGAAGAAGCCGGCCGGGCGTCGGCCGCGTGGCCGCAGAGCGCGATGGGCTGCGGTCGGCGCCGCGGCCGTGGTGGTGATCGGCGGCGGCGCGGCCGCGGCGGCCATCCACCACCACGAGGAAGAGGGACGCGGCGAGCACAAGGTGGCGTCCGCCGGAGAGCACGAGCGTCACGACGAGTCGCGAGAAGACTCCGAGGGCCGCGACGGGCACGACGGCCGGCGCACGGATGGCGAGCGCGGCACCCACGCCGATGACTCCCGTGGCCCCTCGACCGGCGCAGCCCCGGCCCCGCTGCCCTCGCTCTCCGCGGCGGACGCCGTGAACAAGGCCGCTGCGGCGGTCAACGACGGCAAGGTCGAGTCGCTGGCACCGGTCACCGAGCAGGGCGGCGGCCGGGCCTGGCGGGTCGTCGTCGTCGGACCCGACGGAGTGCGGCACGTGGTGACCGTCGACGGCACCAGCGGCACGCTGACCGGCAACACCGTTCTGGGCGGCTGAACCGGACCGACCGAAGCGGCGCGGCCCCGGCCGCGCCGCGCAGAAAGGAGTGCCGCCGTCCTGGGCGCCACGACAACCCCTGGGGCGCACCGCCGCACCCAGGCCCAGGCCTTTCGCTCCGCTGCGGGCAAGGTCCCCGAGGTGACCGCGGTGTTCTGGATCGTCAAGATCCTCACCACCGGCATGGGCGAGACCACCTCCGATTACCTCGCCCGCGCCCTCGGGCCCGTTTTGGCGGTTGCCGCGGCCGGTCTGTTGTTGGTCACCGCCCTGGTCGCGCAGGCCCGCACACGCCGTTACGTCCCGGCCGTGTACTGGTCCGCCGTGGTCATGGTCAGCGTCTTCGGGACCATGGCCGCCGACGTCGCGCACGTCGCCCTCGGCGTTCCCTACACCGTTTCCGCGCTGGCGTTCGTCTCGACCCTGGCCCTTGTCTTCGTGGTCTGGCGGCGGGCCGAGGGCGCCCTCGCGGTGGAGACGGTGGCCGGCGGACGCCGCGAGGTCTTCTACTGGACCGTGGTCATGGCCACCTTCGCCCTTGGCACGGCCGTCGGCGACCTGACCGCGGCGACCCCGGGCTGGGGATACCTGCCCTCCGGGCTGCTGTTCGCCGCCCTGATCGCCCTGCCGGCGCTCGCCCACCGGCTGTTCGCCCTCCCGCCCGTGCTCGGCTTCTGGTGGGCGTACGTGCTCACCCGGCCGCTCGGCGCCTCCTTCGCGGACTGGGCCGGCGTCGGCGCCGAGCGCGGCGGCCTCGGGCTGGGCACCGGGCCGGTCAGCCTGGTCCTCGCCGTGATCATCGTCGTCGTGGTCCTGTGGCTGAGCGGCGCCGACCGCCGCGCGACACGGTCACTGTCCTGATGCCCGGTCCCCTGTCGCCGTACTCGACTGAATGCACCATCGAGGACGGCGACAGGTGCATTGCGGCCGCCATGCCCGTTGAGATGGTCAGGATGCATTCAGGTTCCCGGTGGCACAGTCGGGCCGCATGACCTACGAAACGTCTGAGAGCCCCACGGCTCCAGGGGCAGGCGCCCCTCCAAGAGATCACCTGCGAGTCGGCGAGAGCGTTCGGACGCCTGCCCGGCAGATGCTGAACAAGGTTCCCGAGGTCACCATCTGGTTCTGGATCATCAAGATCCTGTGCACCACGGTCGGCGAGAGCGTCGCCGACTGGATCAACATGAACCTCGGTGTCGGCCTGATCAGCACCGCTTTGATCTTCACCGGAGCTCTGGCAGCCGTCCTGGCCTGGCAGCTCAGCGTCGAACGCTACGTCCCGTTCGTGTACTGGCTCACCGTCGTGGTGGTGAGTGTGACCGGAACCCTCTACACCGACATCCTCACCGACAGCCAGGGCGTGCTCCTCGCCCTGAGCAGCAGCGTGTTCGCCGGTGCGCTCGCCGTGGTTTTCGGCATCTGGTACGTGCGCGAGCGGACCCTTTCGGTCCACAGCATCACCACCCGGCCCCGTGAGCTCTTCTACTGGCTCGCGGTACTGGTCACCTTCGCGCTCGGCACCGCCACCGGAGACTGGACCCTGGAGCTGACCGGTTGGGCCGCAGGCGTCTCCGTGCTCCTGCCGCTCGGATTGATTGTCGCGATCATTGTCGGCTGGCGCCTCGGCGCCAATGCCGTCCTCGCCTTCTGGCTGGCCTACATCCTCACCCGCCCGCTCGGCGCCAACCTCGGCGACTGGCTCGGATCACCCAGCGGCGACGGCGGCCTGGGCCTTGGCACCGCGCTGACGAGCGTCATCTTTCTGGTCGCCATCCTCGCCACGGTCGTGTACCTCACGAGGAGCCGTAGCGATGTCATCGAGGCCCAGGAGCCGACCGGCACCCCACGAGCACTGAACCCGGCACGCGAGCGGGGCATGCTCGCCTACTACGCCGTCGTAGCGGTCGCAGCCGCAGCGCTCCTCGTATGGGCGAACCACCAGCCGCACGCCGCCGCGAGCGGCGAAGAGGACACTCCCGCACCGGTGACCAGCCACATCAGCCCTCAGGAGGCGACGTCGCGGTTCCCTCCGGCCGAGATCGCGAAATTCCGCACCATCACCGCCGACACCCTGGCGAAGGTCAACTCGGGTGATCAGCGGGCCGCGACCAGCCGCGCGACCGACCTGGAGACCGCGTGGGACGACGACCAGTCCACCCTTGAGCCCAAGAGCGAGAAGGGGTGGAGCTTCCTCGACGGCGAGATCGACCAGGTTCTCAAGGCAGTACGCGCCCCGCACCCCGACAAGGCCACCGAGGTCGACGCACTCAACACGCTCCTCACATCGCTCGGCTGAACTGCTGACTGATGACGGATCGCCCCGGCGCATTCCCCTGCGTCGGGGCAGTCGGCAAGCGAGCGGTGCATGCCGGGACGGCCTGTACGCACGGGGCCGGGTACCCGTGGCGTTCCGGATGCATGAGCTGGAGCTTTACCGTCGTCTCACCGTGAACGGGCCGGGCGTTAACCCGCCACTGCTTAGCGTCGGAAGAGACCCGTGGTTCCGCTTCGTCTCCCGAAAGGCGTCATGATCATGCGATGTGCGCCCGTTCCGGCCCCCGCGCTCGCGATAGAAGCCCGGGCCGCCGTCGAGGGCGTTCAGGAGATGTTCAGGTCGCGGCCGGCAGGGTCGGCCGTCGTGATTTCTTGCGCAACCGGGACCGCTGTGGCTTTGTTCGCGTTCTCATGAACAAAGCCACAGCTGAGGCGGCGGTGGAGCGTGGTCCTGCTACCTGGGGCCATGAGCCGTCGTCGGGACGTGCCCGACGGGTTCGAGGCGACGAAGGCGGATGGCGAACCGGCCGGCACATAGCCGAGCCCGTCGGTCACCGTGTCGCGACGCACAAGGGCGGTCGGCTTCCGCGACGCTGAAGGCCAAGACCACCACCGCGTCGTCGCATGCATTGAACCCGGGTCCTTCGTACTCCGTGTGACGGGAAGGTAAAGACACGCCCGGACACGGTCACTTCACCGCCGCATGGGATGCGACGTGCCGGCAACACCGCAAAACCCGCTCGTTCCCCACACGGCGTCCCGCTCCAACAGAGTGCGGCGTCGATGCACCGACCAGGAGCAATGGACATTGGAAAAGTCAGAAGCGCTGACCGGCCCGGACGTCGGCGGCACCAGAAAGTACGTCATGAAGAAGCTCCCGGCGGTCACACTGGCTTTCTGGATCATGAAGATCGCCGCCACGACTCTCGGTGAAACAGCTGGGGACCTCCTCGCCCAGACCCTCGGACTGGGCTACTTCCTCACCACGATCGCGCTGTTCCTGATCTTCGTGGTCACGCTGATGATCCAGCTCAGCTCCAAGCGGTACAACCCCTTCTTCTACTGGACCGTCATCCTGTCCACCAGCATGGCCGGCACCACCATGTCCGACTTCATGAACCGTGACGCAAGCGCAAGGTACCTCTCCATCGGGGCCACTTCGCTGGGCTGGGGCCCGCAGGGCCTGGGATTGGGCTACCCGGTCGGCGCGGCGATCCTCACCTCGATCCTGGTCGCGATCTTCGTAGTCTGGAAGTACACGGGCATGACGTTCGTCATCCGCGACATCACCACGCTTCGCGGCGAGGCCCTCTTCTGGTCGGCGATCCTCGTCTCCAACACGCTCGGAACCTCCATGGGCGATTTCCTGTCCGACAGCTCCGGACTCGGCTACCTGGGCGGCGCGCTCCTTGTCTCCGCACTACTTGGCGCACTCCTCGCCCTCGTGCAGGTGCCCGTGGTGCCGAACGTCCTGCTGTTCTGGATCGCCTTCGTACTAACCCGCCCACTCGGGGCTACCGCGGGCGACTTCCTCACCAAGCCGATCGCCAAGGGCGGTCTGGACCTCGGCACGATGGGCTCGTCCGCCGTGCTACTCGCGGTCCTCATCGGCCTCATGGGCTACGCCCACATTCAGGAGCGCAGGAACACCGTCCCGCCCGGCGAGGCCGTGGCCGGGGCTTCGGGTACGACGAGGTCATGACCCTGGAACTGGAACGGCTTGCCGAAAAGTACGCGCGCGTGGTGATCGGCGTGGTCATTCAGCAGCCTCCGGAGGGCAGGGTCTTCGGGGACGTCGTCAATGCCGCCGTCCGGATGCGCGAGGGCCCGGTCCCGCACCCCAGCGTCCACTGGATCGACACCTCGACGGTCGGGCCCGACGCCGTGCGGGAGCTGGCGGCCCGGCTTCCCGAGGGTGTCACGCTCAACGATGCGCCCGTGATGGGCAGCGTGGACCGGGCCGCGACGGGGGAGTTGTGGGTGCTGGCGGGGGGCGAGCTGTTGCCCGGCCCGGTGCGGCAGGTCCTCGACGCGCTCGGCGAGGTCACGGCCTGCGGCCCGGTCGGCTCCGGGGCGGCCCTGAAGCTGGTGATGATCAACGCGGTGGTCGGCGGAGTCGGTCTGGATCGCCGAGACCCTGGCGCTGGATGGAGCCCTGGGCCT
Organism: Streptomyces sp. NPDC059355; assembly: GCF_042752335.1. Taxonomy (NCBI): domain Bacteria; kingdom Bacillati; phylum Actinomycetota; class Actinomycetes; order Kitasatosporales; family Streptomycetaceae; genus Streptomyces; species Streptomyces sp. NPDC059355. Next base: position 293,363 of record NZ_JBHYXN010000002.1, on the reverse strand, counting down.
GCCGCCCGGCCTGGTCCGAGCCGAACCGGCCAAGGGGCCCTCGCGGGAGCCTCCGCCGGGAGCCACCCGGTGGTGGGTGGCCGAGGAATGCCAGGCTTCGTCCCTGACGGGCCGCTGCGCTGGTCGCGGAACGATCTGCGCATCGCCGTGCATCTGGCGGATACGTTGGTGGCCTGACGCCCGCGGGAGGGCATGCAGTGCCGTTTCGCCGGTGAACAGGGCGCCCCGGTCGGGTGAACTGCCCGCCCGAGGCCTGTCGTCGCGGATTCGGGGCCGATGGAACCTGAACCGCCGTCGTGATGATCATGATAATGCGGGCCGCCACCGCGGCCGCCGCTGCCTTTGCCCTCGTCTTCCCTCCGCGACCGCGCACGCGGCCGGGGGAGCGCACCGTGCCGCAGGTGCTTCCGATGGGCGTCGCGGTTCGCGCTGCCGGTCCAGGTCGAGGACCGTACGGGCTACCAGCGCACATCGTTCAAGCACTGGAACGCGGGCGCCAATCCGTCCGACGGCTGCAACACCCGCAATGAAGTCATCCTGTCCGAGGCAGTGGAGGCACCTCAGGTGAGGTGACCCCCGGAGTGTGGACGCAGGGGTTCATGCTGCAAGTGAGAGGGCGGTATGTGACGTGATATCGCATCTGTCGTCACCGGAACGTGCGGGATCGCCGCATCGACCCGGCTTCTGTGCCCAATCCACTTCAGGTCGCACGCTTGCTGCCGGCGGTGGGGCAACAGCGGGGCCGTGGCCCTCATCTCGAGGCGTTCTTCGGCTGCATGTACTTTGCGGCCATGCGGCCGGCTGAGGTGATTCACCTTCGTCGCGAGCAGTGCCACTTGCCCGAGACGGGCTGGGGTTTGCTCAACCTGACAGGTGGCGTCGTCACGGCGGGCAAGGACTGGACGGACGACGGTGAGGTCTACGAAGTCCACTCGCTCAAGCGTCGTGCCGCGACGGCGAGCCGACCTGTACCCATCCCGCCGCGGTTCGTCCACGTCCTGAGTGCCCAGGTCGAGCGCTTCGGTGTCGCCCCGGACGGGCGGTTGTTCCAGAACCAGGCAGGCAACTACGTGGAGGCGGCGGCGTACGGGATCACGTGGTCGAGGGCGCGCCGGTACGTCCTGACCCGCCTGAGCTCGCGGCCGGTCTGGCGAAGCGGCCCTACGACCTACGGCATGCCGGGATCTCGTTCTGGCTCCACTCGGGTGTCGACCCTGCTGAGTGTGCTCGGCGGGCCGGTCACAGCATCCACGTCCTGTTCAAGTACTACGCCAAGTTCCTCGTTGAGCGGGTTGCGCCAACGGCGCCTAACGGGCAAAAGGCCAGGTCAGGCGCCGTTTTTCTCGCTTCTGGAAGAAGTCGAGCCGTTTCGGCGAGTAGGAGACGAGGAGTTTTTTTCGTCTGCTGTTGGTGCTCCAGCATCATCTTGTGGGTCTCGCGGCCGATCGCGCCGCACCCGGGCCGGCCCGTGCGGCTCTGGTTCTCTGGAGGACGTCGTGCGTGTGCACCCCGGCAGCGGGCTGTGGGCCTGGTACCGGGGTGCGCGTGTACGGGTGGGGTGTCAGGCGGGGGCGGGCAGGGCCGCGGCGGACTCTCGTTGTCCCAGGGAGTGGGTGTAGCGGCGCAGGAGGAGGACCGCAGTGGTGGCGAGGCCGGTGAGGAGGCCGAGCCAGATGCCGAGGGTGTCGAGTCCGAGTGCGTACGCCAGGACCCACGAGGCGGGCAGGCCCACGGCCCAGTAGCCGATGAGGGTGATGCGGAAGCCGCTCTTGGTGTCGTCGAGGCCGCGCAGGAGTCCGACGCCGATGTTCTGGGCGCAGTCGAAGAACTGGAGGAACGCGGTGACGATGAGGAGGTGGGTGGCGATGGTGAGGGCCTGGTCGGTGCTGGAGTCCAGGAACGGGGCCAGGACCAGCCCCGGGATCGTGACGTAGAGGACGCCGACGACGGCCATGACGGCGGCGGCGCAGGCGAGGGCGGTGTTCTTGATGCGCCGGGCGTCGTCGTGGCGGCCGAGGGCCAGCTCGCGGCTGACGTTGATCGAGGCGGCGTGGGAGAGGCCGACGGCCACCTGGAAGACGATGTAGACGAGTTGGTTGACGGCGGTGTGCGCGGCGAGCGCGTCGGGCCCGAACGAGCCGGCCATCAGCGCGGTGAGGGAGAAGAAGCCGGCCTCGGAGCCGTAGGTCGCCGCGATCGGGACGCCCAGGCCGATCAGACGCTTGACCACGAAGGGGTCGGCCTTGGTGATGTCCAGCGAGAGCAGCGGCGCCAGCTCCTTGTCCTTCTTCGCGGACGCGTAGAGCGCGAGGAAGGTCAGGAGGTAGACGCTGGAGGTGGCGATTCCGATGCCGGTCAGGCCGATCCGGGGCAGGCCGAAGGTGCCGTGGACGAGGACCCAGTTCAGGCCCGCGTTGACGGCTACGGAAGCGATCGTGATCTGCAGGAGGGCCTGGGGCCGTCGCATGCCTACGGTGAACTGGCGGATGGCCTGGAACCAGAGGCAGGGGAGCAGGCCGGGGGCGAGCGCGTAGAGCATGGTCCGGGTGAGGTCGACGACGGCCGGGTCCTGGCCGAGCCGGGAAAGAGCCTGGCCGATGAGGACCATGAGGACGGCGCCCACGACGCCGGCGAGGGTGGCCACGGCGAGGCTGGCCCGGACGATCGCCCGTACTTCCTCGTGTGCTGAAGACGACCCTTCTCCGGAGACCGCTGTGTCCGTGGCGCTCTGGTCCTGGTCCTTGCCGGTGTGCTGTTCGGCGCGCGCGGCCGCAGCGGCTATCTGGTTGCCGACAGAGGTGACGAGGCCGACGCCCATGGTGCGCAGCTGGTTGAAGATGACGATGGCCAGGCCGCCGGCGGCCAGCTCGGTGGTGCCGAGGAAGCCCATCATGATCGTGTCGGTGGTCGTGAGGGCGACCTGGGCGAGCTGGGTCAGGATCAGGGGGACTGCCAGGGCTGCGAGGGCGCGGCTGTCGCGGAGGAGGGTGGTCAGCATGGGGTTTACCGGTTCCTGCGGAGTTTGGTGAGGAGTTCGTCGACTTCCCGCTCGGTGTCGGGGTTGAGCAGGTCGCGTTCGCGCATCCAGTCGTCGTTGAAGACGGTGTCCATGTACTTCTCACCGCCGTCGTTGATGAGGGCGACCATAGTGCTGCCCGGCGGGAGCGAGCCCAGGCGGGTCAGGGCTTCGTAGACGACTCCGCCGGCGGACCCTCCGATGAGCAGGCCTGTACGGGCGACCGCGCGGCAGGTGGCGAAGGCCTCGATGTCGCCGACCTTGACGCCTTCGTCGAGGAGGTCGAAGTCGACGAGCGCGCCGAGTTCGGCGCCTTCGGGGGTGCCGGTGCCGGACTGGTAGTAGTCGTGTGCGGGGCCGCCGAAGGCGATCGAGCCCTTCGGCTCGACGCCGACGACGCTGAACCCGCCGATCAGCTTGCCCATCTCACGGGCGGTGCCGAACAGGGCGCCGCCGGTGCCGACCGCCGCGATGAGCACGTCGATGTTCCCGTCGAGGGCTTCGACGAGCTCGTGCGCGACGGGGAAGTAGCCGACACCGTTGGCGGGGTTGTTGTGTTGCTCGGTGAAGATGGTGTTGTCCAGGCCGCGGGCCATGTCCTCGGCGAGTTCTTCGCGGGCGGCGGTGGCGAGTTCCTCGGTGCCGTCGTCGACGACGTAGACGAGCTCGGTGCCGAGTGCCTTCATGCCGCGGAGCTTGTCGGCGCAGGCGTGGTTGTCGACGACGGCGGTGAACGTGTAGCCGCGCTCGGCGGCGATGACGGAGAGGCCGAGGCCGGTGTTGCCGGAGGTGGACTCGATGATCCGGCCGCCGGGGCGAAGGTCGCCCGCCGTTTCGGCGGCGTCGACCATGGCGCGGGCCATGCGTATCTTTGCGGTGCCGGTGGGGTTGTACATCTCCAGTTTGAGCAGGAGGCGGCTGCCGGTCTCCGTTGCGGCGAGTTCCAGCAGGGGGGTGTAGCCGATGAGGTCGGATACGCGGGTGACCACGGCGGGCCGCTGAAGGGCTCCGGGCATCGCTGGCTCCATGGGGTCGTGGGGTCGTGGGGACGGGCTCGGGGTTGAGGGCGGGCTCAGGTGAAGTGGCGGTCCAGGCGCCAGCGCGGCCGTCCTTCGCCGTCGGCGCGGTCGATGACGACCTTGGGCGGGATGGCCAGGTCGTGGAACGGCGATTCGTTCGAGTCCATCTGGTATCCGGCCGTGTTGGGGTAGACGAGCAGGTCCCCGGTGCGGGGCCGACGCGGGAAGCCGATCTTGCGCCAGGTGAGCATGTCCGATTCGAGGCAGGTGGCGGCTCCGACGCTCGCCGGACTCAGGCCCGCAGGGGGCTGCGGGTCGAGGGAGACGAGGTGGGGGTCGGGAAGGTATTCGCTGTTGAACCACTGCTCCGACAGGCTCAGGCTGGTGCCGTCCACCGTGATGAGCTGGTAGCCGTCGCGCTCCTTGACGCCCTGGACGGTGAAGACGCTCGCTCCGGCCCGGTCGAGCAGGGCGCGGCCGGGCTCCAGGAGCAGGGTGATGCCCGCCTCCTTGAGGAGGCTCGCCAGGTCCTGGCTGCGGCCTTCGGGGCGAGCGTCGAGGAGTGCGGCCAAGGCCTCAGCGCCGGGCTTTTGGCAGTGGTACGGGTAGAAGTCGGACGGCTGGAAGGACTTGCCCGCGTGGAAGTGGCGCTTGTCGTGCCGTTCGAGGTAGGTGTGCCAGCTGTCGGCGTCGGTGTAGCTGATGGGCAGGCCGCCGCCGATGCTGATCCGGCTTGCCTCCAGACCCTGGACGCGGGCCTTGAGGCACAACTCCGTCAGGTGGGCGGCCAGGTCGGCGCGCGGCTGGATGGCGTAGCCGGAGAGGTGGAAGCTGAAACCTTCCATGCGTACGGCGTCGCCGGCCTGGACGCAGCGGTCCAGCGCGGTGGACAGTTCGGCGTCGTTCATGCCGAAGCGGCTGTGCGGCTGCGCCGGCGGCAGGACGCGCAGCAGGATCCGGGCCGGGCGGACGGGACCGCGCAGGACTCCCGTGATGAGGGTGTCGAGCTCGTCGAGGGCGTCGACGGCGAGGAGCGCGCCGTGCTGCACGGCCAGGCGCAGCAGCGCGGGGTCCTTGGCCGGGCCGGTCACGACGAGGTGTTCGCCGCGGACACCGTGGCCGAGTGCCTCGCGCAACTCGGCCGCGGAGGCGACATCCACACCCGCGCCGGCGGCGGCCGCGCGTTCGACGAAGACGGCGGCCTTGTTGGCCTTCTTCGCGAAGTACACGAAGCCGTCCACATCCGCCTCCTCCAACGCCTGCCGCATGGCGGCGAGGTTCGCGTCGAAGGCGTCGGGGAGCAGGAAGTGGAAGGGACCGCCGAAGGCGTAGGCCAGCTCGGGCACTAGTCCGCTCCCCAGGACGGCGTCCGTGGCGGGATCGGGAAGCACGGGCAGGGCGGGCCGGCCGGAGGTGCCGGTGGTCACTGCCACAGCGGCACCTCGGTGCCCAGCCCCTGCGCGAGGGCGAGCTGCGCGAAGCGGTGGCCGAGGGCGATGTCGGTGACGACGAGGCCGCTGTTGTAGGCGAAGATTCTTTCCTTCGCGCTGTGACGGCCGACGGTGAGTCCGGCGATGACGGGAGGGAACTCGGTGTCGACGGCGGGGAGTTTGCCTTCCGAGTCGGCCATGTCCGTACCGGTGACATTCATCTGCGCCTCGCTGGTGGCGATCACCCGGTCCGCCTGGTGCAGCGTGGAGGGGGCGAGCCCATGACCGACGAGGATCGACAGCGCGCCGGGCCCCAGCCAGCCCGCCTCGACGGCCGCCGGGGTGTGGGCGCCCGCGGTGGCGACGATGACGTCCGCGTCCGAGGCGGCGGCACGCAGGTCGGTGACGACCTCCACGTCCCGGTCGGGGAAGTACGTACGCAGCTGCTCCCGGACGGCCGCGATCCCTTCGGGGTGGGTGCCGAAGACCATCAGGCGGTCCAGGTCCGGGAGGGTGGTGAGCAGGAAGGGCAGGGCGAGCCGGCCCTGGGTTCTGGTGCCGATCACGAGCGCGGAGCGGGCGCCGGGCGCGGCGCATTCGCGGGCCAGCAGGGCCGAGACGGCAGGTGTGCGCAGGGAGCCGATGCGGGAGCAGTCCATCATCGCGAGGGGCAGGCCGGTGACGTCGTCGTAAATCGTCAGGGCCGTGTAGTAGTGCTGCTCGTCGCGGCCTTTGTCGAGGCCGTGCTTGTAACTGGTCTTGACGGCCACGACGTTGCGCGTGCCGTCGCGGCCGAGCATGGCGTACGAGACCGAGTGGCCGTCCTGCGGCTTGACGGTCAGCTTCCGGGGGTTGTCAGACTGACCGGCGTGCAGGGTGCGGTACGCGCCTTCCACGGTGTCCACGACGTCGGCCAGGGATATGTCGATCCCGGCGAGGTCGGAGGTGGACAGGACGCGCAGGGTGCCGTCGTGGGGCGTCACGGTGTCCTGGGAGGTCATGGGGGTGTCCCTTCGGGAAGCGGATCGGGCGGGTTGGGCAGGGGTGCTGCCAGGGCGGGTCAGGAGGCCCAGGCTTCGAGGGCGGCCTGCCCGTAGCCGTGCTCGGCGGTCTCGGCCTCGGGGCGGGTGCGGCGGCCGGGTACGCGGACGGAGGCGCGCTTGAGCCAGCGGTCGGTGCCGTCGTAGCGGGCGGTGAAAGGCACCCGGCCGTGCACGACCATGTCGTTGTCGACGACCAGTACGTCGCCGGGCTCCAGGCTCACCGCGACGGAGACACGGGCGAGTTCGTCTTCGAGACGCCCGTACGCGGCCCGGTAGCCGGAGTCGGCCTCGTCCAGCGGGGTGTACGCCGGGTCGAAGCGCAAGGTCAGCCCGTCCTCGCCGGCGAAGAGGGTAGGTACCGGAGCGGGCCTGCCGCCGAACTGCTGGGCCTCCTCGTAGGCGTCGTCGGGGAGGATCGGTACGACGGGCCGGGTCAGCTCCGAGACGTCGTCGTCCGAGAGCTTCGTGAGGCGGATGCTGGCCGCGGTGGTGGCGATGCTGTCGTGGTTGCGCATGCAGCACAGCAGCAACAGGTGTGCACGGCCCGGGTGGAAAGCGTCCTCGGTGTGCGGGGTGAGCAGCACGCTGCTGGACGCGCCCGTCTGCACGGTCTCGTGGCCGGGGGAGGGGACGATGTTGTGGACGAAGCGGCCGTCCTGCTGGCCGTCCCAGGCGATGGGCGTGCCCATGAGGGTGGAGACCAGGAGCAGGACGACGTCCCAGAGGGCGCCGGCCTCGCCGACGGTGGACCAGTGGCCGGGGGTGGGGCCGAGTTCGGTGTTGTCGATGTGCAGTCCGCGCAGCACGAACAGGCCGTCGGCGGTGTCCACCGGACGCAGGGCGTCACGCAGCCCCCGACTCAGGCGTCGGCAGGCGTGGGCGAGGTCGGCGAGCAGGGCGGGGCTGGTGGCGGAGCTGTGAATATCGAGCAGTTCGGCCGCGAGGGAGGTGAGCTCTGTGACGTGGTCGGCGTTGAGCAGGCGTACCGGGGCGGAAGCGGCGGTGGGTAAGGACACCGCCGACAACGCGCTGGAGAAGGCTCCGGGTACCGGTCCGTTCAAGCTGGACTGGTACCGGGGCGGCAACGCCCGACTGGTCAAGAACGACAAGTGGTACGGCGGTACGGTGAACCTCGACGCCATCGAGGTGACCATGTTCGAGACCCCGCAGGCCATGGCCAATGCCCTGCTGGCCGGGCAGATCGACGTCGCCTCCAACGTCGGCGCGGTCGCCGCCCGTACCGCGGAAACGCGCAAGGACATCCAGGTCCTGCGCCGCCCCGACGACATGGCAATGCCGATCATCATGCGCACTGCGGCAGGCAGCCCGTTCGCCGATGTCCGGGTCCGTGAGGCCATGCGCCTGGTCGTCGACCGTGACGCCATGGTCAAGCAGGTCCTGTCCGGCTACGGCACGGTGGCCAACGACATCATGGGCACCGGCGACCCCAACCTGGCCACCGACATCCCGCAGCGCAAGCGGGACCTGGAGAAGGCCAAGAAGCTGCTGGCCGAGGCGAACTTCGACCTCTCCAAGACCTACGACCTCGTGACCACAGAGGACATTTCGGGGCTCGCCGAGTCCGCCACCCTGTTCGCGAACCAGGCCCGCGAGGCCGGGATCAAGATCAACGTGGTCAAGCAGGAATCGGGCGCGTTCTGGGACAAGACCTGGAAGGCGGGGGACTTCTACACCACGTACTGGGGCACCAACGACTCCGTCGTCTTCTTCGCCTCCAAGACCATGGTCAGCGAGGCCGGGCAGAACGAGGCCGGCTGGGCGGACGCGGACTTCGACACCGCCTACCGCAAGGTCATCGGCACCGCCGACGAGGCACAGCGCGCCGCGGCCCTCAAGGAGCTCCAGAAGATCGAGTTCGACAAGTCCGGCTACCTGCTGTGGGGTATGGCCGACGGCATCGATCTCGCCGCCGCCAAGGTGAAGAACCTTCCCAAGCTCGCCGGTTACGGCCGGGTCCAGCTCGAGAACGTGTGGCTGGGTTGAGCCGCAAGGCCGAAGGCGAGGCGGTCGTTCCCGCAACCGCGGGGACGGCCGCCGCGCCGCGCCGCGGCCTGGCCGCGGCGGCTCGTGTGCTCGCCGCTCTCGGGCGTCGTGTGCTGATGCTGGCCGTCCTGCTCGGCCTGGTCTTCGCGGCCGTGGAACTGCTGCCGGGGGACGCGGCGAGTGCGAGCTCCGAGCGGGGTGACAGCGCGGCCGACGTCGAGGCGCGGCGGCACCTGCTGGGCCTGGACCGGCCCGTGTGGGAGCGGTTCTGGGACTGGATGACGGCCCTTCCCACCGGTGACCTCGGCACCTCGGCCCGCGGGCAGAAAGTCACCGACCTCCTCTCCGACCCCTTCCCCAACACCCTCGTCCTGGGCGCGACCGCCTTCGTCCTGACCGTGGCCGCCTCCCTCGCGCTCGGCTGCTGGTCCGCCTCCCGCCCCGGCGGCCTCGCCGACCGCCTCATCGGACACGCCTCCACAGCCGCGTTCGCCGTCCCCGAGTTCGTGGTCGCCGTCGGCCTGCTCCTGGTGCTGTCGCTGTGGACCGGCTGGCTGCCCGCCGTGACCCTCACCGGCGCGGACGGCTCACCCGCCGACTGGACGATGCTGGTCATGCCGGTGCTGGCGCTGGTCATCCCGCAGACCGGGTGGAACACCCGTATCGTGCGCGGCGCCCTGGCCGACCAGGCCCGTACGCCCCATGTGGAAGCCGCCTACCTCGACGGTCTCCCCGTCCACCGGATCGTCCTGCGCCACGCCCTGCCCGGCGCCGTGCCCGCGATCGCCACCGGCATCGCCACCTCCACCGGCATGCTCCTCGGCGGGGCCGTGGTCGTGGAGACCCTCTTCAACTACCCCGGCATCGGCAGCGTCCTGGCCGCGGCCGTCGCCGGCCGCGACACCCCGCTCATCGCCGGAGTCGTCGTCTGCGCCGGCGCCGTCATCAGCCTCGTCCTGCTCGCAGCCGACCTCATACGCGCCCGCACCCTCGGAGTCCACCCATGACCGCCGGCATCCCCACGGGCGTCCCTGCCCGAACCGGAACCCGCCGCTCGTGGCCCACCCTGGTCCCCGCGGTGGTGCTGATCGCTCTCGCGGCGGCCGGGCCCCTGCTCGCCGCCCACTCTCTCGACGCCCCCGTGTGCGCCCCGTACGCCACCGCCGGTGACGGCGGTCCGCTCGGCGGCGACCAGCTCGGGCGCGACGTCCTGTCCCGGCTGCTGCACGGCGGCACGGTGTTGATCGGCAGCGCCGCTCTCGTCTCCGTACTCGTGACCCTGGCCGGGGTCGTCGCCGGCTGCTTCGCCGTCCTGCACCCCGTCCTCGGCCGCGCCGTGGAGCGCAGCGCCGACGTGGCGATCCTGCTCCCGCCGGTCCTCGGCATCATGCTGATCGCCCTCGCCTGGCCCGGCGGCGGACGATGGGCCGTCATAGGCGCAGCCATCGTCCTCGGCATCCCGTATGCGGTCCGCATCGTCGCCGCGGCCGCGTCTCCGCTGGCCGGTGCCGGATACGTGGAAGCGGCTCTGGCCCGCGGGGAGAGCCTGCGTTACATCGCGCTGCGCGAGATCCTGCCCAACCTGCGCTCCACCGTCGCCGCGCTGTTCGGCCTGCGCTTCGTCGAAGCCGTCTACGTCATCTCCATGGCCGCCTTCCTCCAGATCGGCCCCCAACCACCGGCAGCGGACTGGGCGTTGATGATTCGCGAGAACGCCCCGGGCATCCTCCTCAACCCCTGGGCCGTGATCGCCCCCAGCCTGGCCATCGCGGCCCTCGCCATCAGCGTCAACCTCGCCTGCGCCTCCCTCGCGCCCCGCTCCGCACGCAAGGCGGTCACCACCCCGTGAACACCCCCGCACAATCGGCCGTCACGCCGACCGCTTCCTCGGACACCCCCACGCCTCTGGCCACCGCCACCGGTCTCGAAATCCGCTTCCCCGGTGGCCCGGTGGCCCGGTGCTCCTGCGGCCCGCCTCCCTGATCATCGAGGCAGGTCGTATCACCGCGCTGACCGGTGCATCCGGCTCCGGGAAGACCACTCTCCTGCGCGCCCTCATCGGCCACCTTCCCGATGGTGCGGCCGTCACCGGCGGCGTGCTGAGCGTCCTCGGCCACGACCTGGCCGCCCTGGCCCCCGAAGAGCTGGCCCGGCTCCGCCGTACCAGCCTGGCCTACGTGGGGCAGGACCCCGGCTCTGCGCTCAACCCCCGGATGAAGGTCCGCGACCTCGTCGCGGAAACCGCCGGCTGCCGCCCCGAACGGTCGGCCGTCATGGAACTGCTGCGCGAAGTCCGTCTGCCCATCGACGACGGGCTTCCCGACCGGCGGCCGACAGCCCTGTCCGGTGGCCAGCAGCGCCGCGTCGCGCTCGCCCGTGCTCTGGCCCGGAAACCTGACATCCTCCTCCTGGACGAACCCACGGCCGGCCTCGACGCGGCCCTGCGCGACGAGATAGCCGACCTGCTGCGCCACCTCGCCGCCCGCCACGACCTGGCCATCGTCATGGCTTGCCACGACCCCGAACTCGTCGAGGCCTGTGCCGATCACACCGTCCATCTCACCGCACCCGCCGCACCGCCACGCCTGTCGGCAGTCCATGAAGTCGAACGCGAGCCCACCGCGGACAACGACGAGGCGGTCGCCGCCGCCGAGGGTGGCGGGGGTATTGCCGCACACGCTGTCCATGTCTCGTTCCACGGGAAGGCGCACCAAGCCCTCACCGCCGTCGACTTCACGGCCGCCCCCGGCAGCCGCACGGCCGTCGTCGGCCCCTCCGGCTCCGGCAAGACCACGCTTCTGAGAGTGCTGGCCGGGCTCCAGCGCGCGGACACCGCCGACCTCACCCTCGACGGGATACCCCTCGCGCCCACCGCGGGGAAACGCCCGAGCGCACACCAGCGCCGCATCCAACTCGTCCCGCAGAACCCCCTCGACGCGCTCAACCCCTCCCGCAGGGTCGGAGCCCAGCTCGACCGGCCCCTGCGCCTGCATACGAAACTCGGCTCCGGCGCCCGCTCGGCCCGGATCGCCGAACTCCTCCAGCAGGTGGACCTGCCCGTCGACTTCACGGACCGATACCCGGCCGAGCTCTCCGGCGGCCAGCGCCAGCGCGTCTCCATCGCCCGTGCTCTGGCCACCGGACCGGACATCCTGCTGTGCGACGAGATCACCTCGGCCCTCGACCCCGACACGGCGACGTCCGTCATGGAACTTCTGGCCGGCCTGAACGCGGAGCAGGGGATGACACTCGTACTCGTCTCACACGAACTCCACCTGGTGAGCGCCTACACCGACACCGTGTACCTGCTGGGCGAAGGGCGCCTCGTCGCCCACGGCCCCACGCATGAGCTGCTGCCCGCCATCTGAGCAGGAACCGGGCCTCAGACCCTGCTTCGCCCGTGTCCGGCACGGGCGGCCGTCGTGCACACACGCCGCAGCAGATAGTGCAGCTGGGCGCGCTCACCCTTGGTGATGGATGCCAGGAGCACGTCCTGTACGCCCTTCATGTCACCCAGTGTGGCCGCGCGGGCGGCAGCACCGGCCGCGGTGAGCGTGACCACCTCGTGCCGCCCTCCCACGTTGACGACCATCGCCCGGACCAGGCCCTGTCCCAGGAGTTCATCGATCACCTGAGAGACCTCAGCCGGCGGCGTCTCCAACCGGGCGGCGAGATCGTCGCGGGCGTGTGGCCCGAGATCCGACAGCGTCTTGAGGGTCGACTGGTGGAGGGGGCTCAACGCTCGCGCACCCGTACGCTCGGCCACCAGCGTTTCCACGGCCTTGGCGGCCACCACCAGGAGTTCCACGGTCTGCTCGGAGGGATTCGACGACCCGTTCCCCCTGTCGTACACGTCGCATCCAATCACCGAGGTGGGGACGTCACCTCCGAAGCGGCCCGCCGCAGAACGCCGTTACCTGCTGAACGCTGCGATACGCCGTCACGGTGCACCAGTGGCCCCGGACTCACACCGCACCCCGGGACGGGAAGGGGACGTGAACTAAACCTAGGCTAACCATACTTATACCTACGGTGATTGGTCTACATCAAAGTCGACGCTCAGGATCTCAGCGGCGCAGCAGGGCGCGGGCGGTCAGCTCCACGTACTCGTGCAGCCCGTACGCCAAGACCAGGCCCAGTACGGCCGACCCGGACACTGCCGCCGCGAGGCCTGCTGCGGCCATCTGCGTCGCGCGTGCCTGCGGCCGGCCCGGCACCGGCCGCAGCAGTGCTTCGACCCGTTGGGGAACCGGCCCGGTACCCACCGACAGCAAGGGGCCGTGGTCCTTGTGCGGCTGCTTGCCGGACGCGGCGGCCAGTGCCGCGCGGGCGATCGCGGTCGCCGCCAGCCGCCGGTTGCCGACAGCGGATGCCGCCGCCTCGTCCGCCCACCGTTCCAGGTGGAACTCCAGGGCCGGACGCAGGGACCGCAGCGCCGGGTGCACCGCGCCGGCGAGGTGGGCGGTGACGGACAGCAGGTGGTGGCGGCCCGCGAGATGGGCCCGCTCATGGCCGAACAGCACCTCGCGCTCCGCCGGGCCGAGCGCCCGGAGCATGCCCGTCGTCACCACGATCCGTCCGCCGCGCCCCCGCCACCCCGGCAGGGCGAAGGCCTGCGGGTCGGGGCCCGGCACCACCAGCAGGTCACCGTCGGGTACGGAGTCGCCCGTCGCGGACCAGGCGCGCGCGAGCACCGACCGGTGTTCGCGCCAGCGGCGGGCCACCAGGGCGGCCTGCACGGCCAGCGCCGCTCCGGCGGCGGCGGCGACCGGAACCGTCGCGGGCCACGCGGTCGCCGCGCGGGGGAGCGGGACCTGTTCGAGGGCGGCGAGGAACGGAACGTGGAACAGGGCGATCAGCGCCGCCAGGGTGCCGCCCGCCAGCAGCGCGGCGGCCCCGGTCAGGGTCGCGCAGGCCTCCCGCGGCGGCAGGAGCGAGGCCAGCCGCCGCGCGGCGGCTGCCGCACCCCACGGCAGTACGAGCGCCAGTGCCACCATGGCCAGCGCCAGGGTCATGCGCCGTCCTCGGATTCCAGGAGCAGACGCCGCAGTGCCTCCTCGTCGTCCCCGGACAGTGAGGACACGAATCGCTTCAGCACCAAGTCGCGCTGCGGCTCCCGCTCCAGCTCCCGCCGCATGCGACCGGCCGCCAGTCCGGCTGCGTCATCCGCCGCTGCGTAGGCGAAGCCCCGCCCCGCGCGGGATCGCACCAGCGTCCCCTTCTCGTGCAGGCGGGACAGGATCGTCGTGACCGTCGTCCTGGCAAGGTCCCGCCCGAGCGCGGTGTTGATCTGCTGCGGCGTCAACGGCCCGGTGGCCCCCCACAAGATCGCGAGCACGTCCGCGACGAGCTCACCATGCGGGCGCCGCGCTTCCCGACCGTCCTCCACCATCCCGCTACCGCTCCCGCTCCTGTCACGGACCATCACGGCCGGACGTTGAAGAATATAGGTTTGCCTTATCTAACTCTACGGGTCGCGGACCGGGCCCGGCTCGGCCCTTGCGGATGCGCGTAGGGAACGCGGAAGTCTGCGCGCGCTCAGGCTCGGAAGCCGGCCCGAGTCGGCCTTCGTCGATCCGCGTGACTGCCGCGGCGCAGGACGCGCGCGCGTGCGGGATGGCAATGGCGGCCGCCGGATCAGATCCGAGGCCGCGTCTCGTCGGAGCCCTCTTCCCTTCCGGCGCCGCGTGTCAACGGGCCTCGCCCTGGGCGACTTCGATGCCGTCGTGCAGGTCGTCGGCTGCCTGGAGGGACGCACCGGCGGAGAGGGCCAGGCAGGCCAGCAGTGCCAGGACCGCGGCGCGCCGGGCGAGGGGCCGGGTCGACCGGGTCTCGGTGCCGTGGCCGAGGAGGGCGGCGACGCGGCGGGGAACGGGCCCGGCGGTCGCCGAGAGGGCCAAGCCGGGACGCGTACGGCCGGCCGCAGACGAGGCGCGGGTCGCGAGGGCGGCCCGGCCGATGGCCCGGGCGGTCAGGGGCCGGCTGCCCACGGCGCGGGCCGCGGCCTCGTCGGCGCTGCGTTCCAGCGCGTACGCGAGCGGCTCGCGCAGGGTCCGCAGCGCGGGGTGGCACAGGCCGGCCAGGTCGACCACGGCGGTGAAGAGGTGGTGGCACTCCCGCAGGTGGGCGCGCTCGTGGGCGATCAGGACCTCGCGCTCGGGCGCCGAGAGTGCGCGGAGCATGCCGGTCGTGACGACGATACGGCCCGGGCTTCCGGGCAGGGCGTAGGCGTCGGGGTGCTCGTCCGGCAGGACGACGAGCTCGCCGTCCGCCTCGGCGGCGAGCTTCCCGGAGTGGCGGAGCTGGGTCCGGAGACGACGTGCACCGCGCACCAGCCGGGCTGTGCACCAGGCGAGCAGGGCCCCGGCAGCGACGGCGATCGCGATGACGGCATCGGGTGATCCGCTGTTCAGCGGGGTGAGCAGGTGGCCCAGCGCGGCGACGACGTGGAGGTGGGTGGCGCCGGGGACGATCAGCAGGACCAGCGCGCAGGTGCTCGCGGCGGCGAGACCGGCCGCGGTCGCCGTCAGCAGCCACATGGCCTGCCGGGGCGGCAGTTTCGAGGCCAGCCGCCCGCCCGCCGGTGCGACGAGGAACGGCACGAGGAGAGGGAGGAGCCAGATGGTGTGGATCACGGCGCGTCTCCTTCCCCGTCGAGCAGGGCACGCAGCAGGCGCTCGTCCTCGCTGCTCAGCTGGGAGACGAAGCGGCTCAGCACGGCTTCGCGGTCCTCGTCCTTCGCGAGCTCGGCGTGCATGCGCCGGGCGGTGAGGCCGGAGGCGTCTTCGGCCGGTACGTAGACGTACCCGCGGCCGGACCGCTGCCGGGTCACGGTGCCCTTCTCGTACAGGCGGGACAGGATCGTCGTCACGGTCGTGCGGGCGAGGGACCCGCCCAATATCTCCTGGACCTGCCCGGGGGACAGCGGGCCGTCCGCGGCCCAGAGCGCCGCCAGCACGCCGGCTTCGAGCTCGCCGGCAAGGCGTCGCTCCGCGTTCCTGTCGCCCATGGGTGCACTCCTCCATGCATCGATTCCGTGCATCGATCGTCTACAGTGCTGTAGACCGTCTACGACACTGTAGTCGCCAGTCGGCAGGGCGTCGTCCTGGACCCTGCACCTCTCACCCTATGGGAGCTGTCCGTCATGACCTGGCCCGATCTCGCCGCGGCGTCGCAGGCGCTCAGCCCGCAGGCCGTCAATCTGCTGGACGCCGGTTCCCTCCTGTCGGCCTTCGGCGCCCTCGGCGTCGCCGTCGTGCTGTTCGCCGAGACCGGCCTCCTCGTCGGCTTCTTCCTGCCCGGCGACTCGCTCCTCTTCACCGCAGGTCTGCTCTGCGTGCCGGGCAACCACGGACCGGTCCACCTCTCGCTCCCGCAGGTGCTGTGCGCGGCCGTGGCCGGAGCCCTGCTCGGGGCCCAGACCGGCTACCTCCTCGGACGGCGCGGCGGACGCACCCTGCTGGCCCGCAGCCGCAGCCGCAAACTCCACGAGGGCGCCGCGAAGGCCGAGGAACTCCTCGACCGGTACGGACACGCCAAGGCCATCGTCCTGGCCCGCTTCGTGCCGATCGTGCGCACCGTCCTGAACCCGATGGCCGGGGCCCTGAACGTTCCGGCCCGCGTCTTCACGCCGTGGCAGGTGATCGGCGGGCTCGTGTGGACGCTGGGACTGGTGCTGGCCGGCTACGCGCTCGGCTCCTCGGTACCCAATGTCGACCGCTACCTCCTGCCGATCGTCGCCCTCGTCGTCCTCATCTCCCTCGCCCCGCTCGCAGTGGAATTCATCCGCCGGCGGGGCAGCCGCACTTCGAACGGAGGCTCGCATTGAGCCTGCTCGCCCTGGACGGCCCCGCCGTCGACGGAAACCTGTACACCCGGCTCACCGGCCTCGCCCAGCAGGCCCCCGGCTGGCTCGACGGCCTGGTCACCGCATGGTCGACGTACGGCCTCGCGCTCTTCGCCGTGCTGATGGTGGCCGGCTGGTGGCGCGCCCGGGCGGCCGCCGATCCGGCCAGGACCGCCACGGCCCTGGCGGCGCCCCTCGTCGTGGTCGTCGCCTTCCTCGCCGACACCGGCATCAAATCGGTCTTCCGGGAGCAGCGACCCTGCCAGACCCTGCACACGGTCACGCTGGAGGCCTGCCCGCCGCTCGGCGACTGGTCCTTCCCCAGCAACCACGCCGCCATCGCCGCCGCGGCCGCCGCGGCCCTCTGGGTCACCGACCGCCGGCTCGCGGCGATCGCGGTGCCGGCCGCGCTGCTGATGGCCTTCTCCCGGGTCTGGGTGGGTGCCCACTACCCCCATGACGTCGTACTCGGCCTGGCCGTCGGGGCGGTCATCGCCTGGCTGCTGACCCGTGCCGCTCGCCGCGCGACCCCCCTCGTACTGCGGCTGGGCAGTACGCCGCTGCGACCCCTGGTCGTCCCCCGGTGAGTGCCCCCGTCGCATCGCGAGCGATCCGCCGGGGCCTGGCCGCAGCGCTGTGCGCCGCCCTGTTCGCCGTACTGACCGCGCTCGTCGCGGCCCGCCACGGCAGCCCGTACCCACTCGACGAGAGCGTGCACCGCTGGTCGGTACGGCACCGTCCCGCCGGCGCGGTCGCCCTCGCGCGCGGCGTCACCGCGACCGGGACCGGGCCCGTCCCGTACCTGTGCGCCGTGACCGCCGGACTCATCGCCGGATGGGGCCGGGGTACCTGGGGCCGACTGCTGACGGCCGCGGGTGCGCTCGGATTCCTGCTGCTGGCCCAGGGCCTGCGCTACGCCGTCCTGTACGGCGTGGCCCGGCCGCGTCCGCCCGTCGCCGACCGGGTGACGCACGCGTCCGGGTTCTCCTTCCCCTCCGGCCACACCGCGACCTCGGCGCTCGTGGCCGGGCTGCTGGCCTGGGCGGTATGGCGCGCGGCGGCCTCGCCCGCCACCGCGCGGCTCTGCTGGGCCCTGTTCGCCTGCTGGGCCGTCACGGTCGGCCTGACCCGCGTCTACCTCGGCGTGCACTGGCCCACCGATGTCCTCGGCGGCTGGCTCTACGCGCTCACCTGGCTCGCCGCGGCCATGACCGTGGACGCCTGGCTCGGACGGGGGTGCGTCGCGGGTACCGGTCAGTCCGCGAGTCGCCAATCGGCGGGGTCGGCGGGCTCGGCGATCAGTGCGGTGGCCACGGTGCGGAAGCCGAGGCGGGCATAGACCCGGGCAACGTCGCCGTCGCCCGCGGACAGGAAGACGGTCTCGATGCCTCGCGATCGTGCGTCGGCCACCAGCACCGCGGTGACCGCGTGCCCGAGCCCGCGGCGGCGCGCCGCCGGCAAGGTGCCCACCCCGACGATCTCGCTGACCGCGCCGACCGGCTGGTGCTGACCGGCGCACAACGCCCTGCCGTCCTGCACCGCGGCGGCAACGCACGTCAAGCCGGCCAGGATCCGTGCCGCCGTGCGTTCCACCGACCCGTCACCCGCATGGCCCCGCACCACCTCGCCCAGTTCCACCGGGCCGGCTGCACCGACACGGGTGCCGGGCTCGGCGAACGCCAGGTGGGGGACGGCCAGCGCGCTCGGCAGCACGGGATCGTCCGGCCCGGCGGTCCGGACCACCACGCCGTCGGCCAACTCGGGCACGGCGGGGGCCGATGCGTCCGGGTCGAGCACCATCAAGGGGTGCTCATGCACCGTGAGCCCCGTCTCCTCGACCGCGGCCCTCAACGCGGGCGCGGTCTCGGCGACCCACTCGAAGCTCTCCGGGATGCCCAGCTGCTGCTGTCTGGCGCGTACCCGGGCCACATCGGCGGCGCTCACCGCTCCGGACCATCCCGGGGTCGGACGTGCGTAGAAGGGCCAGCCCTGCCCCTCTCGTACGAACAGGGTCAGCGGCCCGAAGTCTTCGGCCCGGGCACCGGAGCGGGGAACCGCGTCGTAGTACCGCTCGAGTCGGTCCAGCAGCTCACGACGATCATCAAGATCCACAGACGTCATGCCGAGCATCCAAGCAGCAGCTCTCCAACCACTGCCACCGCATTGCGTCCGGCCACTCGACGGCTCACCCCAAGGCGGCCCCGGAGCTCGGAACAGCAGACCGGGGCCGGCCCCGAGGCTCGGTCACTTACGCCAGAACAAGTGGTGTGTCACGCCGCTCGGGCTGGGCACGACCTCCAGGTGGAACCGGTCGAGCAGCTCATCGGGTGACTCCCAGAGCCGTACTCCGGAGCCGAAGGTCACCGGCGAGACGGCCACATGCATCGTGTCGACGAGGTCGGCGTCAAGGAACTGCCGGATGGTGTTCACCCCGCCGCCGAGGCGGACGTCCTTGCCCTGGGCCGCCTCCAGCGCCTGCTCGAGGACTGCGGCAGGGTCGCCGTCGACGAAGTGGAACGTGGTGTCGGAGAGCGTGAAGGACGGACGCCCGTGGTGAGTCATCACGAACACCGGGGTGCGGAACGGGGGCTCGTCCCCCCACCAGCCGCGCCACTCGTCGTCGTGCCACGGCCCACGCTGGGGTCCGAACTTGTTGCGGCCCATGATCTCGGCGCCGATGTTGCGCGCCCAGTCCCGCGTGAAGTGGTCGTCGAGGCCCCGGTTCCCTCCGGGGTCGGTGCGCATGGGCCAGCTCGCCGTGGCGCCCGCCCATCCGAACAGCCTCTCGGCACCGGGGAGACCGAACGGACTCTCCAGGCTCTGGTCCTCATCGGCACCCGCGCCGATCCCGTCGCTCGAGACGTTGAAGTTCTGAACTCTCAGCAGCTGAGCCACGTGTTCCTCCTGTGCTGTGGACGACGTTGGTGAGACTCTCCGGGCCGGAAGAACTCATCGCTGCGTCCGTGACCGGTCAGGGACCGAACCGCCTGGCTTGCAGGCTGGTGCGGTGAGGGGACGACTGCACTGATGGAGAGCCTCTCAGAGACAAGGGCACCCCGCCGGGCTGATCCGTCCGACGGCGTGCCCCGGGCCGGGACCGCCGCTCTGGCAGGCGGACCTCGCTCCCGGCCGGGCTGCGATGACGCAGATACCGCGATGGAACCTCAAGGCGACCGGGTCACGACCGTGGACAGTCGTACGGCTTCGATCTCGCGGTCGTTCAGCAGCGCTTCGATGAGGGCCGGGGGGCCGGCGACCTTGGTGGCCCAGAGGTCGTAGTCGGTGCACAGGACCCATGAGCGATCCCGCGCCCAGAGGTTGGAGGGGCTGAACCCGGCTGCGGGATTGTCGTAGAGGATCCCCGCGTCGCCGAGGCGGCCGGCCTGCACGTGGAGGTTGTCGAAGTCGGTGGTCGCGAGCATCAGCGGGTTGTAGTAGGCCAGGCAGGGGGTGTCCCGGCCGGCGGCGCTGTGTTCTGTGAGGACGGTGATCAGCCTGTTCCAGGTAGCGCGGTCCAGGCTCCCCTCGGTGGGCGGGACGATGCCGAGCGGCCGGCTGCCCTCCTTCTTGGCCGAGGGGAAACAGCGGCGGGAGGGCAGCAGCCCGTCGGGCACGACGGGATCGCCGGTGCGCCGGGCGAGCTCCGACCAGCGCAGCCGCCGCCAGCCGGGGCCGGGGTGCTCGGCGCGGCCCAGGCCGCCTCCCGTGGCGATGCCCACCTCGAGGTCGACACCCGCGAAGACGTGGGGCCGGACGCTCCCGTCCGCCAGACGCGCCTGGCGGTACTCGTGGTACGACACCCCGGCCGCACCCCGCTCGTGCTCGTACATGGCGTTGAGCACCCAGGCCGAGTCGGGCATCGCAGGCGGCATGAACCCGGTGACACCATCGCCGCACAGTTCCAGCAGCCAGTCGGTCGCATCGGACGACACGAGCGGCCACAGGCCGGACAGCAGATTCGTCTCTTCGGGCATGCGTCCATGATCCCCACCCCACGACACCAATCCCCACGCGGCCCCCATGCCCCCTCACGAGCACGCTTCCGCCTACGCGGCTCCGTCCCCTATCCCGCCCGGCGCTGGAAAGGGTGCGATTCCGCATTTCCCCCTCGCCGCGCGGTGCCCGCTGCGATGCTTCCGCCGGTATCGCCGGGCCCCCGCTCCCACGAGCGGCCCGGCGATACCGGCGAACGTGGCGGCGCCATCGGGCACGGCGCTCCGGTTCGTCGTGCCGGAGCGCCCGGCAGCGGCTTCCCAGGAGACTTCGCCTCCGGCCGCCGCCGGGCGGAACTGAGAGGGGGAGACGTCGATGTCATCGAAAGCGGTACTCCACAGACCGGGATCCCGGTGGCGTGACCGGCTGCTGGTCCTGGCCGCGTCGTCCGCGCTCGCCGCGGGCGGCCTGACGGCCCTGGCGGTGCCGGCGGAGGCCGAAGGGGTGTGCGCCGCCCCGGTCGTCGCGGACGGCATCACCACGATCACCTGCACGGCGGGCGGTTCCGGAAGCCTCACGGTGCCCGAGGGAGCCTCCGGCGCCGTGGTGACCCTCGACGGCGCCGGAGGTGGCAACGCCTACGACGGCACACCCGGCGGCAAGGGCGCGCACCTGGTGGCGACGCTCCCCACGACCCCCGGGCAGACGTTCAATGTCACCGTCGGCCGCCGCGGCGCCAACGCCGCGGCGAACCCGCAGTTCGGCGCGCCCGGTTCGGGCGGCGCCCTCGTCGCGGTGACCACCGACTCCAACGCCCCCCTGCTGACAGCGGGTTCGGGCGGCGGGGCGGGCGGCCCGGGCATCGGCTCCCCGTCCTACCGGGGAGGCGTCGGCGGGGACAGCGGCAGCGCGGGAGCCGACGGCAACGGCCTCGTACCGGACGCGCAGGGAGGTACGGGCGGCGGCCCGGGCACCGCCACCGCCGGCGGGGCGGCGGGCACCGGAGGGCCGGGCACGGACAACGAGGGCGCGAACGGTTCTCCCGGCTCCTACCCGAACGGCCCCGGCGGCTCCGCCGGACAGGGCGTCTTCAACCCGACGGGCGCCGGCGGGCGCGGCGGCGCCGGATACGGCGGCGGCGGCCGGGGCGGAGCCGGCGGCCGGTACGGGACCACCGGCGGCGGGGGCGGCGGCGGGGGCGGCGGATCCAGCCTGGTCTCCGGCACCGTTCCCGGTTCGCCGGTCACCCTGACCCAGGGGGCCAACGCCGGTGACGGCCGGATCGTCTTCGCCTTCCTCCCGGACGCGCCCACGGTCACCGGCGTCAGCCCGGACACCGGCCTCGCCGCGGGCGGTACGCCGGTCACGGTCACCGGGACCAACCTGGGCGGCGCCGTCCTCACCTTCGGTCCGGGCAACCCCGCCACCGGCGTCACCTGCACCCCGACCTCCTGCACCGCCACGGCCCCGGCCGGCACCGGCACGGTCGACGTCCGGGCCACCACGCCCGGCGGCACCAGTGCCGCATCCGCGGCCACCCGCTACACCTACCTCCCCGTCCCGGTGGTGACCTCGATCAGCCCCACCTCGGGCACCACGGACGGCGGAACCGTCGTCACCGTTCACGGCACCGGCCTCGGCGGGGCCACCGCGCTCACCTTCGGCCCCGGGAATCCGGCCGGCGCCCTGTCCTGCACCGCCACCGCCTGCACCGCCACCGCGCCCGCGCACGCCGCCGGCCCCGTCGACGTGCAGGTCACCACCCCCGGCGGCGCCAGTGCCGCGTCCCCCGCGGGCCGCTTCACCTACCAGCTCCCGCCCGCCGACATCGACGTGGACCTGGTCGCGCAGCCGGGCCTGAGCCTCCTCGTCCCGTACCTCACCTACACCTTGACCGCCC
Source organism: Streptomyces sp. NPDC059355 (assembly GCF_042752335.1). Classification (NCBI taxonomy): domain Bacteria; kingdom Bacillati; phylum Actinomycetota; class Actinomycetes; order Kitasatosporales; family Streptomycetaceae; genus Streptomyces; species Streptomyces sp. NPDC059355. The sequence goes on along the minus strand of NZ_JBHYXN010000002.1, from coordinate 271,172 downwards.
ACAACACCGGCCCTGGCACGCTCACTTCGGCGACCCTCACCGCCACCCTGCCGCCGGGCTCCTCGGCCACCTCCCTCGCGCCGGGATGCACCGCCATGGGCTCCACCGTGACCTGCGCCTACGGAACCATCGCCGCCGGCGCCGCCTCGGCCAAGACCTTCCGGGTGCCGCTGGGCCTGCTCTCGCTGGGCCGCGTCTCGGTCACCGCCACCCGCACGGTGTCCGCCCCGGCAGACCCCAACCCGCTCAACGACAGCGCGACCGCCACCTGCACGGTCGTCTCCGTCCTCCTGGCCACCTGCCCCTGACGCGGCCTGCGGGGCGGGGTCCCACCTTCCGGGTACGGACCCCGCCCCGCCCCCGCCGAAGGGGGCCGCACCACAGGGTCCGGCTTCCTGTGCCCGACCCGGCCGCCGGCGCCGCCGTTTCCGATGCGGGGCCCCGCTCGTTCAGGTGGCTGACGGGCGGTCATGGCGGTCTTGGACGGGACGGGTGAGTGGTCGGGATGCGGGTTGCGCGCAGAGCGGTTCTCCAGGCGGCCTCGGCCGGGGCGCTGACGGCGCTCCTCGGCCCGCGCCAGGCGGTGGCGGCCACACCCCCGGCGAGCGAAGCGGCCGCGCGGACCGTTGCCCTGCGCTTCACCTGTGCCACCAACGGCGCCGCCACCGCCGTCGGGGACCGGGTCGTCGCCGAGGTGCAGGGCGTTCTGTGGTCGCTGCCCGCCGACGGCGGGGCCGCCACCGCGCTCACGCCGCCCGACCTGGAGCCCGGCAGGCCGGTGCTCTCGCCGGACGGCCGCCGGGTGGCCATGAGCGCGTACCGCGGCGGGACCTTCCACCTCTGGGTGATGGACGCCGACGGCTCCGGTCTGCGTCGGCTCACCGACGGCCCCTTCGACCACCGCGCCCCCGCCTGGTCGCCCGACGGCCGCACCCTCGCCTTCTGCGCCGAACGCGGAGGCGACCCGGTGGCCGGCAGCCCGTACCGGATCTGGACCGTCGGCCTGGCGGGTGCGGCCCCGCGCCGCCTCACCGGCCTTCCCGGCCAGACCGGACCCGGCCAGGACGGCGACTGGGAGGACTTCGACCCCGTCTGGTCGGCGGACGGCTCGCGCGTGCTGTTCGTACGGGGCACGCCCGAGGGGGAGACCCTGACCGCCCGGATGCTCGCCTCCGTGTCCGCCACGGGCGAGGGGCCCGTACGGACCGAGCACACCGCCGCCGACGGCAGCCTGCGCTGCCCGGCGCTCTCCCCGGCCGGGCGCACCGCGTGGCTGTCCGCCACCCCAGGGCCCCGCAAGGCGGAGATCCTGCACCTGTACGCCGACGGGCGCCCGGTCGCCCTCGACGGGGACCTGGCGCCCGCACCCCCGCGCTGGATCGACGACGACCGGCTCCTGATCACCCTCGACGGCCGGTTCCGGGTGATCCGGCCCCACCGCGACGCCGTCGGCCGCGAGATCGCCCTCGACGCCACCCTCGAAGTGCCCCGCGCCCGCTACGAGGCCAAGGAGTACGTCCTGGAGGCCGAGCACCGCCGCCCGGTCCGCGGCGTCCACCTGCCCAGCCTGTCTCCGGACGGCCGCAGCGTGGCCTTCGCCGCACTGAACGCGCTCTGGGTGACCCCCGTGGCCGGGGGAGCACCCCGGCGTGTCGTCCAGGCCCCGGCCACCGCCTACCTCCAGGGACCGGTGTGGACCGCGGACGGCCGGGCCCTGCTCTACACCGACGACCGAGACGGGCTGAACACCGTACGCCGGCGCGAACTCGCCGACGGCCGTGAGAGCGTCCTCTCCCCGGAGGGCCGCGTCTACGGCGCGCTCTCGCCCGACGGCACCCGGCTCGCCGCCCTCGACCTCGCCGGACGGCTCCTCGTCCGCGACCTCGCGACCGGCACCGAGACAATGCTGGCCGCACCCCTCGGCGGCGGCGGGCTGCCGGGACCGCCCAGCTGGGCGCCCGACGGGCGCCACCTCGCCCTGTGCGACCGCAACCGGCTCAGCCGCCGCTTCCGCGAAGGCCACAACCTGATCCGGATCGTCGACGCCGCGACCGGCGCCGCCCGCCTCCACGCCCTCGCCCCGCACACCTCGCTGGCCGACAGGTACGCCTCCGGCCCCGCCTGGTCGCCCGACGGCCGGTTCCTCGCCTGCGTCGCGGAATCCGCCCTGTGGCTGCTCCCGGTCACCCCCGACGGCGCTCCCGACGGCCCGGCCCGGCAGCTCGCCGACGAGCCCGCCGACCACCCGTCCTGGTCCGGCGACTCGCGCCGCCTGCTCTACCAGTCCAACGCCCGCCTGCGGCTGCTCTCCCTGGACGCCACCGGCGCGCCCGCCGGGGCGCCGCGTACGGTGCCCGTCGCCCTCGGTCACCGCCGCCCTACACCCGTCGACACCGTCGTGCGCGCCGGACTGCTCTGGGACGCCACCGGCTCCCCGCCCCGCCGGGACGCCGACATCCTCATCCGGGGCGGCCGGATCACCGCCGTCGAGCCGCACCGGCCCGGCCGCCGGGCCGCGCGCACCGTCGACGCCTCCGACTGCACCGTCCTGCCGGGCCTGTGGGACTCCCACGTCCACCCGTACCCGTACACCTACGGGGCCCGGCAGGGCGCGCTGCACCTCGCCTACGGGGTCACCACCGCGGTCTCCCTCGGCGGCTCCGCCTACGAACAGGCGCGGATGCGCGAGGACATCCGCGCCGGCCGGCTCGCCGCACCCCGCATGCTGGCGGGCGGCGAGCTGCTCGACGGCCCCCGCGTCGCCTACACGGTGGGGCGCGCCCACCGCACCCGGGCCGGGTTCGCCCGCTCCCTGGCCCGGGCCGAGGCCCTGGACTGGGACTTCGTCAAGACGTACGTCCGCGCCCCGTACGCGTGGATGGAGGACGCCGCGCGCTTCGCGCACGAGCGGCTCGGCGTCCGCGCCGGCTCGCACCTGTGCTCCCAGGGCGTCCTGTCGGGTCAGGACCTGACCACCCATCTGGTGGCGACCGAGCGCGCCGAGTACGGGCACGGCGCGACCCCGGCCGGGCACACGTACCAGGACACCGTGGAGGTCTACACGCGCGGCGGCTTCGACCTCATCGCCACGCCGTTCACGGCCCTGCCACTGCTGGGGGCCGATCCGGCGCTCGCCGACGACCCGCGGGTCACCGCCCTGATGCCGCCCTGGGACGTGACGGCCGTCCGCACCGCTGCCGGGCAGCCGCCGAGCGCGGAGCAGAGCGCGGTCCTGGAACGCGAGGTCGGCGTCTACCGGCAGATCGTGGCGGGCGGCGGCCGTGTCGCGCTGGGTACCGATGCGCCGCTCACCCCAGTCGGCCTCCACCTGCACCTCGCCCTGCGCGCCCTGCACCGGTACGGGATGACGCCGGCCGAGGCCCTGACCACCGTGACCCGCACCCCCGCGCGGGTCTTCGGCGTCGCGGAGCACCTCGGCACGGTCGAGCCGGGCCGCATCGCCGACCTCACCGTCGTCGATGGCGACCCGTTCACCGACTTCGTGGACCTGGTCCGCGTACGGGCCACGCTGCGCGGCGGATCCGTCCGGGAACGCGCCGCCCTGGAGGGTGCCTTCACCCGCCCCGGCACCCGGACCGCCACGCCCGCCGAGGACTGGCGCGCGGTCCTGGACCAGATGATCCGCGACGGCTGCTGCCCCACCGGCGGCCACTGATCCGAGTTCTCTCGGCTCTCGGCGTCCTTCACCGGGATTCGGTGATGCCCGGTGAGTCCTGGTACACGAGGACGAACTCCCCGTAGGGGTGGGTGCCGTGTTGGTCCGCCGTCTCGTCGAGGGCTCTGCGCAGGGTGTGCAGGCTGCCCGTGGTGAGCTGGAGCGGCGGCTCGTCGGGCTGGTACGTGGTGCCGCGGGGGTAGTCCTCGCCCGCCGTGGTGGTCATCTCGATGTGGCAGCCGAGGACATGGCCGACGGGATGGGTGGCGCAGAAGCCCAGCAGCCGGTCGACGGTGGCCGAGTAGGCGGTCCGGTCCTCGATGTAGAGCCGCCCCGGGTAGAGGGAGTCGCCGGTCAGCAGGAGACCGGTGTGGCGGTCGTGGAAGACGACTGCGGCCCGCTGGTGGCCGGGGCCGGGGATCAGGTCGAGGATGCGGCCGCCCAGGTCCAGTACGCCGGTGCGGTGCGGCCAGTCGGTGAGGCCGAACGCCGCTGTGACCTCGTCCAGTCCGGGTCCCACGACGGTGGTCAGGGGCCGGTCCGTGAACTGAGGGTCCGCCGCGGTGTGGTCGCCGTGTCCGTGGGTGTGGGCGATCAGCAGCGGGTACGCGGGCCTCGGATGGTGTTCCAGCCAGTCGGTGACGAGCCGGTCGACCGTTTCCCGCAGGGGGAAGTGGGCAGGGTCGGCGGACGCGCCGGTGTCGAGGAGCAGCGCGCGGTCGTTGCCGAAGAGCAGGAAGAGGAACGGGGCTTCGTAGTGCACGGATTTGTTCTGGCGCAGGAGCACCGTGTGTTCGGAGTAGGCGTGGACCTGGATCTCCGGGGCCGGGTCGTGTTTCGGGGAGGGCCAGCCCGCGTGCCAGCCGACGTCGAGACTGCCTGAGACCGGGGCACCCCGCAGAAAGTCGATCACGCGTCCAACCTACCCCTTGGCGTCGCGCGGGGGAGCGAGCCGTCGGACAGGTCCGCCTCGGGCGCCCTCGTAAAAACCCGTTGGCCGGGCACGGCGAGCATTGCTAATCTTCCGGAGGCCGTGCGAGAGAACGAGGAGGTGGTACCCGTGAACGTATTCACGTGGGTGCTCTCCTCCGGGGTCACGGTCGGGCGATAGGTCGTCCGGGAGCGCCGTTCAACAGCACTCCCGAAAGGCACGACCATGCATTTCACCTCTGAACAACGCCTCGACGACGGTGTCCTCGAGCGCGAATTCACCCTCGGCGAGATCCCGGGCATCCTGTGGACGCCCGGATCGGCATCCGCATCCGCACCGGCGCCGCTGATCCTGCTCGGCCACCCCCCGCTCGGACTGCAGAAGATGTACTCCCGGCTGGCGGGCCGGGCCCGGCACGCGGCGGCGGATGGCTTCGCCGCGGCCACCATCGAGCTCCCCGGGAGCGGTGACCGGCCCCGTTGGGCCGCCGCCGAGCAGGCCCGCGCGGACCTGCGCCGGGCCATGGAGGCCGGCGAGCCGGTCGGCGACGAGATCGTCGACGCCCTCGTCCTCCCGCTCGTCGAAAGGGCGGTCCCGGAATGGCAGGCCGCCCTGGACGCCCTCCTCACGCTGCCCGAGATCGGCGGCCCGGTCGGCTACTCGGGCGGAGTGATCTCCATCGGGACCCGGCTGGCGGTGGTCGAGCCGCGGATCTCGGCCGCCGTTCTGTTCGCCGGGAGTTTCGTCCCTCGCGCCATGTTCGAGGAGGCCCGCCAGGTCACCATTCCGCTGCACGTCCTGCTGCAGTGGGACGACGAAGGCAACGAGCGGCAGGCGGCACTGGACCTCTTCGATGCCTTCGGCTCGCAGGAGAAGACGCTGCACGCCAACATGGGCGGGCACACCGGCGTCCCGCAGTTCGCGGGGGAGGCCGCGGCCCAGTTCTTCACCCGGCATCTGAAGTGAGGCCGGGCGCTCACACCGACGGCAGACGGTAGGTCGCGTCGGCCGGGGTGCCGCTCATCGAGAACAGGTCCCGACGCGCCGAAGCACTCGCGCCGAAGCTCTCCGCACCGTGGGGCCCCTGCCGAACTCCCGGCAGGGGCCCGTGCCGCGTCCCGGCACGGAGCGCTTGCGCTGGAGCGCACTCCAACTCCTAGAGTGCTGGCCCATGACCATGAGATACCGCACTCTCGGTGGGACCGGCATAGAAGTCAGCGCGCACTGCCTCGGCACGATGATGTTCGGAGCGGTGGGGAACCCCGATCACGAGGAGTGCGTGCGGATCATCCACGCCGCACTCGATCAGGGCATCAACTTCGTCGACACCGCCGACATGTACTCCGCCGGGGAGTCCGAGGAGATCGTAGGCAAGGCGCTCAAGGGGCGGCGCGACGATGTCGTGCTCGCCACCAAGGTCCACTTCCGGATGGGGGAGGGGCGCAACCGCAGCGGGAACTCGCGGAGGTGGATCGTGCAGGCCGTCGAGGACAGTCTGCGGCGGTTGGACACCGATCGGATCGACCTCTACCAGGTGCACCGGCCCGACCACTCGACGGATGTCGAGGAGACCCTCTCGGTCCTCGGCGACCTGGTGCGGGCGGGCAAGATCCGCGCCTTCGGCTGCTCCACCTTTCCCGCCGAGGAGATCGTCGAGGCGCATCACGTCGCCGAGCGGCGGGCCCTGCCGCGGTTCCGTACGGAGCAGCCTCCGTACTCGATCCTCGCGCGCGGGGTGGAGGCCGGCGTGCTGCCGGCTGCCCGGCGCTACGGGATGGGCGTACTGACCTGGAGCCCGCTCGCCTCCGGCTTCCTGAGCGGCAAGTACCGGCTCGGCGGGCCCATCGACCTGAGCGCGGGGAGGGCGGCGCTGACCCCCGCTCGCTTCGACCCGGCGATCCCCGGCAATGTCGCGAAGCTGGAGGCCGTGGAACAGCTCGTCGAGCTCGCCGACGGGATCGGCTGCACCCTGCCCGAGCTGGCGGTCGCCTTCCCGGTCGCACATCCCGCGGTCACCTCGGTGATCATCGGTCCGCGGACCATGGACCAGCTGAACTCGCTGGTCAAGGGCGCCGGACTGGTCCTCGGCGACGAGGCGCTCGACCGGATCGACGAGATCGTGCCGCCGGGGACGAACCTCTACCACCCGGACGGCGCGTGGCGCCCGCCGGCTCTGGCCGACACCGCGCAGCGGCGCCGGGCACCGGGGGACCGCGCGGCGGGTCAGTAGTCAGTAGCGGGGGCCGGCCGTCACCGCCCACGCGGCGGTGTCAGAGGTCCTGGATCCGCCGGAACGGGCGGTCGGCCTCCAGCTGGAACGCGACCTCCAGAAGGTTCCGCTCACCGCCCGGGCGGCCGGAGAACATGACGCCGATGGGCAGTCCGCCCTCTGTGGCGCTCGCCGACGGCACCGAGATCGAGGGCGTGCCGACCACGTTGTCGACCGGTGTGAACGCCACGTACGCGAGGATCCGTTCGATCAGGGTCGGGTAGTCAACGGCCGGGCTGAGGTGGCCGATCGGCGGCGTGGTGTGGGCGAGTACGGGCGACAGCATGAGGTCGAGCCCGCGGAACGAGGCCGCGTACGCCTCCCTCGTGCGCTTCAGCCTCCGCAGCACTCCGGGGGTGCGCCGCCAGTTCCGGACGTACTCCTCGCGCAGCCCCCGGCTGAGGCCGTCCATGCGGCGCCGGTCGAAGTCCGAGCCGAGGGTCCGGCCGGTGACGCCGAGGAGGAAGGACAGCATCCCCCAGTACGCGAGGAAGTCGTCGGTGAAACTCGGATCGATGGCCAGCTCCACGGGCTCCACGCTGTGGCCGAGCCGTTCGAGAGTGGTCACGGTCTGTGTGACCGCCGCGCGCGTCGCGGGGTCGGAGCGGACCCCGTTCGGCGAGTCCAGCAGGAGCCCGATGCGCAGCCGCTGCCCCGAAGGGCCTTCGACCAGGCCCAGGGGCGGCAGCCCGGGGCTCCGCCGGTACTTCTCGGCGGCGGCGAGGAACGCGGCGGCGTCCCGTACGGAACGGCTCACGATGGCGTCGCAGATCAGGTCGAGGGGCAGTTGACGGCTCTGGGCATTCGCGACGACCCGGCCGCGGGTCGGCTTGAGGCCGACCAGTCCGCAGCAGGCGGCCGGTATCCGGATCGAGCCACCGCCGTCGTTGGCGTGTGCGATCGGCACCGCCCCGGCCGCGACGAGGGCCGCGCTGCCGCCCGACGAACCGCCCGCCGAGTACCCGGTGTGCCACGGGTTGCGAACCGGTTCGGCGCCCTCGTACTCGGTGGTCGGGCTGAATCCGAACTCGGGCAGCCGGGTTTTGCCCAGTACCGTGACGCCGCTGCTCAGGAACTGTCGGGTGAACGGCGCGTGCCGCCGCGCCGCGCTCGGGCGGAAGGCCGCGCTGCCGTGCCCTGTGGGCAGGCTGAGGTAGTCGGTGTTGTCCTTGACGAAGGTCGGCACACCGGCGAAGGCGCCGCCCGTGACGGCAGCGGGCGCCGGGCTGTCGACGTGTGCCTGGACCGCGCCGAGCCGCGCCTCGACCGCCCGTACCCGCTCCACGGCGTCCCGGGCGGCTTCGGCGGCGGAAACCTCGCCCCGCCGGATCGCCGCGGCGAGACCGACGGCGTCGTGCTCTCCCAGGGCGTCGTCCGAGAAGGCGTGCACGATGGTTTGTTCGTCGAAACTCGTCACCGCTGTCTCGGCCCCCGGTTTCGTGGATGGTCGCCGCCATCATTCCTTACCGTTGGGTAACACGCGAGGGTTTCGCGGCCGCACCATTCACCGCTTGTCGCGTTCGAAGGTCAGGAGCAGGTCTGCCGCGACGCTCACGGCGATCGCGGCGGGTTCCTTGCCGGTGATCTCGGTCATTCCGATCGGGGTCTTGATCCGGTCGATGGCGGCGGCCTCGTGGCCGCCCTCGGTGGTCAGGCGGTGCCGGAACCGCGCCGCTTTGGCGGCCGAGCCGATCAATCCGATCGAGCCGAGTTCGTCGGTGCGCAGGGCGGCGTCGCACAGGGCGGCGTCCTCGGCGTGGTCGTGGGTCATGATCAGGACGTGGGTCCCGGGTGCCAGCTTCGCGAGCACTTCCTCCGGAAGCAGCGGTGTGTGGTGCACGTGGATCTGCGCCACCGCGTCGGCGAGTACACCGAGCCGTTCGTCGGCGAGCTGCTCGGGGCGGGTGTCGATCAGGTGCAGATCGAGGTCGTGGCGGGCCAGGATGCGTGCCAGCTCCCAGCCGACGTGCCCGACGCCGAAGATCGCCACCGCCGGGACCACCGGGAGCGGTTCGAGCAGCACGCTGACGGTTCCGCCGCAGCACTGCACGCCGTGGGGGCCGGTGACCTTGTCGTTGAGGGCGAAATCCATCAACTCGGGTTGTGGATCGGGCTCCGCGATCACCTCGCGGGCCCGGTCGATGGCGACGGCCTCGATGTTGCCGCCGCCGATCGAACCCCAGGTCCCGGTCCGTCCCACGACGAGTTTGGCACCGGCCCTGCGGGGCGCGTGGCCGCGCACGGTCGCGACGGTCACGAGCGCGCCGGGCTCCCGGCGGGCTCGCAACCGCGCGACCGCGGCCACCCAGCTCATGTCAGGCATGGCTCAAAGCGCCGGTGTCGTCGGGGACTTCGCCGCCGTCGCGGGCGGGGCCGCCGCACCGTACGTCGCCACCGCGGGCCGCTTCGATCGCCCAGTACACCGCCTCCGGTGTGGCGGGTGAGTCGAGTTCCACGCTGACCCCGGCGGGCCCGAAGGCCGCGGCGGCCTGCCGCAGGGCTTCCCGCACCGAGAACGCCAGCATCAAGGGAGGCTCACCCACCGCCTTGGACCCGTAGACGGCGCCCTCCTCGGTGGCGTTCTGCAGCAGCCTGACGTTGAACTCCTCGGGCATCTCCGAGAAGCTCGGCAGTTTGTAGGTGCTCGCGGCCTGGGTCAGCAGCCGGCCGCGGCCCGGCCCGTCACCGCTGTCCCAGCGCATGTCCTCGAGGGTGAGCCAGCCCGCGCCCTGGACGAAGCCGCCCTCGACCTGACCGATGTCGATCATCGGGGAGAGGCTGTCGCCGACATCGTGCACGATGTCCACCCGCCGGATGCGGTACGCGCCGGTGAAGCCGTCCACCTCCACCTCGGTCGCGGCGGCGCCGTGGGAGAAGTACTTGAACGGCGAGCCCCTGAACGCCTTCGCGTCCCAGTGCAGGCCCTCGGTCCGGTAGAAACCGGCCGCGGACAGCTGGACCCGCTGGAAGTACGCGGCGCGCACCAGGTCGTCCCAGGCCAGCTCCGTCTCGTTGCCGAGGACGCGCGCGACCCCCTCGACGATGCGTACGTCCGAGGCGTTCGCGCCCAGCTGGGTCCCGGCCACCTGCAGCAGCCGCTCGCGCAACTGCTCGCAGGCGTTCTTCACCGCCGCCCCGTTGAGGTCCGCCCCGGCACTGGCGGCGGTGGCGGAGGTGTTGGGCACCTTGTCGGTGCGCGTCGGGGCCAGGCGCACCTTGTGCAGCGGGATGCCGAGGGTGGTCGCGGCCACCTGCAGCATCTTGGTGTGCAGGCCCTGGCCCATCTCGGTGCCGCCGTGGTTGATCAGGACCGAGCCGTCCTTGTAGATCAGCACCAGTGCGCCGCCCTGGTTGAAGGCGGTGAGGTTGAACGAGATGCCGAACTTGACGCCGGTGAGCGCGAGGGCCCGCTTGGTGTTCGGGTGTGCGGCGTTGAAGGCCTCGATCTCGCGCCGCCGGTCGGCGAGACGGCCGTCGTCTTTGACCTGCTGCCAGACGGCGGAGATCCGTTCGGGCTGGCCGACCTGCTGTCCGTACGGTGTGAACTGGCCCCGCCGGTAGAAGTTGCGCTCCCGCAACTCCATCGGATCGAGGCCGAGCAGCGGCGCGCACCGGCCCATGATGTCCTCGATCACCAACATGCCCTGCGGTCCGCCGAACCCGCGGAAGGCGGTGTTGGAGACCTTGTTGGTCTTGGCGATGCGGCCGGCGACGCGCGCGTTGGGAATCCAGTAGGTGTTGTCGATGTGGCACAGCGCGCGGGCCACCACCGGCTCGGACAGGTCCAGGCTCCAGCCGCCGTCCGCGGTCAAGGTGGCGTCCAGGGCCTGGATACGGCCCTCGGCGTCGAAGCCGATCTTCCACGTCGCGTGGAACCCGTGCCGCTTGCCGGACATGGTCAGGTCCTGGGTCCGGTTGAGCCGCACCCGGACCGGTCGGCCGGTCAGCTTCGCACCGAGCGCGGCGACCGCCGCGAATCCGTGCGGCTGCATCTCCTTGCCGCCGAAACCGCCGCCCATCCGCAGGCACTGGACGGTCACCTCGTGGCTGTGCAGGCCGAGCACGTGCGCGACGATCTCCTGCGTCTCCGAAGGGTGCTGGGTGCTGCTCTGCACGAAGATCTGCTCGGCCTCGTCGACGAGGGCCAGCGCCGCGTGCGTCTCCAGGTAGAAGTGCTCCTGATCGGAGAACTGGAACGCGCCGGTGAACACGTGCGCGGAGTCGGCGAAGCCGGCGTCGACGTCACCGGCCAGCATCACGGGCCGGGCGCCGTGGAAACTGTCGGCCGCGATCGCCTCCTGCAGCGTGATCAGGGAAGGCTGTTCGTCGAGCTCCACCTCGACGGCCGCCGCACCGAGCCGGGCCGCCTCCAGGGTCTCGCCGAGCACCCAGGCGACCGCGTGGCCGTGGAACATGACCTCGTCGGGGAACAGCGGTTCGTCGTGCTTCATTCCGGCATCGTTGACACCGGGCACGTCGGCACCGGTGAGTACGCGCACCACACCGGGCACGGCGAGGGCGGACTCGGTGCGCAGCGCGATGATCCTGCCGTGGGCCTTCATGACCTGGACCGGGTACGCGTGCAGCACGTCCTTGGTGCGGTGGACCAGGTCGTCGGTGTAGAGCGCCGAGCCGGTGACGTGCTGGCCGGCGCTCTCGTGCGGCATCGGAACACCGACGACGGGCTTTTCGGGACGCTGGGACAAGTGGCTCATGACGGCACGGCCTCGGTGCTCTGCTCGGTGGTCGGTGCGGCGTTCTGCTCGGTGGTCTGTGCGTGCAGCTTCAACAGGCTCTGGCGGAGCATCGCGGAGCGGTACTCGGCGCTGGCGCGGTGGTCGTCCATCGGTGTGCCCTCGGCCTGGAGCACCCGGGCCGCGGCCAGGGCGGTCCGCGCCGCCCACGGTCTGCCTTCCAGGGCCGCCTCGGTGGCGTAGGCGCGGATCGGGGTGGCGGATACTCCGCCCAGGCCGATGCGTGCCTTGCGGACGGTCCCGTCCTCGATGTCGAGCGCGAAGGCGACCGCCACGCTGGAGATGTCGTCGAAGCGCCGCTTGGCGATCTTGTGGAAGGCCGCGACCGGCGACAGCGGCAGGGGGATGCGCACCGCGCGGATCAGCTCGCCGGGACGGCGCACGCTCTGCCGGTATCCGGTGAAGTAGTCGCAGAGCGGGACCTCGCGCTCTCCGTCCGCGCCGGCGAGTACCACTGACGCCTCCAGCGCGAGCAGCACCGGCGCGCTGTCACCGATGGGGGAGCCGGTACCGAGGTTGCCGCCGAGGGTGGCGCTGTTGCGGATGAGCCGGGACGCGAACTGCGGGAACAGGCCCGCAAGCAGCGGGACACTGCCGTCGAGGCGACGTTCGATCTCGGTGAGGGTCTTCGCCGCCCCGATCTCGATGTGGTCGGATGCGACGTGCAGCTCCCGCAATTCGGGCAGCCGGTCGATGGCGACCACGCAGCTCGCCCTGCGGGAGCGGATGTTCACCTCCACGCCCCAGTCGGTGCTTCCGGCGAGCACCACGGCGTCGGGACGCTCGCGCAGCTGCCGCAGGGCCTCGGCCAGGTTGCCCGGCCGCAGGAACGCGCTGTCGTCCTGGGTGTATTCGGTGGCTACCGGTTCGGGCGCGGGTCGCTCACGGCGCTGGGCCAGGGGGTCGTCCTCGGTGGGCGAACCGACGGCGAACGCGGCATCGCGGATCGGGCGGTAGCCCGTGCATCGGCACAGGTTTCCGCTCAGTGCATGCAGGTCGAAGCCGTTGGGCCCGTGCTCGGGGTCACCGCCGTCGGCCGAGCCCGAGCCCGAGCCCGAGCCCGAGGCCGAGGCCGAGGCCGCGCAGCGGTCGGGTCGGTAGTACTCGGCGGCCATGCTGCAGATGAATCCCGGTGTGCAGTAACCGCATTGGGATCCTCCGCGGACGGCCATCTCCTCCTGCACCGGGTGCAGGGTGGACGGCGTTCCGGGCTGGCCGGCCGTGGCGAGCCCCTCGGAGGTGATGACCTCCTGACCGTCGAGCGCCGCGACCGGGACGAGGCAGGCGTTGACCGCCACCCAGTCGGTGGGCTTGTCCACCCCGGGACGCGCCACCAGGACCGAGCAGGCGCCGCATTCACCCTCGGCGCACCCTTCCTTGGTGCCGGTGAGGCCGCGCTCGCGCAGAAAGTCCAGCACCGTGGTGTGGGGCTTCACGGGTGCGATCGGTGCTTCTTTCCCGTTGACCGTGATCCGCGCCGCTACCATGACACGCCCTCATTTCGGTGCGCGGAGGAACCGGTTGTCCTAGTCGCCATTTCAGGAGCCTTTTGTTTCGGTGGCGCAGCCCCGGAAACCCGGAGTGCGCGCGTCGGCACGCAAGCAGGTGCCGAGGCGGTGACAGAAAGTGCAAGGTGCCGGGGCCGCGATCGGGCACGCCGGGAAAGGGGCTGCTAGCAGCCGTGTGCGACACGGCCCGGAGCCCAGGCGACCTGGTGGGCGAGGCGAAGCAGTGCGGAGATGGTCGACATCCGATTTCGCCCCTTTCCATCAGCTCACGAGTCGGTGCGCCCGAAGTTACGTCGCCGCAGGTCCCTCGGTCAAGCCGCCACGCGAAGACGCTGGGCTGGTTCGATGTCGGCTTGCCGGTGCCCTCGGCCGTGGTGTTCTCGTTGTGCGCAGAGACCACGAAGTGGGGGCGATCGGCACAGTGGGAGGATGCGAAGGTGAAGGCACGAACGAGTGACATCGAGGAAGCGGCCGGTGTGCTGCGCGCCGGCGGCCTGGTGGCCATCCCGACCGAGACCGTCTACGGTTTGGGCGCCAACGCCGAGGACCCCGCCGCCGTTTCGCAGATCTTCCAGGTGAAGGGGCGTCCGCCCTCCCATCCGCTGATCGTCCACATCGGTGGCGCCGAGCAGCTGGACGACTGGGTCGCGGACGTGCCCCGGGCGGCGAGGCTGCTGGCCGAACACTTCTGGCCGGGGCCGCTGACGCTGGTGCTGCGGCGCGGTCGCCGGGTGCCGCTGGAGGCGACCGGCGGCCTGGAGACGGTGGCCGTGCGCGTGCCCGACCACCCCGTGGCCCTCGCACTGCTGGCGGCCTTCGGCGGCGGCATCACGGCCCCGTCCGCCAATCGCTTCGGCCAGGTCAGTCCCACCACCGCGGACGACGTGCGTGCGGAGCTCGGTGATGCCGTCGGCTGCGTACTGGACGGCGGCCCCTGCGAGGTCGGTGTCGAGTCCACCATCGTCGACGTCACCGGCGGGATCCCGACGATCCTGCGGCCCGGCGGGGTGGTGCGCGAGGACCTCGAAGCCGTGCTGGGGTACGCGCTCGCCGTTCCCTCGAGCAGCCGCGTCCGGGTGCCGGGTCAGCATCCGTCCCATTACGCGCCGCGTGCGCGCGTGGTCCTCGTGGAGCCCGAGGAGGTCGTCGGCGAAGCGGAGCGCGCGCAGGAGCTGGGGCACCGGGTGGGAGTCTTTCTGCCTGCCTCCTGCGCAGGGGTCCCGGTGAAGGCGCATGCCGTGGTCGACGTTCCCGGTTTTGTGGCCGCGTACGCGCGCGGCCTGTACGGCTTCCTGCGCGAGCTCGACCAGCGGGGGTGCGACCTCATCGTCGCCTCGCTGCCGGCGGAGGAGGGGCTCGGACTGGCGGTGGCGAACAGGCTCCGCCGCGCCGCAGGGCCCCGGCCGTGACCCGCTGACGCGGCCACCGCGGTCAGGCAGAACGGCGTCGACTGCAACCGGATGGGGGCGTCGGCCGGAAGTACGGGTGTGCGGCCGCAGCCGTACCTGACTTTTGGGGTCCGCATTGAAGAAGACGCCGCGCTGGGCCTATTGGGCCGTGCCGCTCCTGCTTCTGCTCGTCTGGTTCGGAGTGGGCGCGACCCTCGGTCCGTACGCCGGCCGGCTGGGCGAGGTGGCCACGAACGACCAGGCGGCCTTCCTGCCGCGCAGCGCCGAGTCGACGAGGGTGGTCGATGCCCGCAAGCCGTTCGAGGCCTCGGCCTCCGTCCCGGCCGTCCTCGTATGGACTGCAGACGGGGAAAAGGTGACCGGTGCGCAGCAAGAGGCCGCCACCCGGTCGGCAGCGGCCCTCGCCGGGCGGCCCGGGATCACCGCGACGCCCTCCCCGGCGTTCCTCTCTGAAGACGGCCTTGCCGTCCAGGCCGTCGTACCCCTCGCACCCGATCTCGGGAAGGGACTCCCTGCCGTACTCGACGAGGTACGGCGGACGGCCGGGCAGGTGCCGGGCACCACGTTGCAGATCGCCGGCCCCGCCGCCGCCCAGGCTGATCTCCTCGACGCGTTCGGCGGTATCGACGGCCTGCTGCTCGGGGTCGCGCTCGGGGCGGTCCTGCTGATCCTGGTGCTCGTCTACCGCAGTGTCCTGCTGCCCCTGGTGATCATCTTCAGTGCCGTCCTCGCCCTCGGTCTCGCCTGCGCGGTGGTCTACGCGCTGGCTGGCAGGGGCGTGGTCCGCGTGGACGGCCAGGTCCAGGGAATCCTGTCGATCCTGGTGATCGGCGCCGCGACCGACTACGCCCTGCTCCTCGCGGCCCGCTTCCGTGAGGAACTCGCCGCCCAGGGGGACCGGGCGGGAGCCGCCCTGGCCGCCGTACGCCGGTCGGCCGGTGCCGTCACCGCCAGCGCGGCCACCGTGGCCCTCGGCCTCCTCGCGCTGCTCGCCGGCGACCTGACCAACAACCGGGCCCTCGGGCCGGTCGGCGCGATCGGCATCGCCTGCGCGGCACTGAGCGCCCTGACCTTCCTGCCGGCCGCGCTGGTCCTGCTCGGCGGGGCCGCCTACTGGCCCGCCACCCTCAAACCCGCCGACGCCCCCGACGCCGCCGCCGACGCCCACGCGGTCTGGCGCCGTATCGCCGGTCTGATCGACCGGTCACCGCGGCGCGTCTGGGCCTCCTCGGCCCTGCTGCTCCTGGTCCTGGCCGCATTCTCGCCCGGCCTGTCGTCCAAGGGCGTCCCGCTCGACGAGATCTTCGTCAACGACGCTCCTTCGGTCGGCGCACAGCAGACCCTGGCCCGGCACTTCCCCGGCGGCTCCGGCAACCCGGCCGTCATCATCACCGATGCCGGCCGGGCGGCGGAGGTACGGGCGGCGGCCGAGGGAACGGACGGGGTGGCCTCGGTCACCGCCACCACGTCGGGTGCCCGGCCGGGTGTCGGCGAGCCGCTCGTCGTCGACGGAAGGACACGCCTGGACGCCACGCTCGATGCGGCGGCCGACAGCGATGCGGCGAAGGATACGGTCCAGCGGCTGCGGGAGCGGGTGCACGCGGTCCCGGGCGCCGAAGCGCTCGTCGGCGGGTACACGGCCCAGCAGTTCGACACCCAGCAGACCGCGGCCCGCGACCGCACCGTGATCGTGCCGATCATCCTCGGCATCATCCTGCTGATCCTGGTGGCGCTGCTGCGTTCCGTGGTCGTGCCGGTCCTCCTGGTGGTGACGGTCGCCCTCAACTTCCTGGCGACTCTGGGGGTGTCCGCGCTGGTCTTCGAGCACCTGCTGGGCTTCAGCGGCACGGACGCCTCCGTACCCCTGTACGGGTTCGTGTTCCTGGTCGCCCTCGGAGTCGACTACAACATCTTCCTCATGTCACGCGTACGCGAGGAATCCCTCACCCACGGCACCCGGGAGGGCGTGCTGCGCGGACTGGTCACCACGGGAGGCGTGATCACCTCCGCCGGCGTGGTGCTCGCGGCGACCTTCGCCGCGCTGATGGTGATCCCCCTGGCCTTCCTCGTCCAGATCGCCTTCATCGTCGCCTTCGGCGTCCTGCTGGACACCCTCGTCGTACGGTCCCTGCTCGTGCCGGCCCTGGTCATCGACATCGGCCCCCGCGCCTGGTGGCCCGGCACACTGGCCCGCACCGACACGACCTGATCGGCATCTGCCCGCGACCGGCCGCTCGGCACCCCACCTCACCAGCCGGAGGAGCCCCGACCGCCTTTGAACGGCCCCAGGATTTCGCCGGTGATCCAGCCACCGTAGAAATCACCGGGCTGAGCCCGGACGGGCTCCCCGTCAACCAGGCAGAGGTCGACCAGACCCGGGTAGAAGGCGAAGTGGTGGGCAATGCTCCGGTATTCCCGCGCGGGATCCTCGTAGCTCCAGGCCACGTCGCGCACGGTGTGCCCGTCCACGACCAGCGTCCAGTACGAGGCCGTGCCCTTCCACTCGCAGAAGGTCGCCCCCTGCGAGGGTGACAACAGGTCGCAGCGCACGTCCTCGCGCGGCACGTAGAAGACGGGAGGATGGCTCGTCTCCAGGACGCGTCGGCACGCCCGGGAGTCGGCGAGCGTCACTCCCCGGTGCCGGACCACCACGCGCCGGGCATCGGGTTCCACGCGGGGCGGTCGAGGATAGTCCCAGACGGATTCCGCCGGTACCGGTCCGTGCGGGCGCGAGGCATCACTCATCGCAGGCACCTCCATCCGTCCTTCCGTGATTGTGGCGGTGTCGGATGCGGGGGGACACCCCCTAGGGAGTGTCGTCAAAGTGGCGTCGGCCGCCCGAGAGGGCGGGGCCGGCGGGGCTTGGTGCGTGCGATCGCAAGGCGGAGGAGGGAATCGACGCGGAGCGTCGGTGACCGACGACAACGCGGCGAGCGTGCGTGCCAGGCCCCGCCGGCCAGACGGGACTTTGACGACACGACCTAGGGCACCCGGACGAGGAAGACCTCGTCGACGAAGCACCAGGCCCACGACTCGTCAGGGGCCAGAGACAGGACCACGGGGTGCCCGGTCCGAACGTGGTGGGCGTAGGCGTGTCGCCCCCGGGAGCTGTCGCAGCATCCGACGTGCCCGCACGTGGTGCACCACCGGAGCCGGACCCAGGACGATCCGCCGGCACGGCACGACCCGCACACCTCGTCCGGGGTCTGCGGTGAGTCGGGCAGCGCCGCCAGGTGGGAACAGGCACGCCCGTCGGGGCGCCCTCCGTCAGGCGACACCGCCCAGGCGGGGACCTGCCCCGGCAAGCCCTCGACATCGCGGCCGGCACGTGCCATCACGGGGCTCCTTCGGGTCGGGGTCGGGGTCGGGGTCGGGCGACGGTCATGGCAGGGCCTTTCAGGCGCGGTCCGCGGACGGGGGCGGGGACGGCGGCGCGGACGGGGGCAGGGGCGGCGTGGCCCACCGGATCCCGGCGATCACCGTACGGCCTCCGGGTACGGCCAGAGGCAGCAGGAACCGCGGGGTGAGGGGAAGGGACAGCTGTGCTCGCGCCCATCGGGGCAGCAGATCCACGGCCGCGGCGGCCAGGAAGGCGTACGGAATCCGTACGGCCCACGGCAGCGGAGGACGCGACAGCAGGTACCGGGTCGTCTCGCGTGACTCCGCGGTGGACCTGAGCTCTCCGCGGTACCGGGCCAGCCGGGCGGACAGCTCCGCGCGGGTCTCGGGCGGTTTCTCGGCACCCAGCCGACCGGCGACCAGCGCCATGTCGCGTACGTAGGCGTCCTGTCCGGCCCGGTCCAGGGGCTGACGTCCGTAGCGCTGGTAGGCCCTCAGGAAGCACTCCGCCTCGGCGGCGTGGACCCAGGCCAGCAGGTGTGGATCGGAAGCGCGGTAGGGCACTCCCTCCAAGGTGACTCCGCTGATCCGCTCGTGGACGCTGCGCACCCGGAGCACTGCCTGAACGGCGTCCTGGTCCGTCCCGAACGTGGTGACGGCCAGGAAGGTGCTGGTGCGCTGGAGCCGGCCCCAGGGATCTCCCCTGAACCCGGAGTGTGCCCACACGGCCGCCATGGCCTCGGGGTGCAGCGACTGCAGCAGCAGCGCGGCGAGCCCGCCGACGTACATCGACGCGTCCGCATGCACGAGCCGGATCGGACTGTGCGTCCCGAACCAGCGCGGTCCGGGAGCGCCATGGATACGAGCGCGCTTGTGCTGCGCCGAAGGGCCTGCGACGCGGCGCAAGAGCTCCTCTCCTGCCCGGGTCCGGAGCTCGGTGAGCGGAGGAGGCAACCAGAGCATGGGCCCATCATCCCGCCTGCGGTGCATTTCGGGGGCCGGACCGCAACGGGCACCTGCACGCCCGCCCGGATTTCCGTCGCTCCCTGACGCATCCGATCGACGTTCCGCTCCGAAGTACAGGTGGACAGCGCCGCACCCGCGGCGCGTCGGAGGGCGGGAGCGTCGTGGTGAGACGTACCGAAGGAACCGGGGCACTGTACGAGTGCGTGATCGGGCACGCCCGCGTCGCACCGCTGCTCCACTCCTTCCGGCGCCGCACCCACCTGTGGTGCGTGGACCTCGACCGGATGCCGGTGCTGCCCCGGCCGGTGCGTCCGCTCGCCCGGTTCGACGCCCCCGACCACTTCACCGGCGGCGCGGGCTCCATACGCGCCGCACTCGACGCCTTCCTCGCCGCCCGCGGCGTCGACCTGGGCGGCGGACGCGTGGTGATGCCGGCGCACGCCCGGGTGTTCGGGTTCGTCTTCAACCCGCTCAGCGTGTACGGGTGCCACAACGCTTGCGGTGCCCCGGTGTACGTCGTCGCGGAGGTCCGGCCCGCCACCGTGCCCGCCGCCGCCCGCAGGCCGTGGCCGACCGTCGCCGTCCGGGCCGGCATCCGCCGCCACGGCGTCCGCCTGCTCCTGCGCGGCCTGGCCGTACACCCCCGCCCCCCGTCCGCCCCGCAGGAAGGCATGCCCTCGTGACCCAGCCCGCCACCACGTCCCACGCCCGCGCCCGGCAGTCCGGCCGCCGCGGCGCGGTCCCCCCACAGCCACAGGCGTCGAGGCAGCCACCGCCGGCCGACCCCAGCGGTTCCGCCGCGCCCGCCATCCGCCGTACCGACGTCGACGCGGCGCGATGGCCGGACGTGGCCCGACTGCCGTCCACCGGGCCCGCCCGGACCGCCGTGGCCGGACACCTGGTGGGCCGGGCCCTGGACCGGCTGTCGCTGACCGCGCCCACCACGGGATCCTCCCCGACGGCCACCGCCGGCCCGCAGCTGACCCTCCACGACCCGGACGCCTTCCACCGGCGTATCGGCCGCGACGGCCTGATCGGCTTCGGGGAGTCGTACATGGCCGGTGAATGGGACGGCGAGGACCTGGCCGGTGTACTGACCGTTCTCGCCGGGCACGTGGACGAGCTGGTGCCCGCCCCGCTGCGCCGGCTCCGCGGCCTGTGGGTGTCCGCCCGCCCCGTCGCCGACCGCAACACCCGTGCCGGAGCCCGCGTCAACATCCAGCGCCACTACGACCTGTCCAACGAGCTGTTCTCCGCGTTCCTCGACCCCACCCTGACCTACTCCTCCGCGGTCTTCGCCGGCTTCCCCGTCCGGTCCGAGTCCCTGGCGGAGGCCCAGCACCGCAAGATCGACCGGCTCCTGGACCTCGCCGGGGTCGGCGACGGCACACGACTGCTGGAGATCGGCACCGGCTGGGGCGAGCTCGCCCTGCGGGCCGCCGCCCGCGGTTCCCGGGTCACGACCCTGACCCTTTCCGCCGAACAGGCCGCCCTCGCCGGCGAACGCATCGCCGCGGCCGGTCTCGCCGACCGGGTGGAGATCCAGCTGCGCGACTACCGCGACGCCGAAGGCCGCCACGACGCCGTGATCAGCGTCGAGATGATCGAGGCGGTCGGCGCCGAATTCTGGCCCTCCTACTTCGCGGCGCTGCGGCGCTCGCTCGCCCCCGGCGGCAGGATCGCCCTCCAGACGATCACCATGGGCCACCGCCGGATGCTCCACACGGCCGCCACCCACACCTGGATCGGCAAGTACGTCTTCCCCGGCGGTCTGATCCCCTCCCGCCGCGCCATCGCCGAGCACGCCGCCGCCACCGGTCTGGGTTCCGTCGCCGACCACGGATACGGCGAGCACTACGCGGAGACCCTCCGCCTGTGGCGCGAGCGGTTCACCGCCAACCGCCGCCTCGTCACCACCCTCGGGTTCGACACCGTTTTCCAGCGCATGTGGGAGTTCTACCTCGCCTACTCGGAAGCCGGATTCCGCTCCCGCTACCTCGACGTACGCCAGCTCCTCCTCACCGAAAAGACCCGCCGATGAAGCCTCCCGCCGACCGGTACGCCCTGGTGAGCGCGGAGTGAACGCCACCGACTGGGGTGCCCTCGCCGTGAACCTCGCCGTCACCGCGGCCGCGGCGGGGGCGGTGCTGCTCGCCACCTTCGCCGTCGCGCTACGCCGTGGTCTGCACCGCATCGTCGACATCGCCTGGGGCATCGCCTTCAGCGCCGTCGCCGCCGTCACCTGGCTGCTCTCCGCCGGACACGGCGACGACGGCCGGCGCCTGCTCGTCGCCGCGGCGACCGTCGTGTGGGGGCTGCGGCTCTCGGCACACATCGCACGACGCTCCCGCGGCCACGGCGAGGACCCGCGCTACACGGCTCTCCTCGACAAAGCCCCCGGCAACCGGACCCGGTACGCGCTGCGCACCGTCTACCTCGGCCAGGCCGCCCTCGTCTGGCTGATCTCCCTGCCGGTCCAGGCCGCCTCCTACAGCTTCGAACCCCTCGGCCTCCTCGCCTTCTGCGGGATCGCCGTGTGGGCGCTCGGGCTCGGGTTCGAGGCCGTGGGCGACCACCAGCTGGCACGCTTCAAGGCGGATCCGGCCAACCGGGGCCGGATCATGGACCGGGGCCTGTGGGCCTGGACCCGCCACCCCAACTACTTCGGCGACAGCCTCGTCTGGTGGGGCGTGTACCTGCTCGCCTGCACCGCCTGGCAACCGGCCCTCGCCGTCCTCGTCTCCCCGGTCCTCATGACCCTGCTGCTCACCGTCGGCAGCGGCAAGCGCCTCCTGGAGAAGCACATGGCAGACCGCCCCGGATACGCCGTATACACCGCACGCACCAGCGGCTTCCTCCCCCTCCCGCCCCGCCACGCCGTCCTGCGGCACGGGAGTCAGCCAGTGAACCCGCCAAGGTCAGGCTCCGGACCGGACGGGGCCGATGACCGTGCCGGCCGCGATCCGGAGGGCGCCCTGGGCAACGGAGGTGCCCGGGATCTCGCCGCCGGGGGCCCTGAGTGTGAATGACGCCTGGTCGGCCGGAATGCGGTGGCCTCGGTCGGGGCTTGGATGTCGAAGTGGACGGGGTGTCCCGGTCCGAACGTCACCGATGTGGTCTGGTCACCGTACCGGCCGGCCTTGACGCCGAGCGGCACGCCGAGGCGGGTGAAACCCACGTCGATCGGGGAACCCGCCAGACGGCACGACGCGTACCCCTTCGGTGCGGTCAGCGTGACACGGAAGTGGAGGTGCCCCGAACCGGACTGGTCCGGGCGGATCTTCGCGAGGTGGTTGGCAGGGCGGCAGGCCGACGGGGCGGCACCGCCCGCCGCTGCTGCCTGTGCGCTGCCGGCGCAGGCGATGGCCGCCGCGGTGGCGACGACGACGACGAGTGTGGCGTACGTGCGGCTGATGAGCATGGCTGGTGGGTTCCGCCCTTCCGGCTGGTTACCCGCCCTTTCCAGACGGGACGCGTCGGGGGATTCTTCCCCGACGCCGCTCCGCCCCAATGCACCTGAACAGCAACAAACCCGCCTGAGTGGCCCGAGCGGGGTGGCCGTGGAGCCTGTACGGGCTGTGCCCGTTCCCGACGGGCAGGAAGCCACGGGCGCGGTGACCCTGGGAAGGGCGTGCGGACCACGGACCGGTCCGGTCCCTCTCCGCCCTCCCCCTCGCGGCCCTCCCGCAATACGCCGAACGCGCCGAACCCGGAGAAGGGGACGTACTCCCGTGACCGCTGTCGCCGCCTACGCCGCACCCGCCGCGAAGGCACCGCTGGAGCGCACGACCGTCGAACGCCGTCTCGCCGGTGAGCACGACGTAGTCATCGACACCGTCTCCGCACCGCTCGACTTCGGTGCCTACTTCTCACTGCTGCGTACGGACGGGAGCATGGTCGATCTCGGCCTGCCGGAGGAGTCGGTGGGGATCGAGCTGCAGTCCTTGACCGGCCTGCGCCGCGGCATGAGCAGCTCCGGCATCGGCGGGATCGCCGAGACCCAGGAGATGCCGGACTTCTGCGCCCGGCACGGAGTGGCGGCCCAGATCGAGCTGATCCGGGCGGACGAGATCAACGACGCCTACGAGCGGGTCCTCGCCGGCGACATCCGCTACCGCTTTGTCATCGACATCTCCACCCTCTGACCCCTGTCGCGGTACGAAGAGGTTCACCAGCGCGCCGAGGACGGCGACGCCGGCGAAGGCGTAGAACGCGTGGTGCGGCGAGATCCCGGCGCTCATGAGGGCTCCGCCGACGAGCGGCCCACCGATGCCGCCGAGCCTGCCGAAACCGGCACACCAGGCCACTCCGGCAGCGCGGGCCCGTGTGTCGTAGTAGTTCGCGACGAAGCCGTACACCAGGACCTGGGTGCCGATCGTGCCGATTCCGGCCACCGCGACCAGAGCCAGCAGAACACCGAGCGGCAGTCCCAGGGTGAGAAGCATCAAGGAGACGGCGGCCAGCGCGAACGTCGACGTGATCACGCGCTGCGGGCCCGTCCGGTCGGCGGCACGGGAGGCGAGTACCCCACCGATGATCGCCCCGCCGTTCAGGGCGAGCAGGAAGACCAGCGCGTAGGACTTGCCGAAACCGCTCTGCCCCATGATCTCGGGCAGCCACGTGTTCAGGGCGTAGGTGAGCAGAAGACCGGAGCAGCTCATCAGGCCGAGCAGCACCGTGGGCAGGGCGTATCGGCGGCTCGCCAAAGCTGCGAAGCCGACCTTCTTGTCGTCGGCTGCCCGGGGCGATTCGCCCAGGGTGACTCCGGTGCGCTCGGAGAGCAGGTGGGCCCGCTCGGTGTGCCCGCGCGCCAGCAGCCACTTGGGAGACTCGGGCAGGCGCAGCAGCGTGGCCGGCAGGAGGACCACGAGGGGGGCCGCACCGAAGAGGAACAGCGTGCGCCAGCTGTCCGCACCGGAGGTGAGGAGGGCCATGACCGCGGCGAGGACACCGCCGGCGGGGACGCCGCTGTAGACGATCGCGTTGTAGACGTTGCGGCGGTGGGGCGGTGCGAACTCTGCGACGATCGCGGCGGCGGTGGCCACCAGGGCGCCCACCCCGACGCCGGTGAAGAAGCGCAGGACGCCGAACGCGGTGATGCTCGTGGCGAATGCGCTCAGCCCCATGGCGACGGAGAACCAGATGATCCCCGCGATCATGATGCGGCGCCGTCCTATGTGGTCGCCGATCGCTCCGGCGGTCAGCGCGCCGACCATGACGCCCATGAGCGCATAGGAGCCGAGCGCGCCGGCCTGTGCGACGGAGAGGTGGCCGATCTGGCTCGGGTCGCGCAGGAAGTTGGGCACCATGGTCCCGTAGACGACCAGGTCATAGCCGTCGAAGACGAGCGCGACGGTGGTGATGGCGACGATCCAGCGCAGCGTCGTGCGGTGCTGTCGGCTGATCTGTCTGTGCGGTGAGGTGTTCATTCGGGGAGCCCCCAGTTGTGTGAGCGGACGGGTTGCTTCCGCCGGCCCGGTGGACACGGGGAGCTGGGCGGGGACTCGAGGCCGAAGCACCTGTCGACCATCTGATGGCGGTAGTGGGCGTGAACCAGTTGAACGTACGTCCCACGCATCGCCGTCGATGCCGATGATCTCGACATCGGTCAGGTTGTGCCCCGTCCGGGGTGGAACTCCGTCGCAGTGCGGCATCGGCTGAGGGCAACGGCGTGGGGCGGCGAGCCGGCCCGCGGGAGGCCCGCAGCCCCGGTACGAGAGCCGACGCCGGCCTCGCCGCCCTGATCGCGCTCAGTACAGCTTGTTCACCGCGGTCCGCAAGGTGCTCTTCCACGCGGCCACGGGCGGCTCGCCCCAGTAGCTCTGCCACAGGACCAGCGTGACCGTGTCGCCGTCGCGGCCCACACCCCACAGGTAGTTGAAGTCGGGGCGCTCGGGGCTGTTGGAGTTGAAGGTGTACATCCCCTGGAGGGTGGCGCCTTCCTCGACGGCGACCACGCCGTGGTCGTGGTAGGTCGCGGTGACACCCGGCGGCTGCGGGGCGTTCGCGCAGTCGAGGTAGTCCTGCCGGGCCTTGGCCGCGAACGCGATGGCTTCGGCCTCCGTGGCGAACACCGCCACCTTCTGCTGGGCGAACGCGGTCTCCGCAGTGGTGAAGTCCCGGTTCCAGACGTTCACCGCAGCCGGCTCCGCCGGCCAGCCCGCCGGGCAGACGTACTCGTGGCCCCAACCCCGTGCCACCGGGTTGGCGCGCCACGACTCGGTCTTCGGCAGGTCGGAGATGTACAGGCTTCCCGGCCGCGGCCGCCACTCGTCGGCAGCTGACGCCGGACCCGATGCCACCCCGACCGCCAGCACCGCGGCCCCCACCACGACGCCGCCCGCGCGCAGCCGTGTACGTACCCCCATGACTTCCCCTTCCCCCTGTGCGTCTCGATCGCGATGTCCCGCCCTGGTCGGGACGGGACTCCGTTCCAGGGTGGGGTGCCCCTGCCTCGCGCGGCCGGTTCTTCGATCACAACGACCGAAATCCGCCGCCACTGACTGAAAAAATGGCAAACACAACCAAAGGGGACCAGCGCCCTCCGGGCAGCGCGAACCTGCCGTTCGATTTCGTCAGGCGTCGGCTGACAGGGAAAGCCGAGTCGGGGGCAGGGGCAAGGCCTTTGTGCCCGGGAGCAGGGGGATGACGGTGTCGGCGGCACGGTTCACATGCGGGGCCCCTGGAGCTGCGCTCGGACGGACTGGGCCACTTGGTCTGCCTGGTCAGCCGACACGTGCTCCTGCTCGGGCCGCCGAAGCAGCCCGAAGACGCCCGGCCCTCGATGCTCCGGTTGCAGATCTGCCATGCGCGGAACGATGTGGAAGTGCACGTGCGCGAAGCCTTCGGCTTCGGCGAATTGGACGACGTACGTCTTGGCGCAACCAGTCGTGCTCCGGAGAGCCCGGGAAAGCCTGACCTGCCACATCCCCAGGGCGGCTGCCTCGGCATCGGTGAGGTCGTGAACGGCGGCAACGTGGCGCCGGGGCAGCAGCACCAGCCAGCCGGGCAGCGCGGTGTTGAAGGCGTGGGCCACCCGCCAGTGCCGGTCATGTGCCACGCACTCGCGGGGTGGAAGTTCGTCGATCGCTGCTTCCTTGCTGCATGCGTAGCACTCGGGAGTCGGCATGAACCAGATCGTAGAACTGTCGGCGGAGCCGGCTCCGCACACCCGTGCGCGGAGCCGGCTCCGCCGGGATAATGGGAGCTTGTGGCGCTCACGTTCTTCGACGCGGGGCGGCTGGCGCGTGACCTGTACGCCGCCGCCGGCCAGGACGCGGGCCTCGGCGGGCGGGGGGACGGGATCTCCCGGGTGCTCGCCCCGCTGCTGCCCCACGACGGGCTCAGCCTGGTGGCCACCGATCCGGCGACGGGGCTCGGCCTCGGGAGCTTCAGTTTCTGGCACGAATACGCCCCCTCACTCGTCACCGACCTCGTCATGCACCGCTACCGGGGCGGCGACCCCTACCGCCCCGCCGCCCTGGCCGGTCTGGCCACCCCGGCCACCGTCGTGGGGCCGCCGGGCGACGGTCCCTCGGACTCGCGGGTGCGCGAGATCCTCACGGCGAACGGGGCGGGCTCCGAGCTGCGGCTCCTCCTCCGGGACCGGCACGGGGTGTGGGGTGCGCTCGGGCTGCTGCGCTGTGCCGGAGCCTGCCCGTTCGGCCCGGACGACCTCCAGCGGGCGGCCAGGCTCGGACCGGCGCTCGTGGCCGCCCTGCGCCGTTACGTGACCGAGGGCCCCCTCCTTCCCGTGGCCCCCGCGCTTCCCGCCGGGGTGGTGACGGTGGGACCCGACCACTCGATCAGGGCGGTCAGCCCCCAGGCGCGGGACTGGCTGGACCGCCTGTCCTCGCCGGGCGGGCACGTCTTCCCGGAGTGGGTCCCCGGCGCGTTCCTCGTCGCGCTCTCCCTCGCCGCACGCTCCCGCGCACACGATGCGGGTGCCTGGGCGCCACTGGTGTGCGCCCCTCCCGTCGTCTGCGGGCGGTGGATGACCCTTCAAGGGCAGCCGCTCGACACGGACGCCACCGGTGATGTCGCCCTGGTTCTCCAGGGGGCGGCCGGAGACCTCGTGATGCCGTCGTTCTGCGCCTGGTACGGGATCACCCCTCGCGAGCGCGCCACCCTGTGCGAACTGCGCGCCGGCGCAGCCGTCAAACAGATCGCCCGGCGCCTCGACCTGTCTCCGTACACGGTCAACGACCATCTCAAGGCCCTGTTCCGCAAGACGGGCGCCGACGGCCGCGACGAACTCATCGCCGCGCTGACCCGCTGACCGGCCGACCCGATCCTGTCCATCCCCCATTTCAGGGGGTCGCGGCGGCACCGGGCCGGTCCACCATGGGAAGGGAGAAGGGGGGTCCATCGAAGGGAGACGGACATGACGCACACCAATCTCCGTGAGCCCGCGACCGGGAGCACGGCCGGCGGCGGCAACGGGAACACCGCGTCCGACAGGGCCATCCCGCCCAGTGGGGGCGGCGGTCAGGGCGAGGCGCGGGCGGATTTCCAGCAGATCGGCTACTCCTACACCCTTCGCGGCCACGGTGTCTTCGAACGGTTGCTGGAGGCGCCCGGCGTGGCGGCCTACACCAACGTGTGCGCGAGCGTCGCAGAGGTGTACCCGCCCACCGACAAGCCGTTCATGGGAGGAGCGGTCATGACGGTGCACAACGTGGTGCCGCTCGACGGGGAGCTGGTACGGATCCGCGTGGACTCGGGCTGGCCGCAGGACATCGTTCTCAGGGTCAGCCTCCAGTACTTCGCCTGATCCCGGCCCTCCCGGGCGAACCGAAGGAGCCGTCACCGCGCGGGCGAGCGCGACCTGTTCGCCCGCGCGGTGACGACGGCCACCCGCCGCCGACCTCCCCGCACGGCCGGACTTCAGCCGCGGTTCCGGTAGCCGGGGTGGACTCCGGGAGTCAGTTCCTGTTCGGCGGCGACGCGCTCCAGGAGTCCGCGGAGTTGAGTGCGCTGCTCCGGGTCGAGGGCTGCGAGCAGGGCGTCCTCGTGGGCTGCGGCCGCTCGGGAGACCGCGCCGAGGGCGCGCTTCCCCTCCGCCGTGAGGTGGAGTTCGTAGTTGCGGCGGTCCTCGGCGCTGCGCCGACGTTCGACGAGGTCCTTGCCCTCCAGGGCGTCGATGAGCGCGACGACACGGCTCGGTACGACGCCCAGGTCCTCGGCGAGGGCCCGCTGGCTGCGCCCCGGCTGCCCGGCGACCATGCGCAGCAGCCCGACGTCCGCAGGGGTCAGTCCCAGGTGGCCGATGCGTTCGGCGAACAACCCGGCGGCGTGCGCGCCGATCTGGGCAAGGAGGAACGCGGCTCCGCGCGGCCCGGTGGCCGGGGCGGGGTCGGTCGTATGCGGTTGCCGAGAGCTGTTCACAGGCCTATCGTAAGCCACGCGAAATGATTCTCCTCGGTGAACGATTGACTTGAGAGAACGGATTCTGCCGTGACTGCCAACGCCGCCCACGCCACCGCCACCGACCCGGAGGCACGCAGCCGCCGCGACCCGCAGGCCGGGCCGCCGCCCGGCATCCTGGCCGTGGTCTTCACCGCCCTCTTCCTCGCGGGGCTCGTGCTCGGCACCCTGCTCGCGGGCGGGGACCCCTTCCCCTCGCCCTTCGGCTCCACCGACACGGTGACCTCCTACTTCCGCGACCACACCGGTGCGGTCCGCGTCTCCGGGGCCCTGCAGTTCGCGGCCTCGGTGCCGCTCGCGATCTACGCCGCGACCGTCTCGGCACGGCTGCACAAGCTCGGCGTACGAGCCCCCGGTGCCACCATCGCCCTCGCCGGGGGCGTCCTCGCCTCGGCCTTCCTCGCCTGCTCCGGACTGGTCACCTGGGTGCTGTCCCGGCCCGAGGTGGCCGATCACCCCGAATCCGTACGGGCGCTGCAGTACCTGGCCTTCGGGCTCGGCGGGCCCGCCCACGTCGTCCTGCTGGGGCTGTTGGTCGCCGGGATCGCCGTACCGGGGCTGCTCGCCGGCCTGCTTCCCCGCGCCCTCGCCGTGGCGGGCCTGGCCATCGCCGCGGTCGCCGAACTGTCCACGCTGGTCCTGCTGGCCGACGGCGCCGCCCTGCTGTTGCCGGTCGCCCGGTTCGCCGGCCTGCTGTGGCTGATCGCGGCCGGGTTCCTGCTGCCGCGCCGCCGTGTCCGTACGGAGGTCTGACCGCCATGACGAGCCCCACCACCACCCCCGCCCAGGACCCGGCGGAGCGCATGCTCCGCTTCCACCAGCCCGAGAGGGTCCTGCGACACCTCGGCCCCGCCCCCGACGATGCCGCGCTCGCCGCCCTGTTCGGGCTCGACCGGGCCGGCTACCGGACGCGCCTGGACCGGTTCGAGGAGCGCAACCGGGCGGCCGCCGCCGCGCTCGCGGCCGAGCCGGGGGCCGCCGCCCGCCTGGCCGGGCTGCCGTTCCGGCCGGGCGAGCACGTCGTGGCCGTCGGGGAGAGCACCACCGCCGACCGGCTCTCCTGGTTCGAGATCCTGCGGCACCTGCTCCCGGAAGGCGTCCGCTGCACCAACCTGGCCGTGTCCGGCAGTACGACGACCCAGGCCCTGGCGAACGTCCCGCTGCTCGCGTTCCAGCGGCCCGACTGGGTGCTGTGCATGCTGGGGGCGAACGACGTCCAACGGCTGGACGGGGTCCCGCTGGTCGCCGCCGCCGAGACCCGCCGCGCCCTGCGGGCCCTGCGCGACCTGACGGTGCGTCGGGCCGGAGCCCGGTGGATCTGGCTCACCCCGACCGGTGTCGATCCCCGGCGGGTCGAGCAGTACGTGCACTTCAGGCGGGCCGGACTCGGATGGGCCGGGGCGGACCTCGACGCCCTCGCGGAACTCCTGCTCGCGGAGCCCGAGGTCACCATCGACACCCGAACCGCCGCACACGGCCACGTGGAGGAGGACGGCGTCCACCTCACCCCTGCCGGTCAACAGCGCGTCGCGGCGGCCGTGCTCGACGCGCTGGGCCCGGGGCTGGTCCGGCCGGAGGACCTCCCCGGCCCGGCAGGGCCACGGCCGTGACCGGGCGCCCTACCGTGGCCGCATGGATCCCACGGCCGCCGTGCCCGCCCTCGACGGGGAGGACCCGGACCACGTCCGGCTGTCCGCGGCACGGCTGAAGGAACGCCTGTACGCCACCATCACCATGATCGCGGTCGTGGTGGGGTGGGCGTACTCGGCGCACGCGCAGCCGGGAGACGTCGCCCTGTCGGTCGCCGTGACGGCGCTCGGCCTGTGGCTGGCCTCCCTCGTCGCCGACGGCCAGGCCCACCGCGTGGTGCACCGGCGGGGCATCGGCGGACGGGAGCTGCTGGAGATGCTGTACGTCGCCAGCCCGCTCCTGCTCTCGGCCGCCGGGCCGCTGTTCCTGATCCTGCTCGCGGGGCTCGGGGCCATGTCGCTGCACACCGCGCTGCTCACCGCGGCCTGGGTGAACGTGGCCTCGCTGTTCACCTGGGGCTGGTTCGGCGGGGTACGGATGGGCGGCGGGCTGATCGTGTCCCTGCTGGGCGGGGTGATCGACGCGGCCATCGGGACGGCGGTGGCCCTGGTCAAGGCCGCCGGGCACTGACCATGTCTCAGTCGAACTCGAAGGTGGCGACGACCGGGGCATGGTCGGATTCGGGGAACTTCTCGTCGGTGGCGAAGGCCGGCGAGTCGTCGTGGAGCAGTTCGTTGTGGATCTCCGAGCCGCGGTAGTGGGCGAGGAGGTTGCGTGTGACGAGCATGTGGTCGAGCATCTGGCCTCGGCCGTGGTGGAAGAGGGTGTAGCGGGCATCGCTCGGGATGGTGCGTTCGATGGGGACCAGCACCTTCGGGGCGAGCTCACCGTTGCTGGTGTCCTCGACGTTGCCGCAGATCGCCAGGACCGGGACTTCGTCCGGTTCGGCGTTGAAGTCGCCGGTGACGATGATCTGCGCGTCGGGGTCGTCGTGGAGGATGAGGTCGACCAGGCGCCGCACTTCCACGGCCTGGCTCATGCGCTTCATGGAGGACGGGAAGCTGCCTTCGGCCCAGGCGTCGGCGCTGCGCCAGATGCCCTTCTTGGGGTCGAGCACCTGACCGGGGATATCGCTTGGGATCTTGGACTTCAGGTGCATGGTGATGACGTGCAGCAGGCGCCCGGGTGCCGCGTGATCGGTGTCGACCTGGGCGTGCAGGATGGGACGTTCGATCCCGATCGGGATCGGCTGCGGGTCGGGGGCATCGCGGTGAGCCGGCAGATGGGTGGCGATGACCAGGTTGCGGAGGTCGTAGACCGCGTCGTTCGCGGGTTTCGTGCTCACCAGCTCGGCCCCGTCGAGGTTGGTCCCCACGAGGAGTTCCTTGAGGGCCAGCAGCGCACGCGGCTGGCCAGGGCGCTCTTGCCCGTGGACTTCCTGGAAACAGGCGATGTCGGCACGCAACCGCCTGATCTGCGGCTTCATCAGCTCGATGCGGTCCTCCAGTTGCGGGAGTTCGTCCGGTGGGGTCTCGTCGAAATTCTCAAGGCTTGACTCGGGCGTCCTAGGCGGCAGCGGTCAGGCAGAACTGCACGAGGCCGGCGTCGACATCGAGGACGATCTTCTTCATCTCCGTCCACGGCGGGTGGAAGGCGGTTCCCCACTCGATCGTGAAGGCGAGGATCTTCTCCTCCTCCTGGCCCGAGAGGATGTGGCGGGCGTAGGTGTAGTCGTCGCTGGTTCCGCACGTCGGGTACAGGTCGAAGGCGGGCTCAGGGGTGTACTCCGTGCCGCGTACGCCCTTCAGGGCCTCGCAGAACCGCTCGGCGAGCACCGCGGAGTCATCGGCGTCGCCCTCGTCGACGAACTCGGCGTAGAGCAGTCCGTCCTTCAGTCCGCGCTTGCCGTCGAAGAGGGGGTTGCGGAAGTTCTTGGCCGGGTCGACGGACTGGTTCTGGTCGTCGCCCCATACGTAGAGCATCTTCTGGGTGTAGCTGTGGACGTCCACGAACCAGCGGGTCCGGATGAACCGGTCCAGCAGCCACCGCACGTTGCGGGTCTCCACCTCCGAGAAGGGCTCAGGGCCCTGGTAGACCTGGTCGGGGTCGGCCGGGTCGTCCGAGACCCGCACGGCGGCGAGCGGGTGGAAGGCCGTCCGGTAGTCGAAGAGGTGGTCGTAGTTGCGGTTGGGTCGACGCCGATGGCCGCCGGATTGCCGCCGGACCGGGCCGGATTGCGGTTGCGCCGCCACATGGGGTCGACGGTCTGGCTGTAGTGCCGTCCGTCCGGGTTGACGAGCGGGAAGACGACGACGTCGAGCTCCTCCATGATCGTGCGTACCTGGGCGGAGGCGAAGCTCGTACCGCCGTACGCCAGGCCCGTACCGCCGGCGTGTGCGTGCAACAGGTCGGCCGCGAGGTTGACCAGGATCTCGCTGCTGCCCCACTCGCGGGCGTGCGCGCCTCCGATCAGGACGACGGCGGGCTTCGGTTCCAATCGGCGGGTGCCGATGCGCAGGGCGTGGCAGGTGCGGCCCTCGAAGGTCGGCTCGGGCAGTCGGATGAGTTCGGCCTTCGGGAACGCGGCGGCCAGGCTGGTCACGCCGGATTCGACTTCGTTGATGTTCAGGTAAGGCATGGCGCCCCTCCTAGATGTCCTGCACCTTGAGGGCGAGACCTTGCGGAACCGCGTCCTCCGAGGCGAACCGGTCTCCTTCGCCCACCTCGGCCTGGCGGGCGCGCCCGGTGGCGGTGGCGTCCTCGACCGTCTCGACCGAGACGCCCTCGCGGGCCAGGTCTTCGGCCTGCTCGGGGGAGACGTAGGCGTCGAAGCTGAGGCTGCCGTCCGGGTTCTGGCCGATGCGGCCGCCGACGTCGGGACGTGAATCGCGCAGTAGGGCGCGCAGGGTGTCGGCGTCCTTGGCTGTGACGCGGACGCGGAGGATGGTGTATCCGGTGGGCATGACGGGCCCCTCTCGGGCGCCGTCGGGCATCGGATCGGCGGGGCCGACCCGGCCTGGGGCGGCGCGCTCACGGCAATGGGGACGAGTGGGCGGACAGCGCGTACGCGTACAGCTGTACTGCGTATGCTTACGCCCGATATGTACGTCGTATCCTCAGCGTGCGCTTCCGCCGTAGAACGAGTCAAGAGGCGGCTCGGGCATCCGGTTCAGGAGACTGTCGAGACCGGCGATCAGCTCTTGCTCCTCGTTGTAATCGGCGAACTGCGGGACCAGCGCGCGCAGGCGGGGGTACTCGGCGGCGGGAAGCCGGTGCAGGCCCAGTCGCAGCAAGAGGTCCGGCTCGTCCGGATCGTCGACCACTGGGCGCTTGTCCACGAGCAGCCAGCCGAGGTTCCAGGCCACGAAGGCACGGTAGATCGTGAGCGCGGTGGCGTCGTCGAAGCCCGCCCGCACGAGAACGGCGAGGATGTGCTCGGTCAGCTGGAGGGCCGGCGTCGGTCGCCGGGCCACCGGCACGGCGAGGGGGCGGGTGGCCACGACGGGCAGGATCTCGCGGTGGGCGTGTACGGCGGCGGCGAAGGCGCAGGCGATCCGGCGCAGTTCGGCGCGCCAGGGGAGAATGCCGACGGGTTCGCACGAAGGTCCCGCGCAGGCGTCGGCCGTGGTGCGCAGCCGGTCGTTGACCTCGGCGAAGAAGGCCTCGACCAGGCCGTCCAGCAGGGCCTCCTTGCCGGGCGTATACCGGTAGATGGCCATGGGCTCGACACCCAGGTCGGTGGCGAGCCGCCGCATGGTCAGCGCCGCGAGTCCCTCCCGGTCCACGAGCGCGACGGCCGCGGCCAGCACCCGCGGCCGACTCAGCCGCGCGCGCCGCTCGGGGGTGTCCGGCTCGTCCATGTCCCGACCTAAGGATGCGGTCCCCACGGATGTAAGGATACTTAGTAAATTTAATCCACTATTGCACCAAAAGGCCATATTTTAGATAAGTCAGCTGGTGAAGCCGCTGCACTGGGTGAGTTCGCCGCCCTGTCGGACGCTGTACTGGGCCGGCGGCACGTTCATGATCTGGAAGCCGCCGTTCTGCGCGATCTCCACGGTTCCGCCGAAGCCGGCCGACCCGTACACGTACGCCGGGCCCGGGGTGAAGCCGCCGCCGGAGAGATGCACCTTGCCGTTGTCGAGCACGCCGGAGACGGAACACGTCGCGGCCGGGACCGCGGAGGGAGAGGACCGGGGGACCGCCGCGAGGGCGGCAGGGGCAGCGACGAGAGAGGCCGCCGCGAGTGGACCGATGACGAGCAGGCGTATGCGCCGGTTCATGGGCTTTCCTTACGCGTGGGAACAGGTCCGCGTCCGCACGCCCGACGGGGAGCGCCCCTGGCCGCGCTCCGCGAGCGCAAGCCGTCCCCTCGCCGGAGATCGGGGCTGCGACCGCGAGCGAGGTCCGCCCTCCCATCGTCACTCCGCCCATCCCTCGGGGCGACCGGGAGCTGTCGCCGGGCCGCGGTCCGCGCGGGTTCCTATGCTCGAAGCAGGTGAGGATCGGGCACGGGGTTCGGTGCGAGGTTCGGCACGGGGTTCGGCACCAGGCGAAGGAGGCGGACGGCATGACCGATACGGCAGACGCGCGCGACGCTGACCGCGCGCTCAAAGCGAAGCACCGGACGATGTGGGCGCTCGGCGACTACCCGGCGGTCGCCAAGGAGGTCGTCGGGGCCCTCGGGCCCGTCCTGGTCGAGGCTTGCGGGGTGAAGCACGGCGACCGGGTGCTCGACATCGCCGCGGGGTCGGGGAACGCCGCCATCCCGGCCGCGCTGGCCGGCGGCGACGTGATCGCCTCCGACCTCACGCCCGAGCTGCTCGACGTGGGGCGACGGGACGCGGCGGCGCGCGGCGCCGAGCTGCGCTGGCAGGTGGCCGACGCCGAGGCGTTGCCCTTCGCCGACGGAGAATTCGACACGGTCATGTCCTGTGTCGGGGTCATGTTCGCCCCGCACCACCAGGACACCGCCGACGAACTGCTGCGGGTCTGCCGGCCGGGCGGCACCGTAGGGCTGATCAGCTGGACCCCGGAGGGGTTCATCGGGCAGATGTTCACCGCCATGAAGGCGTACGCGCCTCCGCCGCCCCTGTGGGGGCAGGAAGAGCACGTCCGCGCTCTCCTCGGTGACCGTATCCACGGGGCGCAGGCGCGACGGCGGACGGTCCGCGTGGACCGCTTCGCGAAGCCCGCGCACTTCCGCGCATTCTTCAAGGCCGCCTACGGCCCGACGATCGCGGTCTACCGGAACATCGCCGACGCTCCCGAGAAGACCGCCGCCCTGGACCGGGCCCTCGACGAGCTGGCGGGCGGCGCGCTCCAGGACGGGGCGATGGAGTGGGAGTACCTCCTGTTCACCGCGCGCCGGAGCGGCGCCGCGCCCGATGAGGCCCCTCGCGTTCCGGACACATGAGGGGGCGGCTCAGGGGTAGGCGTCAAGGGGCGGCGCGTTCCAGGGAGGCGTCATGCCGGGTGTCAGCGGGGCCGGCGGGGCCGGACGGGACGAGACCGCGGAGGAGCGTGCGGACCGGCAGTGGCAAGAGCTCATCCAGGAGATCCGGGTCGCGCAGACCGGGGTCCAGATCCTCTTCGGATTCCTGCTCACCGTCGCTTTCACCCCCGTGTTCCACGGCCTGTCGCAGACCGACAAGACGATCTACATCGTGACCGTGGTGCTGGGCGCGCTCGCGACGGGCGCGCTCATCGGGCCGGTCGCCTTCCACCGCATCGTCTCGGGTCGCCGGATCAAGCCCGAGGCGGTCACATGGGCCGCGCGCCTGACCTTCACGGGCCTGATCCTGCTGCTGGCCACCTGTACCGCGGCCCTGTTGCTCGTGCTGCGGGTCGCGACGCACAACGCCCGCGTGCCGTGGCTCGTGGGTGGCGTACTGGCCTGGTACCTGCTGTGCTGGTTCGCGCTGCCGCTGTGGGCGCGGATCCGCTATACGGCCGAGAACTGACAGCCGAGAACCGACAGCCGAGGACTGACAGCCGGGCGCGGGGCTCAGCGGGGGGCGATCTCCACCCACACGCACTTGCCCGGGCCCGCGACCGCGGGAATCCATCCCCAGTCACGGCCCAGCCGCTCCACGATGAGCAGTCCGTGCCCTCCGGGTCGGGACGGGTCGGCACGGCGCCTGGTCCGTGGTGGGGCGGGGCTCCGGTCCGTCACCTCGATCCGCAGCCGGACGGCGGTGCAGCGCAGTACGAGGGACGTCGGCCCGCCGGCGTGCAGGCAGGCGTTGGCAATGACTTCGGAGACCAGGAGGAGGGCGTCTTCGGTCAGCTCCGACCTGGACGTACCGCCCACAGGGCCCGGTGGCCAGCGCCACTCGGCGAGGGCCTGACGCGTGAAGTCGCGGGCGCGGGTGACCGCGTTCGCAGCGCTGTCGAGCGCGAGGCGTCGGGTCATCTCCGGTGACCGGCCCGTGTCCATGTGCGCTCCTCCTCTACGCGCGCCGGGGATGTGCCAGTGCGGCTTCCAGGTCGGTGTGGACCGGGAAGAGCCGTTCCGCGCCCGTGATGTGGAACATGCGTGCGACCGGAGGGTGCAGGCCGATCAGTTCGAGGCTGCCGCCCGTCTCCTGGACCGCGAGCCGGCAGGTCAACAAGAGGTTCAACCCCGTGGAGTCGCAGAAATCCAGGCGGCTCAGATCGACCAGCAGTCTGCCCCCGTCCCGCTGGGCGGCGTCCAGCGCCTGCCTCAGAGGCTCGGCGGTGTCGTGGTCGAGTTCCCCCGCCGCGACCAGAACCGTGGCCTCCGGGAGGGACTTCGCCTCGACGGTGAAACGCTTTCCGCTCGTCGTGCGCATCACGCACACACTCCCTCGCCGTGCCCGGTCAGATGAACCGCTGAGGTTGTCATGGCTTCTCCCGTCCGAGTCCTCGGGGCGTACTGCGTCTACCCGGTCGCTCGCCGCCCAAGCGAGTGCCCGGGGGAGCGGACATGCGGGCGAGGGCGTGGCGCGGACCCCGCCCGGTACGGCGGATCACGGGTCGTCCGGCACGTGGATGTCCAGGACGCAGATGTCGTCGCGGTTGCCCGGGCGCATCGCGGCGAGCGTACGGGCGAGGGTTTCCCCGTACCCCTCCTTGAGGAGCCGCAGGGTGGAGGCGGCGAGCCGGTCGAGCCCGATGTCCAGGCCCTCGCCCGGTTCCTCCACGAGTCCGTCGGTGTAGAGCAGCAGGCGGTCGCCCGGCAACAGGTCGATGACGGCCTGCCCGTAGGTGGCGTCGAAGGTGGCGCCGAGGAGGGTGCCCGACGGCTGTTCGAGGAAGTCCGCCCGGTCGCCGCGGACCAGCAGCGGGGGCAGGTGGCCTGCCCGGACCCAGGTCAGACGCCGGTCCCAGGGCCGGTACCGGGCCATGACCATGGTCGCGGTGGTGCTGCCGGACGGGTCCGACGCGGTATGGAGCAGGAGGGAGTTGAGCCGGCGCAGGACGTCGGGCAGAGGGGAGCCGGTGATCGTCATGCCCTTCGCGGTGAATCGCAGCTGGGCCATGGTGCCGACGGCGGGCAGACCGTGGCCGGCCACGTCCCCGACGACGAAGAGGGCGCTGGCATCCGGCAGTTCGATGGCGCTGTACCAGTCACCGCTGACGTTGATCCCCCGGTCCGCCGGAACGTAGGCGACGTCGATGCACAGACCGGCCAGCTCCATGGACTGCTCGGGAACCGGCAGCAGGGTCTCCTGGAGGCGTGCGCCGAGTGCCCGTTCGGCCTGGAGCATGCCGCGCTGGAGGAGGACGGCGCGTTCGCTCTCGAGCAGCGCGAGTTCGGCCCCGCGCTGCGCGCTGAGGTCCTGGAAGAAGCCGTGCACCTCGACCGGGGCACCATCGGCGTCCGTCTGGGCCTCGGCCACGAACCGCAGGTGTCGCACGCTGTGCCCGGTGGCGATCCGGAACGGCTGGTCGACGGCCTCCCCGTCGACCAGCAGCCGTTCCACCGCTGCGGCCACCACCGGAAGATCGTCGGGCAGGAGGTGCCGCGGGAGCTCCTCCAGCGTCATCGGCCCCTCCCCGGGATCGCGGCCGAAGATGGTGTACATCTGATCGGACCAGCTGATGATTCCTGTCGCCAGGTTCCAGTCGGCCCAGCCGAGGGTGCCCAGCCGCTGCATGTCGGCGAGCCGGCGCGCCTCGCGCTCGCCGGTGTCGTGGCGGATCCACGACACGACCAGGCGGTCTCCCAGCCTGGATGCCCGGACCGAGTAGACGGACTGGCGCGGGATGCCGGCGACCACCTCTTCATAGGTGAACGGTTCCCCCTCGAACCCGGCCCCCGTGGTGAGGGCCTCCAGATAGCCCTCCCACAGGGCGGTGCCCACCACGGTCGGGTACGTCTCCAGGATCCGGCGGCCCACGAGCTCTTTGCCGCGCCGCCCGGCCACGTCCACCGACTCGGGCGCCGCCGCGTCGATGCGGTAGTCCTCCACCTCGCCGGCCTTCGAGCGCAGCGGGGTGAGGAGGATCGCGGGCCCGGCCAGCGCGTCCAGCATCCGCTGGACGGACGTCACGTCGACGCCGTCCGAAGACCCCTCGGCACCGGCGTCGCGGGGGCGCTCCGCCAGCCCCAGCGGGCCCGCGCACAATCGGGCCGCCCGCCGCAGCAACGCCCGGGTGCCGGCCGCGAAAGGCCCCGGCTGCGTCCGCAGGAAGCCGATGGCAGCCGTCGGGGGACCGTCGGAGGGTACGGGGAGCCAGGCGCGCGAGGGCCACCGGTCCGGCGGCTCCGCGATGAGCAGGTACCGGCGGGCGTCCTCGGCCGGGTCCTCCAGCCACAGGGCGCGGCCCCCGGCGATGGCCTCGTGGGCGGCGACGCCGCTGAGCGGAGGTACGTGGCGCCACTGCTCGGCCAGCTCCTCGCCGATGCCGGCGCAGCCGGTCAGCTCCAGGCTCCCGGCGGAGGTCAGCGAGTAGATCATCACGGCATCCACACCGGCGTCCCCGCCGAGTACGGTCCGCAGCAGCTCCGCGACGTCGTCCCCGCCGCGAGCCGTCGTCAGGCCGTCGGCGAGCCGGGCCAGGAACGGGCGCAGCGCGGCGCCGCCCGCGAGATGCCGTCCGGCGCCGGGGACCGGGGTGTCAGGCTCCTTGTCCGAGACGGTGCCGGCGGGGGGCGGGCCGGCGGGCACACGGCCGGGCAGCGGGCGCGACTGCATCCGCCCCAGGAGGATCCAGCATTCCTCCAGCAGGGTGCGGCCCCGCTCACCGGCACGGCCGAGGAGCATCTCGTAGGCCGTGTCGGCGGATACGTCGGCCTGGGCCATCAGGACGCCCTTCGCCCGCTCGACGACGGCCGTGGTCGCGGCGACGCCTTCCAGGGCCACGATTTCGGAACGCAGCCTGGCCACCACCTTGGCGAGCGCCAGCACCTCGGGTGCGGCGCCCTCGCCCACGGCATCGCCCTTCACCCCTTGAGCATGGCACGGCCGTCCCCGACACGGCGCCCACCGGCGCGGTGCGGACGGGCTGGCCGGGCAGGGCATGAGACGCACGTACGAAGCTGCCCCGCCGGGCAGCGGCCCGGCGGGGCACGAACGCTCGCGGATCCGCGGCTCAGGTGTCCAGCAGCCGGTTGACCAGCGAACGGTAGGCCCGCAGTGCCTGACGCAGGTCCTCGGTGGGCACCTGCTCCCCGCTGTCCCACTGCTTCTCCAGCCGGCTCCGGTG
This sequence comes from Streptomyces sp. NPDC059355, assembly GCF_042752335.1. Classification (NCBI taxonomy): domain Bacteria; kingdom Bacillati; phylum Actinomycetota; class Actinomycetes; order Kitasatosporales; family Streptomycetaceae; genus Streptomyces; species Streptomyces sp. NPDC059355. The sequence goes on along the minus strand of NZ_JBHYXN010000002.1, from coordinate 231,689 downwards.
CTCGGAGAGGGTGCCCGCGAAGCTCTGCATGACCTCCGCCACCAGGGCGTCCGCCGAGCGGACCGCCTCCTGGGGGTCGTCGACGAACCGGCCCTGGATCTCGCTCCACGTGGTGCGGTACCGCTCCGCCTCGGCGGCGCCCAGCAGCGGCTCCTCTTCGCTCCCGGATCCGCGGCCCGGCTCCTGCTCCCGGTCCCCGGCAGGCCCGTCCGCAACCGCCCGCGTCGCGTCGTCGTTCCGGCCGCCGGTGGCCTCGCCGGGATAGACGGCCGCGTCCCGGTCGCGGGACGGCGCCGGACGTGCGAGGTCTTCCGTCGTCAGGACGGGCTCGGACGCCCGCCCCGTCTGCTCCTCGTGATCAGGCATGTCATCGGCTCCTCTGGTCGGCGAGCAGCTCTTCGAACAGGGCGCGGTAGTGCACCATCGCCCCGCGCAGCTCCTCTGTCGTGGCCTCTCCCGCGCCGCTGCGCACCTTGACGGCGTGGGCGGCCCGGTATTCCTCGAGCGTGCGTCCGTGCTCCACCGACAGGTCCCGCAGCTGGCCGTCGTACCCGTCGGTGGGATAGCCGCGCTCACCCATCAGCCGGGTCAGGAGATCGTCGGCGCCTGCCACGGAGCCTTCCGGCCGGTCCACGAACTGCTGTTGCACGCGCGTCCACTCGTCTGCGTACTGACGCTGGCGCTCGGGCGACAACTGCTTGATGTCGAGCTGGTCGTGCCGCTCCTCCCGGGCACGCAGATCGCGCTCGGCGGAGCGCTTGTCGCCCTGCTCCGCGACGGTCCGGTCGTACTCCGGGCCGAACTGTTCATGCAGGTGGCGCCGGCGGGCCAGCATCCGCAGCAGCGCCGCGAGCGCGAGTACGACGACCACTGCCACGACGATGACGGCTATCAGTGAATTGGTTGACATCTTCAGGCCTCCGTTCCGGGGGCTCTTCGTTCCTCGTCACGCGGCTGCCCCGGTGGGCGCTGCGGAAACCCGTACGGGTGGTGCCGACCCCGGCAGCGGGTTTGAACTCACCGCCATCGAGCAGGCGCCACCTGAAGCGAAGGAAGATCGGGAGCAGGAGGTACGTGGCATGGCCGCGGAGAAGCAGCAGAATCAGGACGTCGTCGCCGTGATCCTCAAGGACCACCGCACGATGGAGGACCTCTTCCGCCGGATGCGCAGCGTGGAGGCGGACCGGGCCGGTGCCCTCTCGAAGTTCTCCGCGCTCCTCATCGCGCACGGCGAGGCCGAGGAGGCCGAGGTGTACGGCGCGCTCAAGAGGTTCAAGGACGTGGACAACGAGGAGGTCGAACACGGCTCCGAGGAGCACGCCGAGGGCAATGAGGCCCTTTTGGCGCTGCTCGAGGTGTCCGAGGTGGGTTCCGACGAGTGGGACGAGCGCCTGGAGGCCCTGGCCAAGGCGGTCTCCCACCACCTCGACGAGGAGGAGCGGACGATCCTCAACGACGCCAGGGAGAACGTGCCCGACGAGCGGAGGGCCGAGCTCGGGACCGCGTTCCTGCGGGAGCGGGAGCGGCAGCTCGCGGCCGACTGCGGCAGCATCGGAAACGTGCGAGCAGTCGTACGGGGGTGACGAAGGCGGCGGCGACGGGCCCGGGCGGGGCAGCCCGGCGATGACGCCTCGGACGGCGACGGCGCAGTGGCGGCACCGGGGCAACCCGGTCGCGTCAGTGGCCGGGGGCCGGCGGTTGAGCGCGGCGCGCCAGTTCGTCGTGGAAGAGGCGGCCGACGAGTGCACCGCCGAAGACGACGACGCCGACGCCGACGAGCCAGGTCTGGATGACGAGGACGGTCCCGAACGGGCCGTACGTGACGGCGCTGGACGCGATCAGCGGTGAGAAGACGAGCCGGGAGAAGACCCGCAGCCCGAGCAGTCCGACCATGGTGGCCACCGCCCCGGGCAGGAGGGCGAGCCACCCGACCCGGCCGCCGAGCAGCAGCCGCTGGGACCACCAGAAGAACAGGGTGCCGATCGCCACCGTGACGAACCCCCGGGCGGGGGACTCGCGCCACGGTGACGAGATCGCCGACAGGTAGAGGACGGCGACGAGCACCCCGAGCCACAGTACGTGCCGCCAGCGGGCCCACCAGCGCGACGGAGGCAGGTCCCAGACCCTTTCGTAGCCGCTCTGCAGCACCGTGCCGAACGACAGACCGAACACGGCGAGCAGGGCCAGGCCGAACGCCGTGGTGGTACGCCATGCCTCGCCGGGGAGGGCGAAGAGACGGTCGATCTCCGCCCTGGCGGCCGGCGACACTCCGAGCCCGTCCCCCAGCCACTGCGCGAACCCCTGTCCTCCGGCGGTGTTCGCCGCGGACACGACGATCAGCAGCGGTACCAGTGTCAGGAACCCGAGCGCGGCGAACCCCAGCGAGCGCTGCCACAGTTCCACGTCCCGGACACGCCCCCAGCGTCTGCCGGCCCGCGTACGGCGGATCGTGCTGAGCACCCGTCCGAATGCCGGCCACCGGGCCGGCCCGCGGGAGCCGGTCATGGCGGTCCCGTCGGCGGGTGCGGCGACCGGGACGGGGAACGCGAGGTCGATGTCACGGGCATGGCCGCTCCAGCTGCTGCTGGTTCCCACGGTACCCGGGCCCTGCGCCCCGCCCGGGCGGCATGCGCGCGGGGCGGCCCCTGCGGCTGCGCGCCCGAGCCGCTCACGGATCGGCATGCCGGGAGACGTGGTCGGCGACCTGGTGCGTACGGCCCTCGACGCCGCGTGTGCGGGGGCCAGCGCGCCGGGGCGCCGGGTCGGCGCAGGTCCTCGTAGGGTGGCCGGATGCGCCATCACGATCTTGTCGTCATCGGTGCGGGATCCGGGAACGCCGTCGTCGACGACTCGTTCGCCGGTCTGGACGTGGCCATCGTCGAGGAGCGCTGGTTCGGCGGAACCTGCCTGAACGCCGGATGCATCCCGAGCAAGATGCTCGCCTACACCGCGCACGTCGCCCGAACGGTCCGGGACGCCGGAGCCCACGACGTGGACGCCGAGCTGAGAACGGTGCGCTGGCGCGCGGCGCGCGACCGGGTCTTCGGCCGGCTCGACGCCGAACGCGACAGCGGTCGAAGGGACCGCGAGCAAGAGGACGCGATCACCGTGTACGAGGGCAGCGCCCGGTTCACCGGGCCCAGGACCCTCCGGATCGACCGGCCGGACGGGCCCGTCGACATCAGCGCCGGGCGGATCGTCGTCGCGGTGGGCGGTCGGCCCCTGGTCCCTGCGCCCGTCGCGGAGGCGGGCCTGCCGTACGAGACGTCCGACACCGTCATGCGGATCGATGCCCCGCCGCGGCGCCTGGCGGTCCTCGGCGGGGGCTACATCGCGGCAGAGCTGGCCGAGGTGTTCGCCGAGGCGGGGAGCTCCGTCACGATCGTGGAGAAGGAACAGCGCCTGCTCGGCCCGCAGGACGAGACGGTCGCGGAACGGTTCACGGAACTGGTCCGCTCCCGCTACGACCTCCGGCTCGGCCGGGAGGTCACGGCGCTCGGCGGACGGCCGGGCGCGCTGCTGCTGACCCTGGACGACGGAACGACGGTCGACGCGGACATGCTGCTCGTCGCGGTGGGCCGGGTCCCGAACGGCGACCGGCTGAACCTGGATGCGGCCGGCATCACCACCCACGACGACGGCCGCGTACGCGTCGACCGCCATCAGCGGACCAGCGCGGAAGGCGTCTTCGCCCTCGGGGACGTCTGCTCGCCGGTGCCCCTCAAGCACGTGGCCAATCGCGAGGCGGAGGTCGTCGCGCACAACCTCCGCCACCCGGAGGACCTGATCGCGTGCGACCACGAACTCGTGCCGGCGGCGGTCTTCACCCGGCCCGAGATCGCCTCGGTCGGCGCCACCGAGCAGGACTGCCGTGACAAAGGGCTGGACTACCGCGTGGGCATGGCCGACTACGGCGACATCGCCTACGGCTGGGCGATGGAGGACACCACCGGCTTCTGCAAGGTGCTCGCCGAGCCCGGCACCGGACGCCTCCTCGGCGCCCACCTGATGGGTGCGCAGGCCCCCACCCTCATCCAGCCCCTCGTCCTGGCGATGACGCTCGGCATCGACGCGAACACCCTCGCCAACTCCCCGTACTGGATCCATCCCGCACTCACCGAGGTCGTGGAGAACGCCCTCCTCGACCTCGACCTGTGAGCGCACCCCCGCCCAGGAGGCGCCGTGACGGAGCTCGACCCCTTCACCGACGTGCTTGACGGCCCGATGTACGTGGTCACTTCCGCATCCGGCGGCGAGCGGGCGGGCTGCCTCGTGGGATTCGCCTCGCAGTGTTCCATCGACCCGCCGAGGTTCGTCGTCTGGCTGTCGATCGCCAACCACACCTATCGCGTCGCGCGCGAGGCCGAGTACCTCACCGTCCACCTGCTCCACCGGGATGACCGGGTACTGGCGGAGCTCTTCGGAGGGGAGACGGGCGACCGGGTGGACAAGTTCGCGCGGGTCGCATGGCGTCCGGGAGAAGCGGACAGCCCGGTCCTGGAGCAGCTCTCCACGTGGTTCACCGGCCGGATCGAAGGGCGTATCGAGGGCGGCGACCACGTGGGCTTCCTCCTGGTACCCGTGGCAGTGTGCCCGCGGAACGAGGGCCCGCCGCCCCCGCTGCTCCGGTACCGGGAGCTGCGGCATATGGAGCCCGGTCACCCGGCCTGAGGCCACCGCGTCGCCCGGACGGGCACGCACGTTTCGCCCGCACGCACGTTTCGGCGGGGCTGAAGCGGTAAGGCGCCGGGCATGGTGCACATCGGGTACACGATGAGGACCGCGTTCGGCGCGTACGGAGGCTCCGGCAAGCCGTGCGTGGGCGGACTCCCGGTGTCCTGGGACGCCGACCGGGACACGGCGGTGGCCCGGGCGCACGACCAGTTCCGCCGGGCGCCCGGCGGCTCGACCCGGCACCGCAACCTGCACGGCCGCTGCTCCATGGACAAGGCCGAGCTCGAGCGCGAGCTCGGCCACTGAACCGTCGGGAGGCGCTCATGAACCGGGCCGCGCTGTTCGACGTCGACGGAACCCTCGCCGACACCAACCACCTGCACGTCACATGCTGGTGGGAGGCGCTGCGGCAAGGCGGACACGACGTCGCCATGCACGACATCCACCGCGCGATCGGCCTGCCCGGCGAGGACCTCCTCGCGCACCTGCTGGGCGAGGACCGCGACACGGACCAGGACGACACGCTGACCAGCGCGCACGACACCCTCTACGGCACGTACTTCGACCGGCTGCCGCCGCTGGACGCGGCGGCCGACCTGCTGCGCGAGCTGGACCGGCGCGGCTGGCGCGTGGTGCTCGTCACCTCCGCCCAGCAGGCCGAACTCGACGCCCTGCGGCGGGCCGTCGGCGCCGACGACGCCATCACCGCGACGGCCAGCGCCGACGACGTGGAGCGGGGCAAGCCCGCACCCGACCCGGTCGACCACGCCCTCGACCTCGTCGGCGCAGCCGCGCGCGACTCCGTCTTCGTCGGCGACACGGTCTGGGACATGCGGGCGGGCAGTCGCGCCGGCGTCACCTGCGTGGGGCTCCTGTGCGGCGGTATCCCACGTGCCGACCTCGAAGGGGCCGGGGCACGGGCCGTGTACCGGCATCCCGCAGACCTCCTCGCCCACCTCGCCGACAGCCCCTTCGCCGACACGGCGGGCCCCGTCCCCTGAGGAGCAGTCAGTCCTCGCGGCTCGGCAGGATCTCCTTGACCTTGGCGATGGCGAAACCCCACCCCTGGGCCACGGTCGGCTTGCCCGGCACGGCCACTTCCTCGGGGTTGGTCAGTACGTCCAGCAGGACAGGCCCCGGGGTCTCGAAAGCCCGGCGCACACCGTCGTGGAGATCGGCCGGATCGGTGACGCGGATGCCCGTCAGGCCGAGGGCCGTGGCGACCGCGGCGAAATCCGGGTTGTCGAGCTGCGTACCGAACTCGGGCAGTCCTGCCTGCTCCTGCTCCAGTTTGACCATGCCCAGCCGTCGGTTGTCGAAGACGACGAGCTTCACCGGGAGCCCGTACGTCCTGATCGTCATCAGGTCGCCGAGCAGCATGCTCAGCCCGCCGTCCCCGCAGAAGGCGACGACCTGCCGGCCGGGCGCCCAGAGCTGGGCCCCGAGCGCCTGAGGCATGGCGTTCGCCATCGAGCCGAGATTGTACGAGCCGACGAGCCGCCTGCTTCCCCGCATGCTGACGAAGCGGGACAGCCAGACGGTGGCCATGCCGGTGTCGGAGGTGAAGACGGCGTCCTCGTCGGCATAGCGGTCCACCGCGGCGGCCAGGGCCTCCGGGCGGATCTCGTGGTCCCGGTTGTCCAGGGCGGCCCGCAGTTTGCCGGTACAGCGGTGCTCGTGGCCCGGGTCGGCCAGCCGCTGCTGCCCCTCCTCCCAGCGTACGAACCGGTCCCGGGCGCCGTCCAGGTGCGTACGGTCGGGAGCCTCCTCCAGCAGCGGCAGCAGGGCGCGCAGGGTGGCCCCGACATCGCCCGCGAGACCCACGTCCACCGGGACCCGGCGGCCCAGGTGTTCCGCACGGGTGTCCACCTGCACCACCTTGCAGCCCGTCGGGTACCAGTCGCGGTAGGGGAAGTCGGTGCCCAGCATGAGGAGCGCGTCGCCGCTGTCGAGCGCGTGCGCCGCGGCGGGATTCCCGATCAGGCCGGTCTGCCCCACCTGGAAGGGGTTGTCGCCCTCGAATCCCTCCTTCGCCTTGAGCGTGATCACCATGGGCGCGGCGAGCAGTTCCGCGGCCCGGAGCACCTCGGCACGGGCCCCCCGCGCCCCGCGGCCGACGAGCAGCGTGACGCGGGAGGCGGAGTTCAGCAGCTCGGCGGCCTCGGCGAGGGCCGGGTCGTCGGGGCGCGTGCGGGGCGCGGCGAGGGCGAAACGCGTGGGGCGGTCCTCGCTCAGCTCCCGGTCGCCCAGGTCGCCGGGGACGGTCAGGACGGCCACGCCGCCCTGGGTGAGGGCGGCGCGCACGGCCGATTCGAGCATCCGCGGCATCTGGTCGGGGGAGGAGACCGTGGCGCGGTAGACGGCCACGTCGCGGAAGAGCAGGTCGTTGTCGACTTCCTGGAAGTAGTCGCTGCCGACCTCGGCGAGAGGGACCTGTCCGCAGATCGCCAGGACCGGCGTACGGCTCTTGGCCGCGTCGTAGAGCCCGTTGAGGAGGTGCACGGACCCCGGCCCGACCGTGCCCATGCACACCCCGAGGGTGTCGGAGAGCTGCGACTGCGCCGAGGCCGCGAAGGCCGCGGCCTCCTCGTGCCGGCAGCCGATCCAGTCCAGGCCGTCGGTGGTGCGGATGGCGTCGGTCAGAGGGTTCAGGGCGTCCCCGACGACGCCGAAGACGTGCCGGACGCCCAGTTCCTCGAGTGCGTCGACGATCACGCGGGCGACGGTACGCGCCATGGGAGTGCCCTTCCGTCCGGTGCGGCCCCGCGGCGGGGGCCGGCGGGTCAGTGGGTGAAGCGGTCCGGGTGGGCCGCCCGCCAGTCGGATGCCCAGCCCTCGGGCGCTGATGCGAGCAGCTGTCCCGGTGTGAGCCACTCGTGGAGTTCGGCGTAGGAGCGGACGGTATGCGGATCCACCCGCTGGACCAGCTGGTGCGGGCGCAGCCCGGACGGCTCGTCGACCCCCATCGCCGCCATGATCTGCAGGGCGCTCTTGACCGTGGCCTCCTGGAAGCGCCGCACGCGTTGCGCCTTGTCGCCGACGTCGAGGGCACGGGCGCGCCGCTCGTCCTGGGTGGCGACGCCCACGGGGCAGGTGTTGGTGTGGCAGCGCTGGGCCTGGATGCAGCCGACCGCGAACATCATGGCGCGGGCGGCATTGGTGTAGTCGGCTCCCTGGAGGAGGCGTTTGACGAGGTCGCTTCCGGTGGCGACCTTGCCGCTGGCCCCGATCCGGATCCGCTCGCGCAGACCGGCTCCCACGAGGGCGTTGTGCACGGTCATCAGCCCCTCGCCGAGCGGCAGGCCGACGTGGTCGGCGAATTCGAGCGGCGCGGCGCCCGTTCCGCCCTCCGCGCCGTCGACGATGATGAAGTCCGGCGCGGTGTCCTCCTCCAGCATGGCCTTGCACACGGCGAGGAACTCCCGGCGCGAGCCGACGCAGAGCTTGAAGCCGACGGGTTTGCCGTCGGCGAGTCCGCGCATCCGGGCCAGGAAGCGCACCAGCTCGCGCGGCGTGGAGTAGACGCGGTGGAAGGGCGGCGACACGACCGTCCTGCCCTGAGGGACACCGCGGACCTTCGCGATCTCGGCGTTGACCTTGGCTCCCGGCAGGACACCGCCGATACCCGGCTTGGCGCCCTGACTGATCTTCAGCGACACGCACTTGACCTGTTCGTGCGCGGCTTTCTCGGCGAACTGCCGCTCGTCGAAGCCCCCTTCCTCGGTCCGGCAGCCGAAGTAGCCGGTGCCGATCTCCCAGACGAGGTCCCCGCCCGGGCGCAGGTGGTACTCCGACAGCCCGCCCTCGCCGGTGTCGTGGGCGAAGCCGCCCGACCGGGCGCCGGCGTTGAGGGCGAGCACGGCATTGGCCGACAGCGAGCCGAAGCTCATCGCCGACACGTTGAGCAGCGCCATGTCGTACGGGCGGGTGCAGTCGGGTCCGCCGATCCGTACCCGGGGCGGATCCGTCCGCACCGCCCGCGGCGCCATCGACGGGGTGAGGTACTCGCTGCCCGGCCGGTACAGGTCGAGCTCGGTGCCGAACGGCTCCTCGGCGTCGGTCCCCTTGGCCCGCTCGTACACGATGCTCCGGGTGTCTCGGTCGAAGGGGCGCCCGTCGAAGTTCCGCTCGATGAAGTACTGCTGGATCTCCGGCCGCAGGGACTCCAGGGCGAAACGGAGGTGCCCGAGCAGCGGGTAGTTCCGCAGGATCGAGTGCCGGCGCTGCACGAGGTCGCGTACGGCCACGAGTGCGAGCAGGACCACGGGGACGGCCAGGGCCGCGAGAAGTATCTTCAGCACGTCGCGCTTGTGTCCCGAAGTCTCCCCGCCAACCGCCCGCGGCTGGCCGCAGCGCGGACCGGGGCCGGCCGAGGTCAGATCGCGGCGCCCGTTTCCCGGGCCAGTGCCTGCAGCAGGCGGTCCTGGAACGCTCTGTCGTGGACGGCTCGGTGCGGCGGCTGCAGCCGGCGGTGGTACCAGTACCCGCCGCTCGTCAGGGCCGGGGGCTCGCCGCTCGTCGCCAGCCACTCCTGCGTCCGGTGGCCCAGTTCGAGATCGTCCGGCGCGTGGGGCCCTCCCATCCTCGTCGGTACCCAGCCCGGATCGACGGCGTTGCTCAGCACGCCCGGGCGCAGGCGGGCCACGGCGGCCGCGAGCGCCGTGACGAACAGCTTGCTGTCCGCGTACGAGCCGGGCTGCTCGCCCCGCCAGTCGATGCCGGAGAGCGAGGGGTGGGGGTGTCCGTCGAAATGGGAGCCGCTGCTCAGGTACACCAGGCGGCGGGGTGCGCGCAGCAGGGCCGTCAGCAGGTACGGCGCGATGATGTTGACCGGCATGACCTCCGGGCCGCTCCACACGCCCGCGTTGTGGATGACCGCGTCGAGCGGCTTGGCGTCGTTCAGCTCCTCGGCGATCCGCCGAACGGCGTCGCGGTCCGTGAAGTCGCCCACCACGATGCCCGCTCCGCGTTCCAGCAGCGGGGCGAGGTCGGCCGCGCGCTCCGGGTTCCGGGCGTGCACCACCACCTCGTGTCCCGCGGACAGCAGGGAGTGCGCTGCGTCCCGTCCCAGGCCGTCGGCGGAACCCGTCACGAAAATCCGGCTGTTCGTCCGGTGCACGAGGTCTCCTCGTAGAGGTGGAAGGTGTCACGACGTGCGACGTGGTGCTGAGGTCCGGTCCGCATCCCGGCACGGGCCGGACCGCGCGGAGCCACATGCCCACGGCACCGTATTGTGGAAGGCCGGGCCTGGCAGCGCCCCTCGCCGCGCCGTCTTCCGGAGGGGGAGGGTGTCGCGATGCCACAGGATTCCCCGGCGGATTCGCCGGGCCGTACGAGCTTCCGGACCACGGACCTGGAGGCCGCCCGCGACTGGATGAGGTCTGCCTACGGCACGAGCCTGCGGATGAAGTCGCCTGCGCCCAACGGCACTTTCAGCTACTCCCGTACCCTCGCGGGTCCGGTCACGCTGAGCACCCTCGCACTGGCCACCGAGTACGCCTACGCCAGCGATCCCCTCGGCGCCGTGGCCATCACCCACGTGGTCAGGGGCCGGATGCACCGGGAATGTGCCGACGACGCCTTCGCGGCGGGACCGGGCGACGTCCTCGCGATCTCACAGCCCGACCTGCCGTACACCGGCCGCGTCGACGGGGCCGAGCTGCGCGCGCTGTCGCTGCCCCGCCGACTCGTCGAAGACGCCGCGGGCCGCCTGCCCGGCCGGCCCGCGCCGCCGATGCGGTTCATCCGGTTCACCCCCGTCTCCCCGGCTCTGGCGGAGCAGTGGAAGAAGGCCGTGGACTACCTGGAATCGGGGGTCCTGGCCGGCCCCGCGGCCTGCGAACCGCTCGTGGTCGACGCCGCCGCCCGGATGATCGCCGCCCATGTGCTGACCACCTTCCCGAACACCGCGCATCCCGCACCCGTGCTCGCCGACACCCGCGACGCGACTCCGGAGACCGTCCGGCGAGCCGTGGCCTTCATCGAGTCCGCGCCGGATGCGGAGATCGGCCCGGTGGAGATGGCCGCGGCCGCCGGCGTCACCCCGAGAGCGCTCCAGTACGCCTTTCGCCGGCATTTCGGTACGACGCCGACCGCCTACCTGCGCCGTGTACGGCTGGACCTCGCGCACGCCGACCTGGTGGCGGGGGACGCGGCGAGCGGGGCCGGCGTGGCGGCGATCGCCCATCGGTGGGGATTCCACCACCTGGGCCGCTTCGCCGCCGCGTACCGCGCGGCGTACGGGCACTCGCCGAAGCGCACTCTGGGGGAGAGCGGCCGCGCCCGATAGCCGGGCCGGGTGCGCCGGGGTCTACGCGGTGCGGTCCGGGGCCGGCCCGGCGTCCGTGGCGTCCTGGGGGCGTACCGCGAGGAGATGGTCGCCGCGGACCACCACGTCGAGGCCTCCGTCCCGCAGGGTCACCGCGAGAGCCGTCCGCAGGGCGGTGTGCAGGCCCGGCAGGGCCGTGAACCGGGAGAGGTCCTCTTCGTGGCCGTGGACCTGGATGGTCGGCCGCAACACCGCGCGGGCGGCCCATCCGATCATGACCCCCTCCGGCGCCGCCCAGACGCGCAGGCCGTTGCCGTCCTGCGGCACCGTCTCGAAACCGGCACGGGCGAGCAGGCGCCGTACACGTGCGCAGTCGTCGCCGGGCCCGTCCTCGGTGGACCCGGCGACCGTTGGGGAGGACATGCCCCAACTGTCGATCAAGCTCGGTGCCCGCGAAAGCCGCATGGCGAAGACCCTTGCCCGCCAAGAGCCGGAATACGAAGGTGACGCCGGTCTCGGCACCCTCACGGGGCCCGGCCGGCAGGAGAACTTCCGTGCCGAAGATCCGTACACCGGTGTCGACGATCAGGCAGGCGTCACCGACCTCGTCGGAGGCCACGTACCCGCCCAGCCGTATGTCCAGCCCCGTGAGACCCGCGCGTGGAGCGACCAGGACCGCCGCCGCATGGAGCGGTGACCTGACAGGTTCCGACCACGGCCGTCCGTTCGCCGTCGGAATGCCGGGAGGGGAATGCCCCGTAAGCCCGCCGATTGCGGGTAGGCGCCACCCATGATTCCTACCGAGATTCTTGCGGCCGAAGGCCAGGGAGCGTTTTTTCTCGTATTCGCGGGCGTGGTGGTGGTCGTCCTTTTGATCGGCGCGTTCTGGTACGGCAGCCGGCGCAGCGCGCGGCGCCGGCTGCCTGCCCGGCCGGCCGAGCAGAATCCCGTGGCGCGGGGGCGCGAGGATTCGTGGCAGACGCCGGACGCCAGCCCCGGTGGCCAGGAGCCCCGCACATGAGCCGGCCCGCCGCGTTGCGGGAGGTACGAGACGCGCCGCGGAGCGCGGCTGCGTCCTTGCCCCCGCTGCCCGTCGGCCTGGTGACCCTCCCGGGTGTGTACCGGCCGCAGGCGGACACCCTTCTCCTCGCCGAAGCGCTCGCCCAGGAGGAGATGGGGCCGCGGACGGACGCGCTGGAGATCGGTACGGGCACCGGTGCGCTGGCTCTGCACGCTGCCGGCAGGGGAGCCCGCGTCACGGCGGTCGACGTGTCCTGGCCCGCGGTGGTCACGACGCGGCTGAACTCGCTGCGCCGACGACTGCCCTTGCGCGTCCTGCACGGCGACTTCGCGGAACGCACCGCGGGGTGCCGCTTCGACCTGGTCATCACGAATCCGCCGTACGTCCCCGCCCCCGGGGACCGGCTCCCGTCGTACGGGCCGACGCGGGCCTGGGACGCAGGTCCGGACGGGCGCGGGGTCATCGACCGGATCTGCGCCGGCGCGCCGGCCCTGCTGCGTCCCGGCGGTGTCCTGCTCATGGTGCATTCGGGGATGTGCGGGGCCGAGGAGACGCTCGACCGCCTGACCGGGTCGGGGCTGGCCGCCAGGGTCACGGCGAAGGCTTCCGTGCCCTGGGGCCCCGTACTGCGTTCGCGACGCGCCTGGCTGGAGCAGCAGGGTCTGACGACGGAAGCCGAGGAATGGGAAGAGTTGGTGATCATCCGTGCCGAGTCCCGATGACAACGACCCCTGCGGGGTCTCAGCAGCGGCGCCTGCCCGCCGGGTTTCCGTGGATCGGGAGGGCCCGGTCCTGGTCGAGGGTCCGGTCGAGATCGTCCTGGACGACGGGACGGTCGCCCGCTCGGACCGCTTCACGGTCGCGGTGTGCACCTGCCGTCGCAGCCGTACCCCTCCCTGGTGTGACACCAGCCACCGCCGCCGCGAGCGACCGGACCCGCCGCCCGAGGACAGGATCCCGAGATGACACCTCCCAGCCCGGACACGACGGCGCCCACCGACAGCCGCCCCCGCCTCGTCGCGGGGCAGGGCGAGCTGTCCTGTGCCGTGGCGGAAGCCCTGCGGTCGGGGGCCCCGCCGGTGCACGCCACCGGGTCCGTGCTGAAGGCGGACCCGTGGGGCGAGGACCTCCAACTCGCGCTGTACCTCCTGTACGAACTGCACTACCGCGGCTTCGACGGCGTGGACGACGAGCGAGAGTGGGACCCGGATCTGCTGCGGCTGCGCCAGGCCCTGGAGACCCGCTTCCTCCACGCCCTGCGCACCGAGCTGTCCCATGCCCCCCGATCGGTCGAGGAGGCCTTCGCCCCGTTGCTCGTCGAGCCCGTCGACCTCTCGGGCAGCCTGAGCCACCGCCTGGAAACCGAGGGCGAGTTGTGGCAGTTGCGGGAGTACGCGGCCCTGCGCTCGCTCTACCACCTCAAGGAGGCCGACCCGCACCTCTGGGTGGTCCCCCGGCTCACCGGACGGGCGAAGGCCGCGATGGCGGCCATCGAGTACGACGAGTTCGGTGCCGGCCGTGCCGACCGCATCCACGCGAGGCTCTTCGCGGACCTCATGGCCGACCTGGATCTCGATCCGGGATACGGCCGCTACCTGGACCGCGCTCCGGCGCCCCTGCTCGCGACCGTGAACCTGATGTCCCTCTTCGGGCTCCACCGAGCCCTGCGCGGCGCTCTCGTCGGGCACTTCGCGTGCGTCGAGGTCACCTCGTCGCCCGGGTCCAGGCGCATGGCCAAGGCCGTGCGGCGCTGCGGGGCGGGACCCGCCGCCGAGCACTTCTACGCCGAGCACGTGGAGGCCGACGCCGTCCACGAGCAGGTCGTACGCCACGAGGTCATCGCGGGCCTGCTGGCCGACGAGCCGGACCTCGAGTCGGACGTCGCCTTCGGGTGCGCGGCCACCCTCCTGCTGGAGGACCGCCTCGCGACCCACATCGGCCAGGCCTGGGACCAGGGCCGCAGCGCATTGCTGTCGCCCTTGCCGCGGCCGTAGGGCCCAGGGCGCTTCTCACGGGACCGGCCGCTGTCAGCTGTCAGCTGTCAGCGAGGCGCGGCTCGGTGGCCGAACCAGCGGCCTCGACCGCGCGGGGCGTCCGCGACTGGAGCGGCGGTCCCGGCACGGACGTCGTCACGGGAGTCGTCAGGTTGCGTGGCAGGCTCGTCGCGCTCGCGTTCCGCGGCGGTGGCTTCACGGCGTGATGTGGCCGGTTCCCGTCGTGCCTGCGCCGAGCGACGGGCCGAACGGCGGGCGCCCACCATGACGAGAGCCAGACCCAAGAGGGCCACGGCTCCCACGATGATCCCGGTCAGAAAGAGGGATCCCGTCGAACCGGTTGCGTGGTAGCCGAATATCGAGAAATCGCCGCCGACGCCGAGATCGTGCCCCGAACCGGTATTCCCGAATACTCCGGCCAAGCCGACGACGATGGCGGCGATCAGAATGATGAGTCCGAGGATGAGAATCATGGAATTGCTCCTTGGCTCCGCGCCCGGACAATCCTCCGAACACGGCTGGCGCCTACCCCGGCCGTGACCCGTCAAGCCAAGACAGCAGCCCGGGGCCGTCCGGACCGAACAGGCACAGCCCGCCGCCGGGCGCTTTCCGGGCCGTCTACATGGGGTCCATGGTTCCGCTGCCACTGCCGCCCCTGCCGTTCTCCTGTTCCGTCTTCTCCCGGATGCGCATGGCCTTGTCCTTCAGCCGCTGCCGCCCTGCCGGATCGGTGGCGCGCCACCGCAGCCCGTCGGCCGGGGTGCTCATCCCTCCGCGGTCGGCGCGACCACCTGCGTGAACGGTGGGACGATGGTCCGTCCCGGCGGAAGGACTTCTTCCACGGCCGTCCGAAACCAGCTCGTCCATCGGCCCCCGCACGAAGTGTGGGCGGTGCTCGCCGATCCGACCCTGTACGGGGTATGGGTGGTGGGACCCTGCGAGTCGACGCCGCTCGATCAGCTGTGGCCCGAGGTCGGATCCCGGCTGCGCTACACCGTCCGGCCGGGCCCCTGGTCGACCGAAGGGGTGACGACCGTACGCCACCGGGAACCCGGCCGTGGGGCGAGGACACCCTGGTCGTCTGTGACGAGCACCCCCTGCGCGGCCTGGGCGGAACCCTGCACAACCCCGCTGTGGAAGCCGTACTGCAGCTGCGCCACCGAGGGATGCCGGCCCGCTTGGCCGGGCTCGTGGAGCAGCGTCACGCAGGGGCCCGCCATGCCTGACGCGGTGGTGATCGGCGCGGGCCCGAACGGGCTGGTGGCCGCGAACGTGCTGGCGGACGCCGGCTGGAGCGTGGAGGTCCTGGAGGCGCAGCCCGAGCCCGGAGGCGCGGTACGCAGCGACAGAGGCGTCCACCCCGACTACGTCTCGGACCTCTTCAGCGCCTTCTACCCGCTGGCCGCCGCCTCCCCGGTGCTCGCCCGCCTCGACCTCGCCGCCGAGGGCCTGCGGTGGAGCCACGCCCCGTCCGACGGTGATACCTGGCGGGACATGTACGAGGTGTGGAGCCGGGTCGGGCCCGACCTCGTGCCGGCAATGCCCTGCACGCGGACCTGTCCCCGGAAGCCGCAGGAAGCGGCGGCTTCGGCTGGCTGATGTCGATGCTCGGCCAGAGCCACGGCTTTCCGGTTCCCGTCGGAGGGTCCGGCGCCCTGACCGCGGCACTGGTGAGCCGTTTCCGCAGGCGAGGAGGCGTCTTGCGCTGCGGGGAACGCGTCGCCTCCGTCGTCGTACGCGGCGGCACGGCGGTCGGGGAGACGATCGCCGCACGTCGGGCCGTACTCGCCGATACCTCCGCCCCGACCCTGTACCGGGACCTCGTCGGCGAGGAACACCTCCCCTCCCGCCTCCTACGGGGCCTGGAACGCCCCCAGCGGGACTTCGCGACCTTCAAGGTCGACTGGGCCGTGGCCGGCCCGGCGCCGTGGCCGGCTCCGGGCCGCAGGCGTCGGCACCGTCCACGTCGCCGACGGCGTCGACGGCCTGACCCGGTTCGCCTCGCAGATCGCCATGAATCAGGTGCCCGACGAGCCGTTCGCCCTCTTCGGCCAGATGACCACGGCGGACCCGAGCCGCTCACCCGCCGGTACCGAATCGGCGTGGGCCTACACCCACATCCCGCAGCACGTCACTTCCGACGCCGGCCCCGACGGCATCACCGGCCGCTGGCACGCGCGCGAACAGGAAGCCATGGCCGACCGGATCGAAGCCCAGGCGGAACGGTTCGCACCGGGCTTCCGCACCCGGATCCTCGCCCGCCGCATCCTGGCCCCCACCACGCTCCAGGCCATGGACGAGAACCTCCACAACGGCGCCATCAACAACGGCACCACCGCCCTCCACCAGCAGGCGGTCTTCCGCCCCACCCCCGACACCGGCCGGCCCGACACTCCCGTCTAGGGCCTCTACCTCGCCTCCGCGGCCGCCCACCCCGGCGGCGGCGTACACGGAGCACCCGGCGCATCGTCTTCCTGGAGTCCTCCGACGACGCCACGGACTCCACCCCTGCTCCACCGCGCCCAACGCATCCGAGTCACCTGCCACCTCAATCGGCCCGCTGCTGGTCCGGGCGGGCGGTCTCCCGCGTCTCCGCCGCCCCGGCGCCTGCGGAGTGATCGACGGGGCGTGTGCCAAGGGCGAGGCGGGGCAGACGAGTGCAACCGTGCTGCAGCCCATTCTGGAGGCCCGTCGATGTCTTTCACATCCGCTCTGATCACTGTCCATCTGGACGCGGAGTGGGGCCGCCTGCCGCTCCTTGCCCGGTTCTCGTACGACGCAGCGGACCCGTACGCCGTCCAGGCTGAGTTCCTCAACGGGCCCACGGTCCTGGCCCGTTGGCACTTCGACCGGCAGATGCTCGCCGATGGATTCCACCGCACGGTGGGCGAAGGAGACGTCACCTTCTGTCCCCACAGGGCGGCGGCCGGAGTCGAGGAGCTCCGCGTGGCTTTGAGGGGCCTCGCCGGAGAGAGGCAAGGAGACGCCGTCCTCTTCGTGGAGGCTCGCGCGCTCACGGACTTCCTCCACCGGACGTACGCCGTCACCGGCGCGGGGGAGGAGTTCCTCGACGTCGACAAGCTCCTCGCGGAGTTGCTGGCACGCTGACGCGCAGGGCGATGACGGCGCCCGCCCGGTGCGCGCTCACCAGGCGGGCGCGCTGCCGGATGGCGGATGCACGGGCTCCGAACATGCCTCGGTCCCGAACCCCGGACGGGTTCGGGACCGAGGCACTGCTCTGTGGTGCGGTCGGGTCTCACCGCTTGAACATGTCCTTCATCTTTTCCTTGGCCTGACGGGCATCGCCCTTCGCCGCTTCGCCGCGGCCCTCGGCAGCCAGCCGCTCGTTGCCCACCAGGCGGCCGGCCGTTTCCTTGAGCTTGCCCTTGGCCTGCTCGGTCTTGGCCCGGCCCTTCTCGTCCTTCGACACAGCTGATCACTCCCTGGGGGTGCGGGGAACTGCTTGCTCAGCGCGTCTGTCCCGGATCGCTGAGGGCAAACGCGCCCGGCTCGACCATGCCGCGCGGACTGCCGCCCCCGCTCCGAGAAAAGTGGGCGTCCTCCGTTTAGGACGGGGGAGGGTGGCCACAAGCGTGGTCTTGGGACCCGCGGCGGTGAGCGGCGCGGGACCCCAGCGGGCCCGAGCCGCGTGGTGGCAACCCCCCGCCACCACGCGGCCGGGCCCCCTTGCATGAGCCCCTTCGCGATGGGTGATCAAGAGGACTACGAAGCCCTGCTCGAGCGGCCCGACGATGTGCCGAGGCACCCTGGAGCCGCCGCATGCGACGAAAGAGCGCCGTGCACTCGAACGGCGCCTCCTCGCTGTGAGGGGGCGCCGTTCACGGAAGACCTGTGCTGCCTGCTGCCTGCTGCCTGCTGCCTGCTGCCTGCTGCTGAGGTCAGGCGTGCCGGTGGGAACGCCGGTTTCCGGTGACGAGGCGGTAGAGGGCCAGGAGGATGACGGAGCCGATGACGGCGGCGATCCAGGTGGAGAGGTCGAAGAAGCCGTCGATGGAGTCGACGCCGAAGACGACCTTGCCGAGCCAGCCGCCGAGCAGGCCTCCGGCGATGCCGATGAGCGTGGTGATGATGATTCCGCCCGGGTCCTTGCCCGGCATGAGCGTCTTGGCTATGAGGCCGGCCAGCAGTCCGATGAGAATCCAAGCGATGATGCCCATGTCGCGTCTCCTGCCTTGTCCTGCGAGGTCAGTGTCGGATCGCTTCTGCGCGCTGCTTGCGATTTCAAACCGGCGAGCTGCTCGCGGACCTCGCACAGCATGGCCAGGCGCCCTCCAACGGGCTGGTGATGCCGCATGGCCGGCCTGCGCTAGGTTCACTCCCATGAACGTCACTCCCATGAACTCATTGGCGCAGGTGTACGACAGAGAGTTCCGGGTGCGAGGCCTGCGGCAACAGGGCTGGGGCCGGGGGTTGATGGCCGTAGCCGCGCTCATCTGGCTCTGGCTGGGCTACCTGCTCGTCTTCCCCTTCAGCGTGGACGAGGGCGCGCACCTCAAGTCCGTCGAGTGCGAGTCCCGCGCCCTCCACCAGAACGGGAGATCCGCCGTGTCCTACGCCGCGGACACGGGGGAGCGCTGCGATGCCGAGCGTGACTGGGGACCCATAACCGCAGGCCTCCTGCTCTCCCTCCCCTTCGCCGTCCTTGGCACCGGCCTGTACGTGTCGGGAACCTCGATGCTCCGCACCGCCGCGTACGCAGCGGACGTCGCCCGCTTGAACGCCACCAAGGAGATCTGAGCCGCCACCGCGCGAGAAGCCCTCGCCGACCCAAAGCTCCTTCGGTTCCTGCTGCAAGCGGCCGATCGCCGCCGAAGCCCCTCATCCCGAGCCGAGGGCGAACCCTCGGCGGATGGGCGGTCGGGCCGCACGGCGGACCGCCACGTCCACATCGCCCGGAAGAACATTCACATCACGAGGGCTTCGTCGCCGAATAGGCCGTGACCGTGGCCTTGTTGTCGCACAGGGCGAGGATTCCGTCGTCCAGGGCGGTCTGGTGCGCGCCCGCGCCCGGGACCCCGACGACGAGCGTGGGGAACGAGGCGGGCTTCGCGCCGGACTCGCAGTATCCGTCGGCCTCGCCCTGCACGTTGACGAAGGTGAGCTTGGTCCAGGCGCGGGCACCCGGCGCCAGGGACACCGCGGCCGCCGAGCCGCTGTGGGTCGTGGCGAGCGGTACGTTCTTGTCCGGGGATCCGTTGCCCGCACCCGCGACGGTGGGGAATCCCTGCAACGTGCAGGTGCTCTTCGAGGCGTTGGCGACGGCGACGATCGCAGCGCCGGTTCCCGTGCCAGGCGGTCGGACGGCAGCCTGTCGGGCCTCCATGACCTTAACGTCGTCGATCGTGCAGGGCTTTGCCTTACCACCGGACGCGGTGGGGGAGACCGAGACGGCGGGCTTCGCCTGCCCCGTGCCGCCGGAACTGCTGCCGCCCGCGACGGCCCCGGGGGCCGGCGACTGGACGGACTGCGAAGGCTCGCCGGACGCGCCGGCCTCGCCGGACGGCGTGCAGCCCGTCATCAGGGCGGCAGCTGCGGCTACGACTACCAGCGCGGACGCGGTCCGTCGGACACCTTCTGTGTACTGCATGGGGAACCTCCCGAGGATTGCGACCGGTGCCGCGTCGGCCCGCTCGCCGACAGACACGGCGAAGCGCCCCGCAGGAGTTCCCGTGGGCACAGCGCTGTGGCGATCCGGTGACGCAACCATGACGTACCGGCCCGCTCGGCGGGCAAGCGGTCGGATACGGCTTCGCAGGTGATGTGTGCCCCGTCGATCGGGGGGAGTCAGCCGCCGCCTCGGTGGAGAAAGAGAAGAAGGTTGCTCGCCTGGGCGGGGGTCAGTTCAACCGGAACGCTGTGGGGAGCCGGTCTTCCATCGGCGATGGCGAGAAGGCAGTCCTCGGCTTGCTCGGGTGGGACGCTGTCGAGGATTTCATTGATCAGTTTCATCATCTCCTCGTCGGATGGCATGTCCGGGTCGTTCGGATCTTCCGGCTTCTTCTTGTCCATTTCCATCCTTACCGCGCAGTGATGTGTTCGAATGCCCGTGCCGGTTCACTCGTCAACGTGTCATGAGGGATTGGGCGCCCCGTCCGTGTCCCACCATGACGAATCGGTCCGCTGGAGTCGTTCCGACCCGCTGGCAGGCCATGCGAACGAGCGAGCCTCGATGCAGCAGGACCGCGCCGCCTCCTTCGACGGTTCCCGTCGGGCCTACTGGCGCAGCGCGCCGCGGCGACAGCCGCGACCACGAAGCGTGCGGCGCCTCGCCCACCCGCCGCGACGCCGGTTCGTCGTGCGCCCCGGGTGTCAGCCGACGCCCGGCGCGACCAGGCAGGTGTCGTCCCATCAGGACCTTGCACAGGGCATCGATGCCGTCTGCGATGTTCTCGTCCCGGCGCTCGACCATGCCGTCCGTGCAGAGAAGCGGTACTCAGTCGTCGCCGGGCGCCAGAAGGCGTCCAGGCGCGCAGCTCCCCGATCAGCCGCTGCACAGGCTGCTCCGGACCGTTGCCGCACATCACCAGCTCTCGAACACCCGGCTTGTGCCCCACCACGACGAGACCGGTCAGCCCGGAGGAGGTCCCCGCCGCGACAGAGAGCAGGCCTTCGCTATCGGCACGGTAGAGCTTGTCCTCGTAGACGGTCGTCGGGGGCGCCGACAGCTCCGGCAGCATCAACTGCCACGTCCGACGGGTACGCAGCGCCGGAGAACACAAGGCCAGGCCACTCCCGACGCCGGATTGCGCGAGTCGGCGGCCGGCCTGCGCGGCGTCATGGCGCCCCCGGTCGGTCAACTCCCGGTCGAAATCGTCCTTGCTCCGGCTCGGCTCGCTCGGATACGGCTACGTCGTCGCGTGGGGTTGAACGCTGACCCCGCAGGCCCGGCCGCCGACGCGGATCCGGTCCGCCGCGGCCTGGTCAACGGCATCCCGGCGGCGGATCTGCGAGCGCGGAGGGCATGGCGAAGTCCGCGCCCCATCGTGCGAGCACTGATTGCTCTCAGAGGGCAACCACAATGCCGTACGCCAGGAAGAACATGGCGACGATCACCGCGAGCGCGATGATGAGCGTGAGGGGTCCCTTGCCCCAGCCGCGCACGATCGGGCGGTACGGCCCGGTGGCGGG
The DNA here is from genome assembly GCF_042752335.1 of Streptomyces sp. NPDC059355. Taxonomy (NCBI): domain Bacteria; kingdom Bacillati; phylum Actinomycetota; class Actinomycetes; order Kitasatosporales; family Streptomycetaceae; genus Streptomyces; species Streptomyces sp. NPDC059355. Next base: position 210,583 of record NZ_JBHYXN010000002.1, on the reverse strand, counting down.
GCCGGTGCCGGATTCAGCGGCCGGTGTCTCACCCGGCGGCACCGGCAATCGGCCCTGGAGGCCGGGGGCGGCGCGGGAACGGGGGTCAGGCGTGTTGGTGTCCATGCAGGGCGTCTCCCCGGGATCGGGTCCCCCATGCCCGCCGGGCGAGCGGGTCACCGGAAGCGGGCCGCGGCGTCACGCCACGTAGCCCGCGGTGTGGCCGGCGCCTGGGCGCACGGGTGACAGTGCGCAGGTCACAGCCGCTTGCTCGCGCGTCGCCCCACCACGACTGCCGCCGGATCCAAACCCCCTGGGCCCGCGGTGCTCCGCATCGCGCTCGTCCCGCCTCCCAGTGTGGCAACCGGCTCACCGGGCACCCGCTGAAGACAGGACGCGTTGCGTCGCCGGGGAACCGGCTACAGCCACCGACCAGGCCGAAGGGACGGGCGGCGGCGAGAGCATCGCCGACACACGCACCGGCCGCGGAACCGGAACTGCGGGCTCCCAGGGGCAGCCGCCGGCATGCATGAGGCCGCCATCAGCCGGCGCCACGCCTGCCGTGCGTGGAAGAGCGCGGGAAGTCGTCGGTGGGGGTCGATGTCATCCGTGCAACAGGACCGGCGGGGCCGATGAGGGAGCGTCGAGGAGGCCCGGCCGCGGCCCGCCCACAGACCGCCCACGCCTCGTGTCACCGGCGGCGAACCCGCCTTCGCTCCCACACAGCGGGCGGAGGGGGGCTGTGATGAGGCGCATCGCGACGATCGGCGTCTACGGCTTCACGGCCGGAGCCTTCGTCGAGGAGCTCGCCCGCGGCGGCCTGGGGCTGCTGCTCGCCCTCCGCCGGCGCCGCGGCGTTCGGGATCCCGACCGCTCTCGGGCGAACTCGCGTCGCGTCGGCGCCCGAGCTTCCGGGCGGCTCGGAGACCGCCCTCTTCTGCGTCGAGCGCGATCCGGATTCATGCCACCGCTCGTTGGTCGCCGAACGTCTGCGCGCCGAGCACGGCCTGCCGGTCACGGACATCCGCCCGGGCCGATCCGGGCCGGTCTTCCGGCCGAAACCACACGGGACGTATGGAATCCGTGCCCGGGAAGCCGGTGGGCAACGACCCTCACCAGGGCGGCGAACGCCTGCTTCACCGTCCTGCGGGCCCCTTCATTCCCTACCGGAGTCCGCTTCGGTCGCCTTGATGCCTACGGCGGAGCCCTGTGCCAGCGCACCCGCGCGGGCAGCCGCGAGCGTGATCCGCACGGCTTGGTCAGCGGTCTCCACCCCGACCGGACCGGCGCCGACCAGCAACCGGAAGTAGATCGGAGCGGCCATGGTTTCGAACAGCGCGACGTGATCCGTCCCTGCCGGGAGTTCACCCCGCTCGATGGCACGGACGACCACGGGCTCGGCTCGCCGGAACCGGTCGGCGAGGACCCGCCGCCGCCCCTCGGCTACCTCCGGCAGCCGGCCGGCATCGGAGAACAGCGCGGTCTGCACCGCCCGGCCCACCGGGCCCGTCATGCTCTCCACGAGCGCTCGCGCGAGCGCTTGGAGGTCGGTCTCGATGGCGCCGGTGTCCGGAATGGGGATGTCGGTGGCGAGGTGCTCGGAGAGCGCGTCGACGACCAGGCTCTCGCGGTCCTTCCAGCGCCGGTAGACCGTCGTCTTGTGCACCCCTGCCCGCTGAGCCACGCCCTCGATGGTCAGCTCGGCGAACCCCCGGTCCACCAACTCGGCGAGGGTGGCGGCGCGCACCGCCGCCTGTGCCTTGCGGCCGCGCCCGACCGGGCGGCCGGGTCCGGAGGAACCCAACTCCATTGCAACCCCCAGTTGCGTTAGTGGGCGATCGTGTGCCAGGTGTGAGGCTCCAGCGTATCGCAACTTGGAGTTGCGTTGATGGGGATTCTTGTCCGGCTGCGCGCCGGACGCCCCCAACCCAGGAGAAGGCAGGCCACCCGTGCCGGCCCGCCGCAGTCCCAACGGGGGCACACATCCTGAACCGGCCGCTCGCACAGGTCCGTACGCCGTGACCGTCCGGAGCCACCGGCCGTTGCACATGTCGTGCCCGGCGGGCCGCTGCTGCTTCGCGACGAGCCCGTCCTGCGCAAACGGGAGCGCGCCACCATTCGTGACACGACCACAGTCCGCCGACCGTGGGAGCCGTCCGAGGACCTACCGGCGTTCGTACGCGGCTGTCCGACGTCGCCGCATGCCCCCGCGCACAAGAGCAGTTCCTCGATCCCGGACAGGAGACCCGACCCGTGACCCGCACACCCGACGTCATCACCTTCGCTTCCCTCGACACTCACCGCCTGATCGTCACTCTTCCGAACCAAGGCCCCGCCGACGTCCGCTCGAACCTCCCGCGCGCCACCGCCGCCGCCATCCTGCGCCGTCTGGCCGACGACCTCGACAGCCCGTCCCGGACCGCCATCGACGATGTGCTCGACCTCGCCGTCGCCCGCCGCGCACGCCTCACCCGCCGGACGCATTGAGGAGCGTGGGCGTGGAAGAAGAGCTGCTGTTCGTGGTCGCGCACAGCGGTACCCCGCTCGCCCTGTCGGGGGCAGCGTCGGCGGCTGCGGAGGTGGCGGGGCGGGAGGCCCGCTCAGGCGGCAGCGGCGCAGACACAGGGCGTTCGTCGGGTTTCTCCTCTCCGAATCGGGCAGGCGCGCTGTACGAGCCTGGCGGAGGGAGGATGCATGGACGCACCCGTACTTGATGGGTCCCTGCCCCGCAGCGGGCAGCCCACGGCGTCAGCGCGCGATGCCACCCGTGCCTTCCTCCACCACGCCGCGCGCATACGGCCACCCACGGAGCCCGGGAACCGCGATGCCGTGCTCCTGGTCGTCGACGAGCTCGTGGCCAACGCCATCCGCCACACCCGGGGGGCCGCCTCCCTCCACCTGGAACTCAACGGTGATCACATCGACATCTGCGTCACCGACACCAGCCCGGACCGACCCAAGCCGCGCCGGCCCCACCTGGACGGCACCGGCGGCTGGGGATGGCAGCTGATCAATCACCTCACCACCGACGTGCACATCGACCCCACCCCCGAGGGCGGCAAGGCCATATGCGCCCGAGCCCCTTGGTAGGACTGGCGGCGCAGCGCGGCCGGCTCGTACGGATTACGGCAGGCCGTGGGCCGGGCGGAGCTCGCCCGGGTGGCCGCGAGCCGTCGGCGGCCGGGGTCAGCTGTGGTCGCTGCCGTAGTACTGGCCGAGCCGGCCGCGGTAATCGGCATCGCCGCGGTGCTCGTCCCTGTCGTATGCGGGGGAGTCCTTGATCTGGTCCTTGGTGAGGTTGACGTGGATCTTCTCGTCGTTCACGTCGACGCGGACGATGGTGCCGGCGGGGATCAGGACGTGCTTGCCGAAGATCCACGGTCCGGTGTCCACGACGACGTACGAGGCGTCGACGTCCTCGGTGTGCTCGTCGACCTTGCCGATATGGCCGTCGCTGGCTTCGACCTTGAATCCGATGAGGCGGGTGCCCGGCGTGTAGTTCGACTCGGGGTTGTAGCTCCACATGGCTGCACTCACAGGATGCTCCACTTCTCTGCTGGGACGGACCGGACGGGAAATGAGCACGTCATCCCTGCCCGCTAGGGCAGCCGTGTGACAGGTGCTACCTCGGGCGCCACGGGGCTGTCACCCCAACGGGCCCTGCGGATGCCGCGCCCGGGCCGACCGGGGGCAGGGACCATGGGGCTCGCCGTGTGTCGGTCGCCGGACGCGGCCCACGCCCGCAGCGAGGGGCGGACGGTAGGCACACGGCTACCCTCCGGGGCGGATGCCGGACTTCCGGAGTCGCGCCCCACGGTGCGGTCCCTGGGGCGGTGCGGAAGAGTGACCGCTTAAGAGGCCCTCGGGTGGGAAGGGGCCTGATATGTCGATCGCCCGTTCGCGCCGGCCTGCCCATCGTCGGCCGAAGGGGCACAGGAGTGCAGCGATGGCGTACGTGACCAGGTGCTCCCCGGTGAGTGAGGCCCCAAGGGGGTGGCGCCCCCGAGGTGCCGTGCAAGCGGGGGGTGCCCCGTGTGCGGCTTGAGCGGGGAGGTGCGTTTCGACGGCAGACGTCCGGACCTCGCCGCGATCGAACGCATGACCGACACATTGGAGCCGCGGGGGCCGGACGGCAGAGGGGCGTGGTCGCAGGGCGCGGTTGCGCTGGGGCATCGGCGCTTGAAGATCATCGATCTTTCCGAGCGCGGCGCCCAGCCCATGACCGACGCACAGCTCGGACTCACCGCGGTCTTCAACGGTTGCATCTACAACTACCGCGAGCTGCGTGACCGCCTGCAAGGGCTCGGTCACCGCTTCTTCTCCCGTTCCGACACCGAGGTGGTCCTCAAGGCGTACGCCGAGTGGGGCCGGGAGTGCGTCGAGTCCCTCATCGGCATGTTCGCTTTCGCCGTGGTCGAGCACCACACCGGCCGTGTCGTGCTGGGCCGCGACCGGTTGGGGATCAAGCCGCTCTACGTCACGCAGGACAGCGACCGGCTGCGCTTCGCTTCCTCCCTGCCCGCCCTGCTGGCGGGCGGAGGCGTCGACACGTCCCTCGACCCGGCGGCGCTGCACCACTACCTGAGCTGGCACGGTACGGTCCCGGCGCCCCGCACCGTACTGGCCGGCGTACGGAAGCTTCCGCCCGCCACCGTCCGCGTCGTGGAGCCGGACGGTGCGTACCGTGACCACCGCTACTGGCAGCCGTCGTACACCCGGCACTCCGAGCTCGGCGAGGACCCGGCGATCTGGCAGGAAGCGGTGCACGACGCGCTGCGCACGGCGGTGCGGCGGCGCACGGTCGCGGACGTCCCCGTGGGCGTGCTCCTGTCGGGCGGGCTGGACTCCAGCCTGATCGTGGCGTTGCTCGCCGAGGAGGGGCAGGAGGGCCTCGCGACCTTCGCGATGGGGTTCGAGGCGGAGAACGGGGAGGACGGCGACGAGTTCCGGTACTCGGACCTGATCGCGCGAGGTTTCTCGACGGACCACCACCAGTTCATGATTCCGTCCGACCGGTTGCCGTCGGCCCTGGAAGCCGCGATCGGCGCCATGAGCGAGCCGATGGTCAGCCATGACGCCGTGGCGTTCCACATGTTGGCGGAACAGGTCTCCAAGGAGGTCAAGGTCGTGCTCTGCGGCCAGGGCGCGGACGAGGTGTTCGCCGGCTACCACTGGTACCCGCAGATCGCCTCGGCGGCCCGGCCGGATGCCGACGGGGCGTACGCGGACGCGTACTTCGACCGGACGCACGCCGATCTCACCGCCATGCTGCACCCCGACTTCACCGCCGGCCACGACGTCTCGACGGAGTTCGTCCGCACGCACATGGCCGTGCCGGGGGCCCTGACCGCGCTCGACGCGACCCTGCGCATGGACGTCCACGCGCTCATGCCGGACGACCCGGTCAAGCGGGTCGACAACATGACGATGGCCTGGGGACTGGAGGCGAGGGTGCCCTTCCTGGACCACGAGCTCGTCGAGCTGGCCGCGGCCTGCCCTCCGCAGTTCAAGCTCGCGCAGGGTGGCAAGGCCGTGCTCAAGGACATCGGACGCAAGATCCTGCCCCCTGAAGTGGTCGACCGCCCGAAGGGCTACTTCCCCGTCCCGGCGGTCCGGCACATGGCCGAACCCGTGCTCGCGCGCGTACGCAGCGCCCTCACGGCCCCGGAAGCACGCCGACGCGGCATCTTCGACCGGAGCCTGGTACACGAGCTGCTCGAGGCACCCAACAGCCATCGCACCAAACGCGGGGCCAACACCCTGTGGCAGGTCGCGTCGTTGGAGATCTGGCTGCAGACGCACGGAATCACATGAGCGGTCGACGCTTGAAGCGGAAGCCCGGGAGAGGCGGCCCATGCCCCTGGAGCACACGAAACCCCTGACGCCCGCGCACGAAACGCCCCGCGGGGCAGCCGGTCCCCCCGTCGCCGGAGGGCCTTCGGCGGACCCGGCACCGGACCGGGCACCGGCATCGGCACCGACCCCGGCACCGACCCCCGCGCCGCTCCCGGTCCGGATGCCCGGCCATCGCGGCGTCGACCCGCCGACCCTCCTGGCCGCCCACGGATGCTGGTACCCGTCGGCCGATCCGACGGGCGAGCACGTGGCGTTCATCTGCGACCGGGCCGGGGTCCCCCAGCTGTGGAGCGGGCCCGCCCGCGGGGTGGAGGTGCACGTGCTGGACGGCGATCCCGACCCGGTGACCGAGGTTTCCTGGTCGCCGGACGGGCGTTGGATCGCCTACACCTCGGCGCCGGGGGGCGGCGAGCACACCCGGGTTCTGGTGGTGCGCCCGGACGGAACCGGACGTCAGGTGCTCGCGGGCGCGGAGCCGGGAAGTGCGGCCCACCTCGGGTGCTGGACGCGCGACGGCACCGCCCTTGCCGTCACGGTCGCACGCCCCCCGGCGAGCGGTGCGCCGGTCGCGGACCTCGGACCGGCCCGGAGCGGAGGGCTGGCGGCCTATCTGGTCGACCCGGACGGAGCCGCCGGGCCCCTGCTGCTGTTCAGCGAGGAGGGAGCCGCGTCCTTGCGCGTGTGCGACATGAGTGCGGACGGCCGTTTCGCGCTCGTCCGCCGCGGTCCGCGCGGCCGACGGGAGGCCCTCGTACTCGACACCGCCTCGGGCCGTGCCACCTTCGCGCTGCACGTCGCCGACGGGGACCCCTGGATCGGCCGGTTCTCCGCCGACGCGCGGACGCTGTGGCTGCGCAGCGACGCGGAACGGGAGTTCGCCGCCCTGCTGAGGGTGTGGCTGGACGAGGACGGCAGGTCCGGTGGCCTGTCCGTCGCCGCGCAACGGGAGGAGTCCGCCCTCGACCTGCTGAGCGTGCCCGACCACGGCCGGTGGGCCGCCCTCGCCTGGAACGCCCACGGCGCGACCGAGTTGGAAAGCGTGGGGCTCGCCCCGGGCCGTACGGACGGCGACATCGGGCCGCGACACCATCCGGTCCTGCCCCACGAGGTGGTGACCCGCATCGCGCCCGTGGAGCGCGGAGGACTGTTCGCGGCCCTGTCGGGATCCCGTCGCAGGCCCGGTATCTGGGAACTGGACGAGGCCCTCGTCCCGGCGCGCACCGGCTGGTCCGCGCGGGACGAGGACGCGGTCCCGCCCGGGCGGCCCCCCGTACGACCGGTACCCCTGCGCTGCGAGGCCCGGGACGGGCTCGTACTCGGGGGCTGGTACTACCGTGCGCCCGGGCAGGACCCGGGTCGGCCGGCCCCCTGTGTGATCCATCTCCACGGCGGACCGGAGGAACAGGAGCGGCCGGTGTTCAATCCGCTCTACCACGAACTCCTCGGCAGGGGACTGGACGTGTTCGCCCCCGACGTCCGCGGCTCGTCCGGCTGGGGCCGGTCCTTCGTGGACGCAGACCTCGGCTCCGGCCGGTTCGCGGCGATCGACGACGTCGCCGACTGCGCCGCACACGTGGTTTCGCTCGGGTACGCCGACCCCTTGAGGCTCGGGGTGATGGGCCGCTCGTACGGCGGCTACCTCACCATGGCCTCCCTCGTGTGGCACCCCGACGTCTTCCGGGCCGGGGTCGCGGTCTGCGGGATGTCGGACTTCGCCACCTTCTTCGCCGGTACGGAGCCGTGGATCGCGCAGTCGGCGGCCGCCAAGTACGGGCATCCCGAACGCGATCGGGAACTGCTCCGAGCCCTGTCCCCGATGAGCCGCATCGATCAGCTGCGCGCCCCGGTGCTGGCCGTCCACGGGGAGCACGACACGAACGTGCCGCCGACGGAGTCGGAGCAGTTCGTCCGCGCGGCACGCGACCGGGGTGTGCCGGCGCGGCAGTTGACGTTGCGCAACGAGGGCCACGAATTCCTGCGCGCGGACAACCGGCGCCTCTACCGGCGGGCTGCCGCGGACTGGCTGGAACGGCATCTCAGACCGGCCCCGTGACCAGGTCCACCCCGATGACCCGGTCCCGGCACCCTCACGGGGTGCCGGGACCGGGTCATCGTGCGCGGAGCGGATCAGAAGGGGCGGCCGCCGAAGGGGGCGCCGGTGCCGTAGTACGTGCCCAGCTCTTCCCGGTATCCGGTGTCGCCGAGGTGCTTGTCGCGGTGGAACTCGGGGGCGTTCTTGATCTGTTCCTTGGTGCGGTCGACGAAGATCTTCCGCTCCTCCGGGTCGATCGTGGTGACCGTCCTCGCCGGCAGCAGGACCTCCTTGCCGAAGATCCATACGCCGGTGTCGACGACCAGGTAGGCGTCACCGACCTCGTCGGAGTGCTTGTCGACCTTGCCGATGCTTCCGTCGGCCGCCTCTACCTTGTAGCCGGTCAGGTCCGTACCGGCCAGGTGGCCCGCGGTCGGCTGGTAACTCCACACATTCTCGGTCACGCGAAAACAACTCCTCCGGTCAACGGCGGACGGCGGGGGAAATGCTCCTCCGCCGAGCCTCCTTGTTCCGTACGTCGTGCTCGGCGGGTGTCCTGCGTTCCGCCTGGGCTTCGCCTGCCCCGCCTTGACGGCTTCACGCACCTGGAAACAAACGCTTCGGCTCTGCTGCGTCTCGGTGGTGTCCAGCCTGTGCACCTGCCGTCTCAGCCGTGCGTCGGCCGCACCCGGCTCCTGCATCTGGACGTACTCCAGGCGTCGCTGTTGCCCGCCACCCTGCCGCCGGTGCCCGGAATGGAGGCGGCCGCCCACTACCGCACCGCATCCCCCGACCGGCTCGGCGGCGACTTCTACGACCTCTTCCCCATCGATGCCCGGCGCTTCGGCTTCTTCCTCGGCGATGTGTGCGGCAAGGGCCCCCAAGCGGCTGCCGTCACCTCACTCACCCGCTACACCCTGCGTGCCGCCGCGCTGCACGACCCCGATCCCGTTTCCGCGCTCACCACCCTCAACCGGGTACTCCACGAGCGGTACACCGGAGGCGATCCGCGCTGCTGCACGGCCGTTTTCGGCTTCCTTGAGCCCGACCCCGCCACCGGTCGGGTGGCCGTCCGCCTCGCCGCGGGCGGCCACCCGCCGGCCCTGGTCCTGCGGGCCGGCGGCACAGCCGACTTCCTGACCGACGGCCTCACCGAAGCCCGTATCGGTCAGGACCGCACCCTCCTGTACGGGGACGAGGCCCTGCGCGATTTCGCCGCCGGCCACGCCGGCGAACCCCCGCGCGCCGTCATCCAAGCCCTGGCCGGCTTGCTGGACGACTTGGGCGACGGCCTCGACGACGACGCCGCACTCCTCGCACTCGGCGTGCCCGCCGCCAACCCCTCAACCGAGAAGCCGGGATGAGCCGGCTGAGGGCAGCCGGCTGACGCCTTGTCAGCCACCGCCGTTCGCGTCGCCGGTCGCCGGTCGCCGGTCGCCGGTCGCCGGTCGGCCGCATCGGCCGCGGGTGTCCCGCGCGCGCGAGGCCGTCTTACCGGCCTTACCCGAGCAGGGGAGTGGTACAAGGCCGGACATCGGTCTCCGACGGGATTGGCCGGCGATCGGCCGGGTAGGCGACGTCCACCTGATCGATTCTCCGGCGAAAGGCAACCACCATGCTGATGGCTCACCCGGCGGTCCTGCCCGGCCTCGTCGACCGCTACTGGGCGCTGTCCGTACTCGACGCCGCGGAAGGCCACTCGCCGGTGCGCAGGGAAATCGAGGCCGTCGAGCGGGCCCTGTGCGTGGCCACCGGCACGACGGACGTGCACGCCGCCCTGATGGCCGCCCGCCACCACCTTCCCGGCACGGGCGCCCTCGACGACTCCGTGCTCGCCCGCAGCTGATCGGTGTGAAGGACCAGAACCCGTGCTCGGCACCGCTACCCGACCGCGCGGCGGCGGGCGCCGGGTCAGGAGATCCGGGTCAGACCTGTCCTCGCCGGCCTCCGGTGGCCGATCCCCGCTCTTCGATCAAGTGCTTGAAGCGCTGCAGGTCGCCCTTGACCTGGCGGTCGACGAAGCCGAACTTGTCGCCGATGTTCTCCGCCATCGCCTCGGGGTCGAAGTCCATCATGAGGGTGACCTGGGTGCGGGAGGGGTCGATGGGCTGGAAAGTGACCAGGCCCGACTGCTCGGTTTCGCCTCCGACACTCACCCAGGCGACCTTGATGTCCGGGATCTGCTCGGTGATCTCGGCGTCGAACTCCCGCTCGACGCCGTCGATCTTCGTCACCCAGTGCGTGAGCGTGTTCGTGCGCTGCTCGATCCTCTCGACTCCGTCCATGAACTCCGGGAAGGTCTCGAACTGTGTCCACTGGTCGTACGCCATGCGGATCGGGACGTTGACCTCGATGGACCCTTTGACGTGCGACACGAGCTGGCTCCTTCGATCGGCTGGGGATGCGGGACCGGGCGGTGTTCGTGTCCATCCGGCATGCGCAAGGGCACCGCATCCGTGCCCCCTCACCACGGCCCTGCCCCGGTTGCCGGGTGGTGATGGCCCGAACGAGCCCACTTCCCGGACCAGGCAGCCCCCAGCGGTCGCGGCCGCGGCCAATCGCTGAACGGGTTGTCAGGTACAGGGTCGGCCCGAGAGGCTGCGCCTTGCCGGCGATCGTGCCGGGTGGGGCCGCCCGGGTCAGCCGGCGAGGGCGACGAGGCGCGGGTAGGCCAGCTGCTCCGCCCGCCTGGCGGTGAGGTGGACGCGGACGCCGGTGAGGAACTCTTTCAGGGCGGTGCAGCTGGCCGCATACGAGGCTTCCTGCCTGCCGACAGCCGCCGGCATCCACCGGATGAGCAGCGGCTCGTCGAGCCGCGCGTCGTCGGGGTCCAGGCCGGCGACCGGCTCGACGACTTCGCTGCCGGCCACGGTTTCGGTCAGGGCGTACTCCAGGTGCAGGAGCTGGTAGAGGCGACCGGTGTGGCCGGTGCGGGTGGTCGGGGAGTCGGCGGACTGGGTGGGACGGGCGGCCGGTCTCTGGCTGCCGGTCGCCGGCGGGGACGCCCGGCTCGTCATGGCCGGGTACCGCAGCTCGCACATCAGGCCCCCCATACGCTGACAAGCCGGACCTATCGCGCTGGTCGCGAGCGGTGGCAATCGGGCGAGAGCCGGAGTCAGGGTGCCGAGCACCGTCAGGCTGGGGTCGGGCTGATCGGCCCCTCTTCTCCCGCGCCTGCCGGCGCAAAGGTCGTGGACGGTATGGGCGGTGCCGTAGCCGTGCCACTTGGGGAAGAGCAGTATGTGACCGCGCCATCGGGTGGCAGGTCATGGGGGAGACGGTCCCACTGGCATCCGGTGCGGGACGGGTGCAGCAGGGCGGCGTACGGCAGCTTCGCTGCCGCCACGGCGCAGGTTGGCGCGGGACCGGGAGTTGATCAGATGATGGGGCCGGACGGAGCCGCTGCCTCCGTCACCCCGTACGACCGGCCTCCGAGGAGAAGCCCGTGACCCCGCCGTACGTCGTCCCCGTGGTGGGTCGCGCCCCGTTCGGGACGAGGTGGGCGCTCGTCACCGCCACCGGTGACCTGGTCCGCCCGCCGGACCTCACTGCCGTGGGCCCGTTCCACGCCCGCGCCGGCGGCGAGGGCGGCATGATCGCGCCCGCGGCGGATGCGTCGGGCCGCTGGGGACACCTGGACGAACGGGGGCACTGGCTCGCCCGGCCCGCGTGGGAGTGGGCGGGCGCCTTCGACCGGTCCGGGCTCTCCCGGTTCCGGTCGGAGGGCCTGTGGGGCTACGCCGACACCACCGGAACGCCCGTCGTGGCGCCCCGGTTCACCGATGCGCAACCCTTCCACCATGGGCTGGCCGCCATCCGTACGGAGGAGGGCGCGGGGTACGCCGACCCCACGGGCCGGATCGTGATCGGCGGCTACCAGGCGGCCGGGCCGTTCGGGCCGTTCGGGCTGGCGGGCGTACGGCTGGCGGACACCGGGCGCTGCGGGTACGTGGACCGCGAGGGGCGGCCGGCCGTCCCGGCCCGGTTCGACGGGGCCAGGCCGTTCGGCGCGGGCGGGGCCGCGCCGGTGCGGATCGGTGAGCGGTGGGGTCTGGTGGACACCGCCGGGGAGTGGATCGTCGAGCCGTCGTTCCGCATGCTGGAGCCGTTCGACGAGAACGGACTGGCGTACGTCATCGGCGGCCGGATCGGCGCCTCGTTCGCGGGCTTCGTCGACTCCCGCGGCGAACTGGTCCTCACCTGCAGCAACGAGATGGACAAGGTGCTGCGTTGCGGCCTGCTGAAGATCGGCGACGGGTACCTGCGCGGGTACGTGGACTCGGCGGGCCGGTCGGCGATCGAGCAGCGCTGGTCGTGGGCCGATACCTTCGCGCCTTGCGGCGCGGCCGTGGCCCGGGACTCCGAGCCGGATCGGTGGGGCGTGCTCCGCACGGACGGCTCGTTCCGCCCGTCGCCGTACCGCGAACCGCTGACGGACGACGACGGCTGGATCCTCGGCTTCGACGACACCACCGGCCTGGCGCCGTTCCTCACGGGCGACGGCGCGGTCGCCCGGGTCGACCGCGACGGCCGCGAAGTGTGCCGGGTCGAGGCCGCCGCCGACGGCGCGACCGTGACCTTGCGGAACGCGGAGGGCCGGACCGTCTGGCTCACGGCGGCGGCGCCCGGTACGTTCCCCCGCGAACGGCCCTTCCTCACCCGCGAAGCCGACTTCTACGTCGACCACACCGACACCTGGAAGGGCGACACGGGCGCCGTGGCGGAGGGCCTGCTGAGCCGCCCGTCACGACCGTTCCGTCCGCACTCATTGATCTTTGACGACGCTGTGGACCCGTACGACCTGTCGCACCTGGACATGGAGGGAGAGGAGGGAGAGGAGGGAGAGGAGGCGGTCGAGGACGAGGAGGATCTGTGCCACGGTGCGATGCACGTCGTCGCGAGCATCTTCCTCACCGCGGAGTCACTGACCGAGTACCCCTTCCTCCATGAGTGGACGACCGACCGGTTCGAGGAGATCTTCGGCATTCTCCGGGCCCGGCTCACCGTCCGCTTCGGCCCTCCACTGCCGGCGGACGAGGCAGTGTTCCTCCGCTACGGCGACGGCGAACGCTCCGTCACCTGGCGGCTCGGAGACCGGCTCCTGGTCCTCCAGGAATTCGGCCTGGTGGGCGACGGGGACGTGGAACTCCAGACCTGGCTGGCCGCACTCGACACCTGATCGGCATCACCGACGGGATCACGCGCCGGCGCCGGTGCGCGGGTCGAAGCCGAGCTCACGGTACGGCCGGCCCGTCTGTGACGCCGAGTGGCGCCGTGAACCGCGACTGCCAGCCTTCCTTCGTCAGGACCACCAGTTGGACCTCCGCCGCGCGGATGCGCAGTGGCAGCAGGCCGTCGATCGCAGTGCGGACATGGGCGGCGGTTGCCGGGTCGTCCGCCCCCATGGCGACCGTGACGTGGGCAGCGGGCTGTGCCCCGAAGCGTCCGCCGTACGGGCGCAACTCGGGCCACTGGGTACGGAACACATCCACGACCGGCTGGAGTCCCGGAACGGTGACGGCGACGAACCCGGGTGCCGTCACGACCTCCTCCAAGACAAGATCAGCTGCCGGGAAACTCGCCGCCAGGGAATGCACGGCCGTCTCGTCCCGCTCCGTCAGCGCCGATTCCGGAACGAACGGGTAGAGGAGCGAGACGTGCGCCGGCACCCCACGACGCACCAGAGCCGGGTCGATACGCCACGCCGCATCGAGGAGCGGGGCGGCATCGGGCAAGACAATGACGACGGCAGTGGTCCCTGGCTCTGGCATGCCGTCATCATCGCAGGCCAGTTCGCTGCGCCACCGAGCCCATTGCACTCCGAGGCGGGTCGCGGGCCGTGAAGTCAGCAGCTCACGGGTTCGGGCACTCCCGCTGACGTGAACGACCGGACCGCGGTGTCGGCGGATGCCATCCCGCCCCGTCGGCATCACTGCCTTCATTCAGGATGTGCTTCCGGTGTGGTCGAGCCGTTCGACGCGCGCCACGTTCTCCCGGTCCTCGGGGTCCGCACTCGCCTCGGCGGCGAACCAGGCGTCGAGGATCTCCTTGAGCAGCGGTTCCGAGGTCAGCCGCAGGCTGAGCGCGAGCACGTTGGCGTCATTCCATCGGCGCGCACCGTCGGCCGTGTAGGCGTCCGTGCACAGGGCCGCGCGTACGCCGGGAACCTTGTTCGCGGCGATCGAGGCGCCCGTACCGGTCCAGCAGCACACGACGGCCTGGTCGGCGCTCCCGGCGGCGACCTCGCGGGCCGCCGCCTCCGAGCAGGCTGCCCACTGCGGATCGTCGCCGGGGCTCAGCGCCCCGTACGTCACCACGTCGTGTCCGCGGTCACGCAGTTGCCCCAGGAGTGCGCGAGCCACGGGTTCGTCCATGTCCGAGGAAACGGAGATCCGCATGCCCCGAGACTAACCGGCGGTGGTACGGACGGTCGCCGGGAGCCGCGGATCGGCCTGGCCGTTTCGGACGGTTGCGGACGGAGCCGACCGGATTTGAACCGGTGTCCTCGCGATTTTGGAGACCGCGCGCGTCGACCTCTGCGCTACGGCTCCGCCCACCCCGGCATCCTAGGCGGCCCCCGACCCCTCTCACCGCGCCTGTCGGCCTGCCGCTTCGGCGGGCGTGTGAACGCGGAGCGTGTCGGCGGCGGGCCATATTCACCTCGGTCTACGGTGGATCCGAGGTCCGGCGCCCCCGTCATTCCGGGCGAGGATCCCAGGCGTGGTCGTCGAGGTCGTCGGGGCAGCCTCCCGTACGCCTTCACCTGCGAGGAGCGGCACATGAACCCGACAACAAGGGCGACCGGCACCATCCGCAACGCCCCACGCCGTACGACCTTGACGGCACATGCGATCTGAGCCGGCACCAGGCCCGGGAAGTGGTCGGCCGTGACCGGAGGGAACCCGTCCGACACGGACCGTACGAGCCCGCGCGAGCCCGGGCCGAGATCTGCTGTCCGCACGGAGAGCCGCTGGCCGATGGCCGCAGCGGTCATCGCTTCTGCGGTGCTCACCCTGCTGCTGCCCGACGACCTGCGTCTTGGACCCCGATGGGCGGTTCCCCTCGCCGAAGCCCTGCTGCTGGTGGTGCTGATCTCGGGAGACCCCGGTCGGATCAGCCGCCGCTCCACTGCCTTGCGCTCGGTGGCGATCGTCCTGGTCGTCGTGCTCGCGGGCAGCGCCATCTGGTCGACCGTCCAGCTGATCGACGATCTCATCCACGGCGGGCACGAGACCAGCTCCGCCAATGCCCTTCTACTGGCCGGCGGCAGCGTCTGGGCCTCGACGGTTCTGGCCTTCTCCCTCCTGTACTTCGAACTCGACAGCGGCGGCCCGGCCGCACGGGCCCACCACATGCCCCCCACTCCGGCGCTCGCGTTTCCCCAACACCTCAGCCCCGAACTGAACGCCGCGCACTGGCGCCCCCACTACATCGACTACCTCTACCTCGGGTTCACCAATTCCACCGCGCTGAGCCCCACCGACGTCATGCCACTCGCCCCCTGGGCCAAGAGCGTCATGACCCTCCAGTCCATCCTCTCCCTCATGATCCTGGGACTCGTCGTCGCCAGGGCCGTGAACGTCCTGGCCTGAGACGGCCCGGCGGCGGGCGCCCCGGCCGCAGGGCGTGGGCAGGCTCACGCGCCGGTTTCCAGGCTGCGCTTGAGGGTGGCGAGCTCGGTGTCGACCAGAGCGACCTGCTCGTCGAAGAAGGCGTCCGTGAAGGCCGGCGGCTGGAAGAAGGTGATCATGAACTCGGATCCGGTGCCGTTGGCCACGACGCGGGCGGGAACCTGCCAGGATGCCTGCTCCTCGACGTAGTCGTGGTCGAGGATGCCGAGTTCGGCGTTGCTGCGGATGCGGAGTTTGGCGGGGCCGTGCGGGGTGGTCATCAACCACCAGTCCGGCTCGTCGGTGGGCTCGATCGCCTTGACGTTGACGATCGCCCAGGTGGGCCAGTTGGCCGCGTCGGCGAGGAAGGCAAAGACTTCGGCGACGGGACGCTCGATGGTGACGGTCTTGGTGACCGTTCGGGCGGTGGCGGGGGAGGGGGCGGTGCTCACGGCGGTGCCCTTCAGGAGGTTGGCGGTGGGACGGGCTGTGGGTCGGCTTCACCCGGCAGGCGGCGGATCCACTCCTCCAGCTGGTGGCGCTGGTCCGGGTCGAGGCCGGCGAAGAAGTGGGCGTCGTTGCGGTCGGCGATCTCGGCCAGTCGTGGGGCGAGGTCGCGGCCGGTGTCGGTGAGTGCCAGCCGCAGGGTGCGGCGGGACGTGGGGTCCGGTTCCCGGGTCATCAGGCCCTTGGCGGCCAGCCGGTCGACCAGGCGGGAGACCGCACCGGCATCGATGTCCAGATACCGGGCCGCTTCCCGGGTGGTGGTCGCGTCGCCGCGGTGAACGGTGATCAGGACCGCCCACTGGGAGACGGTCACCCCGTGCTCGGCGAGCTCTCGTTCGAACCGGCCGTGGACTTCGTCGGAGAGGCGACGGAGCCAGTAGCCGAGATGATCACGCAGGCCGCTGCTGGAAGCTGTCACCCTCCCAGATTGAATGCCGCGACAATTGTTGTCAAGACAACAGTGAATGCTCACTGCGAGTGAGGGGATAGGCCGTGAGGGTGATGGCGGCTGGGCGGTGGCTGTCTCGGGGGACGGCGGGGGTGGCCACGGCGAGCAGGGGTGAGCCGTGGGCGTCGGACGGTCGCCGGGCTCGCGGGCCAGGACTGTGGCCAGGACGGCCGGGTCAATGCTCGGCGGCTTCTCCGGTGGCGGCGTTCCTGCTCCCGCCCGGCAAAGCACTGTTGCTCATGGGCCCGGGGTCACGGCGTTTTCGTGGCGGATCGCTTGGTGGTCTTGCTCCTGCTGGTGCCCGTGCTGTTCCGGTCGGGTTTGGCGCCGGCCACGCTCTTGCGCCTCGGGGTCTTCTCCGTGCTTGCGACCGCGTGAGGTGGAGTTGTCCGCCGCGGTGCGGTCGGCCACTTGAACTCGATCTCCAGCTCGATCTGCCCGTCGCCTACCTCGATCTCGATCTCGCTGCGAAGGTCGTCGGGGATCCGCAGGTTCAGCGTGCCGGAGACGAGTTCCAGTTCGGCATCCCCGCCCTCTCTCATCATGGCTGCGAGTGCCGTGAGCAGGTCAGCCGCTTCAAAACGCGACAGCGAGCGCTTCTGTTCAAGCTTGAGGTCCGTCATGCTCATTTCCAATCCGCATTGGATGGCGCATCACGTCCATTTTGAGGCCACGTGCGGGATCGGACATCCTCGCGCTCCTGCGGCGCGGTGGGCCCCAGGGCCGTCCCGCAGGGCGGCTTGCCCAGGGCTCCCGCGTGTGGGGCTGGGCTTCATGCCAGGACGCCGTACGCCGAGCCTGCGGCGGGATCCGGCTCCGCTGTCGGGACCCGCCGTCGTCACTCGCCACTGCCGTGATCCGTAGCGCGCCACTCACCTGTGCATACGGGCGCCTTTGAGGACCTTGTCCACGGAGTTGCGTGGTCCGTGGACTGCGATCCCGACCAGGTCGAGCTGGTCCTTGCCCACGGCCGCCACTGCTGCCCGGTTCGCGCGGTCGTGGCCCGTGCTGAAGAGGTCCGAGGTGAACACCGCGGTCGGCAGTCCGCGCCGCACTGCGCGTTCGTGCGCGGCCGTCACCGCTTCCTTCCCGCCCTCGAAGACCAGAACGGGCTGGCGGAACATCGGCAGGTAGGGGGTGCCATCGGCGTCCTCGTACGGCTCGCCGACCACCTCGGGGAGGGCCGTTCCGAGCCCGCTGACGAGGAACGCGGTGACGTTCAGCCGCTGCCACGTCTCCAGATCGTCGCGCAGCAGCACCGCGATCTTGGTGTCGAAGCGCACGGGCACCTCCGCGCCGCCCGCTTCGACCTGCTCGTTGTTCTCGTTGTTCGTCTCGTCGTCCATAGCCCTGAGACTGCCGGGCGCGGCCTCGCGCGGTCTTGTACGTTCTTTGCGTGCAGCTCCAGCAGGAAGTCTCGGCCTGGCGCCCGCGGGTCGCGGGTGTCGTCGAGGTCTTCCACGCCCGCTTCACCGCGCACGCGTACCCCATGCACGTCCACGACGAGTGGACGCTGCTGATCGTCGATGACGGTGCCGTCCGCTACGACCTGGACCGCCACCGGCGCGGCACCCCGGGCGGCACCGTGAGCCTGCTCCCGCCCCAGGTCGCGCACAACGGCTCCGCCGCCACCTCACACGGGTTCCGCAAGCGCGTGGTCTACCTCGACACGACGGTGCTGGACGAGCGCTTCATCGGCGCCGCCGTGGACGGTCCGGACCTCGCCGACTCGGTGCTGCGCCGGCGCGTCGGGCAGCTTCACCGGGTCCTGACCTCTCCCGGTGACGAACTCGAGGCGGAGAGCCGGCTGGCCCTGATCGGCGAACGGCTGCGCGCCCTGCTCCAGCCGCGTCTCGAACTTCCCGTCGCCCACACCGCATTGCCCGGCGCAGGCACCCGCCACGCCATCGCGGGCAGCCTGCGCGAACTCCTCGACGAGCGGGTGGTCGCGGGCATCTCCCTACAGGAAGCGGCCACTCTGGTCCAGGCCCACCCCGCTCACCTTGTTCGCTCGTTCAGTGCCGCCTTCGGTATCGCACCGCACCAGTACCTCATCTCGCGCAGAGTCGCCCTGGCCCGTCGGCTGCTCCTGGATGGCCGCCCGGCGGCCGAGGTGGCCGCCGAGGCGGGATTCCACGACCAGTCCCACTTCACCCGGCACTTCAAGCGCGTCGTGGGCACCACCCCCGGGCGCTACGCGTGCACTCCGGTGTCCTGCCGCTGATGGCTCCGGGCGAAACGGACCAGCGCCTGCGCGGATCCGCTCGGCCGGGACCCGCTGGTCACGACGAGAGCCCGGCCGACTGATCGGCCGGGCTCGTGTGGGGTTCCGTCAGCGGGTCGGGCAGACGTCCTGGGTGACCTTGCCGGCCTTGCCGCCGTTCGTCGCCGGGTCCAGGGTCAGGCACTTGCCGGTCCACCGGTTGATGAAGTAGGTGGCGCGCCGCCCACCGTACTGCTCCGCCGGCATGACCTCCCAGAGCTGGTTGTCCGAGGCCCACCGGCTCTCGCACGGCCACCAGAACAGCTGCATGCCGTTGCCGGGGGGCACGCCGAGGTTCCACGGGACGGTGAGGCAGTAGCCGTTGCCCGCCTTGATCCAGTAGTAGTTCTGACTGTCGTAGGGCGGCAGGGTGCCCGTCCACTGCTGGCTGCTGGGCGCCGGGCTCGCACAGGCCCGCTGCGTCACCACGCCGCCCGAGCCGTCGGGGAAGTCGTCGCCCCGCACCATGCAGCGGTTCGGCGCGGTGGTCTCGTAGGTCTGTCCGATGAACTGCTTGTTCGGGGTGACGGTCCACAGCGCCGGGTGCGGCGGGAAGACGTGGGCGTTGCGGTTGAGTTCGTTGACCACGGACATCGGGGTGACGCTGCCGCTGTTGCTCTGCTCGTAGAAGTTCACGGCGACGTAGTTCGGATTGCGGCCCGCGGCGGGACGGCAGTCCTTGTCGATGCGCTTCTTCAGGGCCGAGCCGTTGTCGCCCGGCGCCTTGAACTCGGGGTTCGCCACGCTCGAGTCGAACTGGTTCATGGTGAACAGCGGCGTCAGGGCCGTGCCCGGCATGGGGTTCTGCCCCACCGGGTTGCTGTTGCGCGACGCGCACCCGTGCGGCCAGTTGTCGTCGTAGTCGTAGAGCGTCTCCACCGTGCGCTTCCAGGTGTACATGAGGCGCCCGTACTCCTTGCTCCCGTCGCCGGACTTGACCGGGACGTCGTCACCCCACCGGTCCTGGAACACCACCAGGCGGCGGTTGTCGGAGACCATGTCGCGCAGCCGCGGCCAGTTCCGGTTGTCGATGTCGTACTGGTTGGGCGAGAACAGCAGGTTCTTCGCGTTCTTGGCCTCCAGCACGTCGCTGACCGCCTCGGTGAGCGACGCGCGGCTGGCGTAGTTCTCCAGGAAGATCGTGACTACTTCCTCCGGGTGGGCCTTGAGGAAGTCCACCACCGTGCTGAGCCCGCTGCGGAACGTCTCGAAGCAGGCGAACTGGGAGTGGCACAGCATCAGGTCGACATTGCCCTCCGGGTCGTGGGCGATGTCGTAGGTGTCGAGCATCAGCCCGCGGACGCCGTCGTCGAGCTGCCGGGCGATGTTGCGCGACTGGTTCCGCGGGGGTACCGCCCCTGAGATCGCGTAGGAGTTGTGGGTGGTCAGCGACGACCACTGGTCGAGGCGGGCGTCCCCGTACTTGCTCCCGGACGCCGCCACGGCGGTCGTCGGGGCGGGCAGCATCGCGGCCAGGAAGAGCAGCGTAAGGACGGGTAGGGACAGCCTTCGCAGCGCGCGGAAGCCTCTTGCAAACATGTCGTTCCCCAGGGTCAGGACGGTCGTCGGAAGCGGAGCGGGCGTGGGGCACCGGTTGCCGGACGGCGGTGTGGGCGGCCCGGGGCAGCGTGATGCCCGGCGGACCGGCCGCCGCCGTCCGTGTCACGTCGAGCCAACACGGCGGACACGGGGACGGACCATGTGGTTCCACCGGCAGAAGTGGGTCCCGGCCCACTTCTGCCGGTGGAACTGCATGGTCCGGTTCCATGCCCGGCACCCGTACGAGAGGCAGGCCGCCCGGTGGCCCCAGTGGTGCTCGCGACGACCTGCGGGAGTCAGACCCCGGCGCGGTTGTCCCTGCCCTCCCGCACGTGAGAGTTCGGCGAGTTGGGGGAGCGCGGAGCCGGAGCGTTTGAACGGCTCCGGCCCGTCCGCCGGTGCCCGGCCAACCCGCCCGGGCAGGGTACGGACCACGAAGTTCCACCAGCAGAAGTGGATGTAACGTCTTGGCATACTTCTGCCGGTAGAGCCCGCCGGCTCGGGGGGACCACGCCGACCAGGGGATTCGAGTCATGAGCAACGAGGGGTTCGCCGCGCGCCTGCATGCTCTGCGAACGGGTGCGGGGCTGAGCCAGGAAGAACTGGCGCAGGCCGCGGGGTTGAGCGTGCGGGCCCTTTCGGACCTGGAGCGCGGACGCTCCCGGGGGCCGCAGCGCCGTACCGTCCAAGCCCTGGCCGCCGCCTTGGACCTGGACGATGCGGCCGCCGCCGAACTGGAACACACCGCCAGCCTCGGCCGCCCCCGACCCCGCCCCGGAGCCGGGCCCGCCACCCAGCCAGAGGCGCGGTCCGTCCCGCACCACGCCCTCCAACTGCCGCGCGACCTGATCGACTTCACTGCGCGCGGCTCTGCCCTGGACCGGCTCCGGGCTCTGGCCGAACACCTCGACCCCGCTCACCCGCCCGTTGCCGTGGTCAGCGGACAGCCCGGCCTGGGCAAGACCGCCTTCGCCGTCCACGCCGCCCACACCCTCGCCCCCCACTTCCCGCACGGCCAGTACGCCATCGACCTGCGCGGCATGGACCCCCGCCCCACCCCGCCGCGCGACGCGCTCGCCCGGCTCCTGCGCGCCCTCGGCAGCGCCGACAGCGCCATCCCCACCACCACCGAGGACCGCAGCGGCCTCCTGCGCTCCCTGCTGCGCGACCGCCGGATCCTCCTCCTCCTGGACAACGCCGCCGACGAGAACCAAGTCCGCCCCCTGCTACCCGGCCACAGCCCCACCCTCACCCTCGTCACCAGCCGCAACGCCCTGGCCGGCCTCGAAGCAGTCCACCGCCCCGAACTCACGCTGCTGCGCCGCGAGGAAGCCGTCGAACTCCTCGCCCGCGTCATCGGCCCCGAACGGGTAAGCCGCGAGAGCCAGGCCGCCCGCGACCTCGCCGACCTGTGCGGCCACCTGCCCCTCGCCGTCCGCATCGCCGCGCAACGCCTCGCCGCCCGCCCCGGCGAACACCTCACCAAACTCGCAACCCAGCTCGCCCGAAACACCACACGCCTGGACACCCTGCAAGCCGGCTCACTGCAGGTCCGCGCCGCCTTCGCCCTGTCCTATCGGCAACTGCCCCCGCCCACCCGCACCGTCTTCCGCCGCGCCTCGCTCGCCGCCGGCCCCGACTTCAGCCCTCAGAGCGCCGCCCTCCTGGCAGGACTGCCACTGCGCCAAGCCGCCCAATGCGCACAGGACCTCACCGACGCCGGACTGCTCCAGCCCCACCCCGCCGCCGACCGCTACCGCTTCCACGACCTCCTCCACCTCTTCGCCGCCGAACAACTCGCCGAAGAGGACGAGCCTGCGCACACGGCCGCCGCCCAGAACCGGGCCGACCTCTGGACACTGCACCGCGCGACCGCCGCAGCGCAGCTCTTCGACACCGCACCCCACCCCGACACCAGCCCCGCCCCCGACCCCGATCCCGCCACCGCACCCGCCGACCACGAACAGGCACAGGTCTGGCTGGAGGCCGAGAGGGCCCAGTGGCTCGCCGCCCTGGGCCGCGCCCAAGCCCGCGGCCTGCACCAACAGGTCATCGATACCGCCGAGGCGATGCACTGGTTCTCCGACCGGACTCCGCACTGGGAAGCCTGGGGACAGGTCTTCCGGTGGGCCGTCGACTCCGCCCGCGCCCTGGGCAGCAAGCACGACGAGGCCGTCCACCTCAACTACCTCGCCTGGGCCTACAACATGTGTCTCTACGACCACACCGCCGCCCTGGCCACCGCACAGGCCGCCTTGGCCGCGGCGCGTGAATGCGGCGACCAGCTCCAGGTCGGCTGGGCCCTGGGCTACGCCGCCGGCGCGCTCCACCGGCTCGGACGAACCGGCGAATCCATCACCTGGCTCCAAGAAGCCGCCGACCACCTCGGCAGGCAGACCGGCCCCCAGAGCCGCCTCGCCGAACTCACCGTCCTCAACACCCTCGGCCAGCACCTGCGCCAGACCGGCCGCGCCGAGGAAGCACTGACCATCCACCGACGCAGCGAGGCCATCTGCCAAGCCGGAGTCCCCGGAAAGCCCCAGGAGCTGATCGGCCTCTACCTCGCCGTAACCCGCCAGCACATGGGAAACGACCTCGCCGCCCTCCACCGATGGGACGAAGCAGAACACCCCCTGAGGTACGCACTCACCCACTTCGAGGCAGCGCAGATGCCCGCCTGGAGCGAACCGGCCCGCCTCGACCTCGGCATCGCCCTGCGCCATCTCACGCGCCACCACGAGGCCCACGCGGCCCTGACCGCCGCACACGACTCGCTCGTCCGGCTGAACAACCCCCGCGCATCCGAAGCGGCCGACCATCTCCACCAACTCGACCGGACACTCGACGCCGCAGGTCACTCAACCGACTGAGGGGGGGGAAGGCCGCTCATCATGCTCCGGGCGACCACTCACACCGCGCGCTCCATGCAGACCAGCTGATCCCGCTCGTCCCACGACTCGGTGATGACGAAGCCGAGCCGTTCGTACAGGGCGATGGCCCCGGTCCGCCATTTCCACACCGACAGCCGCACACCACTCACGCCGCCTTCCGCGGCATGCGCGAGCGCGGCGCCAAGCAGGCCGGACGCGATGCCCCGGCTCCGGAACGCCGGGTCGGTCCAGAGTCTCTTGACCTCCGACCGCCCGCCGGCGGGGGCTGTCACCACCAGGCATCCCACGACCGTGTCCCCGCTCAGGGCCAACAGCACGGCATCGTCGACGAACGCGGTCCGCGGGGCCAGGATTTCTGCCCGGTAGCGGTCAGGCAACCCGTGCACGTCGGCAACGGCCCCGCCCTTCTCTGCCTCCGTCCGCAGGTGGTAATCCGTCAACAAACCTGCCAGCCCGCCCTCAGCGGAAGGGCTCTGGTCCGGCCAGCGGACTATGGCGACCGCGCGTTGATCAGTCATGAGGCCAGCATCACACGACCCGCAGAGGCGCTGCACGAGTCCCTTGGACCCCTTCCGGTGCACGCCCCAGCACGTCCAGCTCGGGAGGCCGGCTGGCCAAGGCGTCCGACACGGTGTCGGGTTCCACCGGCCGGGAACCGCCGCCCGGCGCTGCTCCTCCTCGACCGGCGCAGGCGGCCCGGCCGGCCGGATCCGAGACGGAGCGCGCCCGGCCACGGTGAACCCGGTTCCACGGCAGCCCCGTCATGCGTGACGCCCCTCCTCGGTGAAGCGCAGCAGGAGCAGGGCGATGTCGTCGGTACGGGGGGCTCCGCCGCGGGCTTGGCCTATGAGGTCGTCCGCCAGCGTGCCCACCGGGTGCCGTTCGTGGGTTGCGGTGATGCGTGCGGCGACGGCCGCGATGCCGTCCTCCAGGTCCTCGCCGGCAACCTCGACCAGCCCGTCGGTGTACAAGGTGAGCAGGCTGCCCGGCTCGAACGGGATCTCGACGGCCGTGTACGAGGCGTCCGGGTCGATGCCGAGGAGCAGCCCGGGCGGCAGGTGGAGCACCTTTGCCGGGCCGCCGGCGTGGCGCAGCAGCGGGGGCGGGTGGCCGGCCGTGGCCAGCTGGGCGGTGCGGGTCGAGAGGTTGATGTGGGCGTACACGCAGCTGGTGAAGAGTCCGGGTTCGAGGTCGGTCAGGAGCCGGTTGGTGCGGGCGAGGACCTCCGACGGGCGCTCGCCGGCGGAGGCGTGGACGGCTGTGCGGACCTGGCCCATGAGGGCGGCGGCGTTCACGTTGTGGCCCTGGACGTCGCCGACGGCGGCCGCGACGGTGGTGTCGTCGATCCGGATGAGGTCGTAGAAGTCGCCGCCGATGTCGAACCCGTGCGCCGCCGGCAGGTATCGGGCGGCCACTTCGAGGTGCGGGACGTCCGGCAGGGCGCGCGGCAGCAGGCCGGTCTGCAGGCTGTGGGCGAGCTGGTGGGTGGCGTCGTAGAGGCGGGCGCGGTCCAGGGCCTGGGCGATGAGTCCGGCGAGGGAGGTCAGGATCGCCCGTTCACCGGGGACGAACGTATGGGGACGCGCGTAGGCCAGGATGAGGGTGCCGATGGGCCGGCCTGACGCGATGAGGGGCAGGAAGGCCCACGCCGCCATGTCGTCCCCGATCACGACGGCCGGGAAGGCGTCCGCGAGTGCGCCCGCGTCCGCGAAGAACAGCGGCTCGCCCGTGCGCAGGCCATGGGTGCTGGCCGTGTGGATGCCGAGCGGGATGCCGTCGTAGCGGGCCATGAGCTCGGCCGTGTAGCCGCGGAAGCCGACGATGCGCAGGCGCTGCTCCTCGGCCACCAGAAGGGCCAGGGCCTGGGCGCCGAGCGCGGGGACGAGCAGGTCGGCAGCGTGGTCGACGACGTCACGTGCGTGGACGGCCTCCGTGAGGGCGGCCGCCAGGTGCATGAGCTGATAGAGGGCGGTGGCCCGGCTGGGTGAGGGTTCCGCGGGGACGGCTGTCGGCGGGGCCGACGGCGCGGCGGGCTCGCCGGCGGCGACCGGGGTGATGCGGACGCTGATCCCGGTGTCGTCCGGGTAGAGGTCGAAGCGCAGGTGGCGGCCTTTCGGGGGCGCGGCGGTGAAGCTGCGCGGCAGCCGGCTGATCGCCGCGGCCCGGTAGTGGTCCTCGATGACGGGGGTGTCCATCCAGGGCAGCGCTTCCCAGGGCAGGGCGCCGCGGAGGCGGGAGACGGGTGCGCCCAGCAGCTCGGCCGCCTCGGCGGTGATGAAGGTGATCGTGCCGTTCAGATCGAGGGCGCAGTTGCCCCCGGGCAGCCGGCGGATGAAGGCCATGGAGGCGGCCGCCTCGACCGGTCCGGGTGTGGGAGGAGGAAGCGGGCGCAGCATGACCGGGTGCGCCGGCGGATGTACGGGGTGTCCGGCGTCGGCGGCCCTGCGCAGGTGGTTCGCGAGACGGCCGCAGACCGAGTCCACCGCGTCGCGTTCCCGGTCGGTCAGGTGGGGCGCGTGGGAGCCGGGCCACAGGAGGACGAGACCGGCCCCGGTGGGCTCCGCCGCCTCGGACATCGGGTCGGGGACGAGCGGGGCGGCGGCGAGGACGAAGTCGTACGGCAGGACGAGGCCGAGTCGCGGGTAGCGCCGGGCGGTCTCCTCCTGGCCGCCCAGCCAGACGAACCGCCCGTCGCGGACCGCGTCGGCCACCGGGATGGAATCGTCCACGACGACCCGGGACCAGGGCAGCGCGAACTCACGGGCCAGGCCGAGGGTCATCGCCAGGTGCAGGACGGGCCGGGCGGGGTCGGGCAGGTACAGCATGCCGATGGACGCCCCGGCGTCCGCGCAAGCCCGGACCAGGGCCTCGCCGAGCGCCCGCTGATCGGCCCCCTCGACGCCCTCGGCGGGCCCGGGCGGCCCGGCCCCCTGGTCACGCCCTGGAAGGTTTCGCACCCGTCCATGGTCCCCCCACATGCCGCCCGCGCGTCGGTTCGGGCCCACCCCGGCGAGCCCGCGACCGCCCTCCTCCGGCCGTGTGTGACCGTGCGGTCACCAGATGTCACGCATGGGGGTGGGGAGGGCAAGGGGCTTCGAGGCGTTCAGGGCATCACTGAAACAGTCCTCGGCGACCGTACGCATCCCGCACAGCAGGGCTTGCGTCCCCCTCGATGCCCGGATCAGTGCCGCAGGTAGTAGGGGCGGTTGTGGGCGGCGACGGGGGGTGACTGGTAGGTCCAGGCTCCCGTCGGGGCCGTGCCGTTGAGTAGCAGGGTCAGGTCCCGGCCGACGTCGGCGGTGGGATCGAGGACGGCGAGGCCGGCCCGGTCCGCCGTGATGTCGCAGGGGGCGTACCAGAGGTAGGGCTGGTACACGTTCATCGGGCCGGCCAGGGGGCGGCCGGTGTCGTCGGTGCCGTATCCCGTGATGGGGGTGTTGTTCACGGGGGTACCCGTGAGGCCTGTGAGGTCGGCGGTGAGGGTGAAGAGGCTGGTGGGGTGGCGCTCGATGTCGCCCTCGGGTGTGATGCCGGCGGCCTTGCAGGTCACGTGCCAGCTGTTGCCGGCCGGTCCGTTGAGGGACGGCATGGCTGCCTCGAACCATCCGGGGTGCTTGGGCTCGGCGTAGAGCTTGCGGCCGGCGTCGATGGCGAGCGGGTTGTCGCACAGCACGTGGATGCGGGCGATGCCGAGGAGTTTGGTCTGGTCGTAGCCCTGGGCGTACTGCTCGTACGACAGGTCGGGCAGGCGGTCGGCGGCGTCCGCGGGGAACGCGACGATGTTCACCTCGACCTCTTGGGTTGTCCCCGCGCCGAACTGGTATTGGGCGAAGTACAGCTGGAAGTTCACCGACACCAGGGCCCGTCCGCCGAACTCCGCGACGCTCAGGGCCGGATGGTGTTTGGCGAGCACGTCCCGGGTCGCTGCGGGATCGACCAGGAAGTCCACGCCGAGGTTGTGGAGAGCGCCGTAGTGGAAGGGGAGTCGGTACGGGGCCGGTACGGGCGGCAGGGGCATCGGGCTCACGCGGCGTCTCCGGTGGTCGTGGTCGTGGCGGGTGCGGGTGCGGGTGCGGTGTGGTGCAGGGCAACGGGACGGTCTCGCGCGGCCAGCTCACCCTCGACGCGTTCGGCGCTGCGCAGGACGAGAGCGGCCATCGTCAGCGTGGGGTTGGAAGTGGCGACCGAGGGCAGGCTGCCGCAGCCGATCGCGTAGAGACCCGGGTGGTCCCAGCAGCGCTGCCACTCGTCGACGACCGAGGTCGTGGGTGAGTCGCCCATGATGTGCGTTCCGGCGCCGTGCCCCGCCCCGCGGAAGGCGTAGGAGCGGCCGTGGTGGACGAAATGGCCGGGCTGACCGGGGCCGGGTGCGTAGTCGCTGTGGTCCTCCGCGCCCAGCAGCGCGAAGATCTGGTCGGACACCTCTTTCGCCGCGGCGATGCCGTCCCTGACGTGCGCGGAGAGGTTGTAAGTGGCGACGGGGCGCGGCAGGCCCAGCGCGTCGCGGTTGCGGGGATCGAGGGTGATGCGGTTGGCCGGATCCGCACCCTGCTCCATCTCGAACTGCAGGGCGAACTGCCTGCCGATCCGTTCCCGTACGGATGCTCGCAGCGCGGCGCCGCGCGGGCCGTGCCCTTGCCGGCCGGCAGGCCGCAGAAGTGCCGCGAGGTCCGCGTCCGGGCCTCCGGTGGCCCAGACCCAGCCCCAGTTGCCGATCTCGACGCGGAACGGCGCCCGTCGGCGGCGGGCCCGGCCGAAGCGGAAGCCTTCGAGGCCCGAGGTGGACCCGGGGCCCCGGTACGGTCCCACCTGCTCCGGCATGAGTCCCCAGGCGAGCAGCACGGGGTGGTCCATCAGGTTGCGGCCGACCTGTCCGCTGCGGTTCGCGAGCCCCGAGAGCAGCAGCAGCTTGGCGTTCTCCACGGCGTGGGCGGCCAGGACGACGACGTCCGCGGCAACGCGGTGCCGAGTGACCCCGTCCCCGCACCCGTCCCCGTCCCGGTACGAGAGGTACTCGACCCCCGAGGCGCGGCCGGTGCCGTCCACGAGCACCCGGCTCACGACCGCCCGGGCCACGAGCGTCACCGCGGGACTCCAGCGCGCCTGCGTCTTCAGCGGTGTGTACTTGGCCTGGGAGGGGCAGACCGGGATGCAACTGGCATGGCCGACACAGCGGTTGTGCGGGTCGGACCGCCCTTCGGCTCCCACGGGGACGTACCCGGCACCGCCGTCGTACGACGGGTTCGGAACCCCGTTGCGGGCATGCGGAGTTCCTACGACCCGCAGCTCCACCGGGTCCTCGGCGCCCGGGTCGTTCACGCGCCGGCCGTCCAGCCGTCCGGCCATCAGGCGGTCCAAGTGGCTGGGCGGCAGCGCGCGCATGGGGAAGGCGTAGCCGTGAGGTAGGGGCAGCCCGACGTGGGCGCGCTGTTCGTCGGCGTCGGCCGCGACGCCGATCTCCCGCTCGGCGGCCCGGTAGTACGGCTCCAGATCGGCGTAACCGATCGGCCAGGCGCGGCCGTAGCCGAAGAGGTCGGTACGGAAGTCCTCCGGGTGCATCCGCGGGGTCAGCCCGGTCCACACGTTGCCGGTCCCGCCGTTCGCGCGCACGTACCCGCTGGCGTAGGGGAGTTCGCCCCGCTGGATCAGATAGCCGTCGGACCGGTACCCCCCGCCGGCCACGCCGGTCAGGTCGGTGACCTCGGGCCGGGGCGCGGCCGGATGAGCGGGGTAGGGGGACCCCGGTACTTTGGCCGAGGCGGCGAGGTAGGTGTCCACCGCGCGCCTATGGCCGTGCTCGGCGTTGACCGCCCGTACCCCCGCCTCCAGTACCAGCACGCGCCGACCGCGCTCACCGAGCCGGTGCGCCATCAGTGTCCCTGCGAAGCCGCCGCCGACGACGATCACGTCGTACTCGCGATCCTGCGGGCGACCCGGGCTCACTGCGCGACTCCTGCCCCTGCGGCGACGTCAGCGGGAGCCTCGGCCCAGCTGCCGAAGCCGCTGGGCCCCGCGCCCGGCGGCTTCCCGCCGAAGGCGCGCCAGACGAGCCCCGCTGCGTAGGCGCGGGCGGACACGGTGAAGGGTGTCGTGCCGACGAATCCTGGCCAACTCCCCGTGTACCAGAGGAGAATGACGGCTTCGGCGAGCTCTCCTCGGCCCTCTTCCGGCCCACGACTCCCATCGGCCTGATCGGGGAGTTCCTCTTCGAGGAAGAGCTTGTAGCGATCGGCCCCGACCTGTTCCCGTACGACGGCCCGGTATTCCTCCGACATTCCCGTGGCTCGCAGCTCCTCCTCACTGAAGCCGGTCAGAGCCGCGGACCTCGCGATGAATTCATCGCCCCCGTCCATGCTCTCCATGACGTGCGACACCATGACGTTCCCCCCTGCGCGCGCGGTTCTGAGCGTCGGTTGCCGACGAGTACGGCCACGCCGCAACGGACGATCACGATCCGTTCCCCACCGCAGGTCCCCCCATGCCCTGGCGTCGGCGCAGGCCGGGACGGTCGGCGTGATCCGGCCATCCGTATGAGAGGACCCGCCCTGCGGCGTGCACGGAGGCGGCCCACCCGCGGGCCGGGTCGTTCAGGACCCACGCCCACGGCGCGGCGAACCCCCGCACGATGGCGGGGCACCTATGGTGGGCACGGCGCTGAGGTCGACAACGGGGGTCGGGCGCCGAAGGCTGTCCGCCCCTCACCCGGCCGGATCCTCCGCTCTCGGGTCGGTACTCCGAGAACCGATAAGTGAGCGTGGGAACAAATGTGAATCGTTGCCCGTTCAACTGTGTGTGGGTGCGGGAAGGGCTGAAGTCCCCGGGCCCGACCAACTGCCTGTGGGGAAGATCGTTCGGCTGAAGCCTCGCAGTGCCCACCGCCGTGAGGCGACCACCCTTCCCGCACCCCACCCCTGATCGCCCCGGCCGGCCTCCCCCCCGGCCTGCCGGGGCCGCCCCGACCTGTTCCCACCCCCCCCCGGGACAGGTCGGGGCCCTTTCGTACGCGCCGCAGTTCACGTGGTCCCCGCCCCGCGCTTCGAGCCGGAGGAGAAGGTTCGCGTGCCCCGGATCGGGCCGGGCCGACCATGCGTGCGGCCCGATCGCGTGAGGGGGTACGACGAGGCGTACTCTCCTGGGCGCAGCCGTGAACGAGTGGCTGTGACCAGCGGTGACGCAACGGCCCTCAGACGATGTCGAATTCGTTGCCCTCGGGGTCCTGCATGGCGGCGGCGTAGAACCCCGTGTCCGGCTCATCCTTGATCCGCAGCACGGTGGCACCAGCTCTGAGCAGCCGTTCGACCGTAACCTTGACCCGCTGTGTGCGGACATCCAGCGGGACGTCACGGCCCCCACCGACCTTCAGGTCGAAGTGCCACCGGTTCTTGGCGGCCTTCGGCTCCGGGACCTGCTGGAACCACACCCTCGGTCCACGTCCCGAGGGATCGATGATCGACTCCGGAACATCCCCGGCACCGGTCGGCAACTCCGCCTCGGGCACTCCCACCGCCGCCCAGTAAGCACGCCACGTGGGGTGCCCGGCCGGCGGAGGCTCAGGCACGTAGCCCAGGGCTTCGGCCCAGAAAGTCACCATTCTCTGCGGATCGGAGCAGTCGATCGTCAGCTGCACTGTCATCTCCATGCTCGGAGCATCCCAGGCAGGTCTGACAGACGATCCGCTCTTGCAACAGGCCCTCGCGGCCGTGCGCTGCGGCGGTTGCCCTATCGCGTGGCTGGGCGACGAGGGTGCGTGCCGGGCTGCCGCCGCCGGGTCCGTTGCCCGGGGGCGGGCTCGGGTGGCGTGTACGGGGAGGGGGACTCCTCCTCTCCCAGATGCCGTCGGCCGCCGGAATCCGCAGCCGGTTGTGGGCCGCCCCCGACGACCCGACGTGCTCGGACCGGACCAGCCACGGAGTGCCTGGCGGGGTACTCGCAGGCGATCGCGTCGATCACCTGCCGGTGAGCGCGCCACCGCCGACCCGGGAGGCCGGTTGCGTGTCCGCTGGGCGTCGGTCAGCAGTTCTCGTTGATCACGTCCCGGTCGACCAGACCCTCGGAGCGTCTCGCCGCTGACGTCGTCCGGTCGCGCTTGACGGCGTCGAGATGCCGTTGTCGGTCTGGCCCGTGCCGGTCCGTGCACAGCTCATGTCCGTGGGGGCGGGTGCTGCGGCGATGGCGGGGTAAGCGCGCCGTGACCACGGCATGCACAGCTCAACGAGGAGGATCCGCGATGGCGGCTCGCTACGCAGTCCCGTACCAGCCCGGCCAGGACCCTCGGCCGTGATCACCATGGAGCGGCAGAGCCAGGTGGGGGTGGGCTCGGCGAGCGCCTTGGTCGCGGGTACTTCTCAGCGGATCGCGAAGCCGGTCCGTGCGGAGGTGCAGTCGGCCCACGCGGAGACGACGGAGAAGGGCACGCGCCACGGGACGGGCGACGGTCCCTTCGCTCTCTTCGCCGCGGCGGGCGTCCTCGGTCTCTTCGCCGCCGAGGCCCTGATGGCCACGTGCGTTGCCGCCCTCGCCCTGGTCCTGCCGGTATGGACGGCAGCACTCGCCATCACCGGCGTGATCGCGGCAATGGCCGCGGTGACCGCGTTTGCCGGGAAGCAGCGGATCACAAAGGCCGGCGTCCCCATTCCCGACGGACCCTGGACAGGGTGAAGGCAGACCTGGCCGAGGTCAAGGAGACAGTGCACCGGTGAACGAACCCCTGGCCGCCGAGGCCGACATCAAGGCCCGAACCAAGGAGAAGACCGCCGTCATGAAGCAGCAAACCACCGAAAAGGCGTTCCTGATCGCCGACCAGATCCGCGAGAAGGCGGGACAGGCCGCCCAACTGGTGCGGGACAAGACCCCCGACCCCGTCCTGGACAAGACCGCCCACGCCGCGGCGCAGGTGTGGGACAGCGCGACCCGCGTCGGCCGGTACGCGGCGGGCAAGGCTCCCGACCCGCTGCTGGAGAAGGCCGGCAAGGCCGCGACGGTCGCACGCGGGAACCGCACTCCGCTCCTGATCACCGGCGCTGTGATCATCGCGCTCGCGCTGGTGCGCCGCGGCCGCGGACGTCGCCGATGAAGACCTTCAAGGCTGCCTGCGAGGACGCAGACAGGAGCCGTCCCTGCCGACTGGGCCGCTCGGCCCGGGGATGACTGCTCGCCGAACCCCGCCACGGCAGGCATGGTCGCCGGGATCAGCGGCGTCCAGACCTGCCGTGGGACGACGACGGTGCTCGGCGCCTCCCTTTTCGGGCCTCGGCTTTCAGTGCGAGGCCCACCACACGCCCGGTGCGGCCCTGACCCACACGAGCCCGTCGTGCGTTCCGGCGGCCTGTTTCCGCTGACTGCCGCCGGCCAGGCGAGGACCATGAACCAGTCGAAGGCACCGGTACTCGAGGCACTGGCCGCCTACCACGCCGGTGGGCAGACACCGTTCACACCTCCGGGCCCAAAGCAGGGCCGCGGTCCTGACCCCTGCGTACGCGCCGTGCTCGGTGAAGCGGTGTTCCGCTCCGACGTGCCGGCGCCCAGAGGGCTGGACGACCGGAGGTCCTCCCACGCCCTGGTGAAGGCGGCACAGGCACTGATGGCCGAGGCGGCCTTCGCCGAGCATCCCGACGCTCGCGGAGCGCTGGTGACCACGCCCACCCCGTACGACACCTGCTCCGACCTCGCAGCCATCGCAGCGATCTGCCACGAGCGGGCCGTCCCCTGATCGTCGTCGAGGCATGGGGCGCCCACCTGCCCTTCCACCCCAACCTGCCGACCTGCCGACCGGGGCCATGGACGCCGGCACGGACGCGTGTGTCACCTCCGTGCACAAAACGGGGCCCGGCCTGGAACAGAGCTCGGTCCTTCACCTCCAGGGCGACCTGGTCAAACCCGAGGTGCTCAAGAGCCGGGAGGACCTGCTCGGTGCCACCAGCCCCTCGGTCCTCATCTACGCGGCCCTGGACGGCCGGCGCCGGCAGATGGTCGAAGAGGGAAGGGTCCTCTACGACGGCGCGCTCGCCCTGGCGGACCAGGTCCGTGCCCGCATCTCCCGCATCTCCCGCATCGACGGCATGCGGGTGCACGGCCGAGACCCTGCCGGCGGCCCTGACCGACCTGGCCGCCCCGACCGCCCACGCCGGCGAACTGCGCACGGCCGGTCCGTTCACGTCCCGCCGCCGTCCCGGCTGAGGCTGGAACAGGCGGTCCTGCCGCGCGATGCATTCTTCGGCGTGACGGAGCAGGTGCCCCGGGAGAAGGCGGACGGGCGGATCGCCGCAGAGATGCTGCCCCTACCCTCCGGGCATCCCGGCGGCGCTGCCCGGCGAACGCCTCACCCGGGACGTACCGCGCCACCTGCGCTCCGGCGTCGAGGCGGGCATGGTCGTCCCGGACGCGGTCGACACGAACATCGAAAGCGTGCGGGCGCTTCGCGCGGACCGACACCGGCGACGACGGTGAGAAGGGCGACGGACCACCGGCAGTGGTGACCGGCCCGGACTCCGGAGTCGACCGCCGGGTGCCCACCGGCACGGCGCGGGCCCGCACGAAGACCCCCACCCGAGCGGTGGGCCGTACGGGGGAGGCCAACGGGGGCGTGCGGCGCGCTCGGGCGTGCGAGGGGCCAGGCTGGGCAGCCGAAGGGATATTCCCTCCCCGAACGGACGTCAAGGGAGCTCGTCGTGGCCCACGCAACCGACCCGCCCGCCCGCCGACCCGCTCCCGACGGCAGCCCCGGAGCGGCGCCGCTCACGCCGGACGACGCGCTCGCCGGGGCCACCCGCTCCCACGTGACCCTCCGCGTCAACGGCGTCCACCACGACCTCGACCTGGACCACCGGGTCACGCTGCTCGACACCCTGCGCGAGCACCTGGACCTGACCGGCGCCAAGAAGGGCTGCGACCACGGGCAGTGCGGTGCCTGCACCGTCCTGGTGGACGGCCGGCGCGCCAACAGCTGCCTGCTCCTCGCCGTGGCCCTCGACGGCTGCGACGTCACCACCGTCGAGGGCCTGGCGGGCCCCGACGGCGCCCTGCACCCGCTCCAGCGAGCCTTCATGGAGTACGACGCCTTCCAGTGCGGCTACTGCACCCCAGGCCAGCTCTGCTCCGCGGTCGGCGCGCTCCGCGAAGCCGCCGCCGGCCACCCCTCGCAGGTCACCGCCGCTGCGGCTCCGGCCGCACCCGGCCCCGCCGTGCTGACCACCGAGGAGATCAGGGAACGGCTGAGCGGGAACCTCTGCCGCTGCGGCGCCTACCCCGCGATCGTCCGAGCCGTCGCCGACGCGGGAGCCGACGCCGCGGCCACCGCGACCGGCGCGGAGGTGACCGCGTGAAGCCCTTCTCCTACGTGCGCGCCACCAGCCTCCAGTCGGCGGCCGACGCCTACGCCGCCCACCCCGGCTCCCGCTACCTCGCAGGCGGCACCAACCTCGTGGACCTGATGAAACTCGGCGTCGAGACCCCCGGCGCCCTCATCGACGTCTCCCGCCTGCCGCTCGACGAGATCCGCGCACTCCCCGACGGCGGCCTGCGCGTCGGCGCCACGGTCCGCAACAGCGACCTCGCGGCCGACCCCCTGGTGCGCACCCGCTACCCGCTCCTCAGCCGGGCGCTGCTCTCCGGTGCCTCCGGCCAGCTGCGCAACGTGGCCACCACCGGCGGCAACCTGCTCCAGCGCACCCGCTGCGGCTATTTCCAGGACCTCTCCAAACCCTGCAACAAACGCGAACCCGGCAGCGGCTGCGGGGCCCGCGACGGCCTCCACCGCGACCACGCGGTACTCGGACACTCCGAGCACTGCATCGCCACCCACCCCTCGGACATGGCCGTGGCCCTCGCCGCGCTGGACGCCGGAGTCGAGCTGTACGGCGCGGCGGGCACCACCCGTACCGTCGCGGCCGCCGAGTTCCACCGGCTACCCGCGGACCGGCCCGAGCAGGACACCGTCATCCGCCCCGGGGAGATCATCACGGCGGTGATCCTGCCCGCCGCCGCGCCGGGCGCACTCTCCCTCTACCGCAAGGCCCGCGAACGCGCCTCGTACGCCTTCGGCCTCGCTTCGGTCGCCGTCGTCCTCGACCTCGACCTCGACGACGGCCGGGTGCGCCGGATCGCCCTCGCCTTCGGCGGCCTCGCCCACCGGCCCTGGCGCGCGACCACCGCCGAGGGTCGGCTGACCGGCGCCGTACCGCGCCCCGACACCGTGCGCGCGGCCGTCGACGCCGAACTCGCGCAGGCGAGGCCCTTGCGCGACAACGCGTACAAGATCCCGCTCGCCCGCAACCTCGCCTGCGACGCCATCGCCGAGCTGGCCGGGACGCACCCCCGTTCCCCTGCCGCGCCGTAGCGGCGCCACCGACGCGCCGACCAGGAACAGGACCACGATGAGCCCGACCTCCGCCACCCTCGCCCCCACCGCCTCCGCCCCCACCGCGCTCGGCGCCTCCGCCCCGCGGCGCGAAGGCAGGGAGAAGGTGACCGGCGCCGCCCGCTACGCCGCCGAACAGCACCTGCCCCTGCGGGCCTACGCCTGGCCGGTGCCCGCGACCGTCGCCCGCGGCCGGATCACCGCCGTCGACACCGCCGGCGCCCTGGCCCTGCCCGGCGTACTGGGCGTCCTCACCCCCTACGACGCTCCCCGCCTGGGCCCCTCCGACGACCCGACCCTGCAACTCCTGCAGGACACGCGGGTGCCGCACCGCGGCTGGTACGTCGCACTGGCCATCGCCGACACCCTGGAGGGGGCGCGGGCCGCCGCCGACGCCGTGCGCGTCAGGTACGAGAGCGAGCCGCACGACGTCACCCTGCACGAAGGGCATCCAGGCCTGTACACCCCCGAGCTGGTCAACGGCGGCTACCCTGCGCACCGCGAACAGGGCGACCCCGACGCGGCGTTCGCCGACGCGCCCGTACGCGTGGACGTCCGCTACTCGGTTCCGCCGTTGCACAACCACGCCATGGAGCCGCACGCCGCCACCGCGGACTGGGACGCCGAACGCGGCCACCTCACCGTGTACGACTCCTGCCAGGGCACCACGGTGGTGCGCAATGTCCTGGCCGGCCTGTTCCGGCTGCCGGAGGACCGGATCACCGTCCTGGCCGAGCACGTCGGCGGCGGATTCGGCTCCAAGGGCACACCGCGCCCGCACGTCGTCCTCGCCGTGATGGCCACCCGGCACTGCGGACGCCCGGTCACGCTGTCCCTGCCCCGACAGCACATGGCCGCCACCGTCGGGCACCGCGCACCCACCCTGCACCACCTCCGGCTCGGCGCCCGCCCCGACGGCACCCTCACCGCCCTCGTCCACGAGGTCACCACGCACACCTCGCAGGTCCGCGAGTTCGTCGAACAGGCCGCCGTGCCGGCCCGGGTGATGTACGCCGTCCAGGACAGCCGCACCACCCACCGCGTCACCGCGCTCGATGTGCCCACGCCCTCCTGGATGCGTGCCCCCGGCGAAACCCCCGGCATGTACGCCCTGGAGTCGGCCATGGACGAGCTGGCCGACGCCCTCGGCATGGACCCCGTCGAGCTGCGCGTGCGCAACGACGCGGCCACCGAGCCCGACAGCGGACGCCCGTTCAGCACGCGCCACCTCGTGGAGTGCCTGCGCGACGGCGCACGCCGGTTCGGCTGGGCCGGGCGCCGGCCGCCCCGCCGCGAGGGGCCGCTCCTCATCGGCACCGGTGTGGCCGCCGCCACCTACCCCGTGTACATCGCCCCCTCGGGCGCCCGGGCCCACGCCCGCCCCGACGGGAGCTACCTGGTCGAGGTCAACGCCACCGACATCGGTACCGGCGCCCGTACGGTCCTGGCCCAGATCGCCGCCGACGCCCTGCACGTCCCGCTCGACGCCGTCTCGCTGGCCATCGGCAACAGCGCGCTGCCGCCCGGTCCCGTCGCCGGCGGCTCCACGGGAACGGCGTCCTGGGGCTGGGCGGTGCACGATGCGTGCACCGCGCTGACCGACCGGCTGGCCCGGCACCAAGGCCCCCTGCCCGCCGCAGGGCTCTCCGCGTCCGCCGACACCACCCAGTCCGCGAAGCAGAAGTCCCCGTACGCGCGCCACGCGTTCGGGGCACACTTCGCCGAGGTCCAGACCGACACCGTCACGGGTGAGGTGCGCGTCCGCAGGCTGCTCGGCGTCTACGCGGCCGGCCGCATCCTCAACCCGCGCACCGCCCGCTCCCAGTTCATCGGGGGAATGGTGATGGGGCTGGGCATGGCGCTCACCGAGCACAGCGGGCTCGACCCGGCGTTCGGCGACTTCGCCGAACGGGACCTGGCCGCCTACCACGTGCCGGCCAACGCCGACGTCCCCGCCATCGAGGCCCACTGGATCGACGAGCACGACAAGCACCTCAACCCGATGGGCAGCAAGGGCATCGGGGAGATCGGCATCGTCGGCACGGCCGCGGCGATCGGCAACGCCGTGTGCCACGCCACCGGCCGGAGGCTACGGGAACTGCCCCTGACCCCCGACCGGGTCCTGGCCGCCCTCGAAGCGGGAGAGCACCTCGGTCACCGGGACCATCACGGGGCGGGGCGGTGATCGGCCGTGCCGCGGCGTTTACGGCGAGGCGCTCCCTGTGTCGGGAGCCACGGCTCACCGACGGGGCCCGGCGAGCTCGGGATGTGCATTCAGGCAGCCTGGGAACCGCCCGTGTGCCCATGGTGCTTGGCGGGACGGCAGCGGCGCGCGTAGTAGGCGTAGGTCAGGACCAGTACGAGCGGACCCCATAGCATCCCGGGGGCGATGCAGAGGTGGGCCAGTGTCTGCCAGCCGCCACTGGTGAACCCGGCGGCGTGACCCACACCGAGCCAGCTCAGCAACACGGGCGCCCAGAACGCGGTCGCGCCGAGGCCGCCGAGG
Source organism: Streptomyces sp. NPDC059355 (assembly GCF_042752335.1). Lineage (NCBI taxonomy): Bacteria > Bacillati > Actinomycetota > Actinomycetes > Kitasatosporales > Streptomycetaceae > Streptomyces > Streptomyces sp. NPDC059355. Next base: position 172,597 of record NZ_JBHYXN010000002.1, on the reverse strand, counting down.
GTGGCTGGGATGATCGCCGCAAAGGCGTTGATCCGCTTCCCGCCGATGAACGGAAGCCATGCGGGGGCGACCTCGCCCCATCCGCGCACCAATCCGAGGGAGAGTAACGCCAGCCCCTCTGTGATCAGGCTGAGCCCGAAGACGTAGGGGACGGACACCCACAACGACGACGGCATCGCCCCGTCCGCGTCCAGCCCCATCTCGAAGCCGAAGGCGAAAGGCAACCGCCACAGGCACTGGGGCAGGAGCAGCAAAGGGATCGCATGAGCGACGACGGAAGCCCACGGCGGCACCGGCCGTTCGGTGCCGTGCGCAGTCGTGGTCGGACCGAGTTCGTTTGGCGCTGTCATGGCATCAGCCTGTCCGGTCCTCGGCAGTCGGTCGTCATCGCTGAGGTGGTACCGGCGTCCGCGCGGGGGAGCCGTGAGTCAGACTTCGGGATGATGCCTCGGCGGGAGGAGGCCCTCGACAGCAACCGTGGACGTGAGAATGGGGACCTCTTCAGACGCTGTCCCGGCGTTGTCCTCGCCCGCGTCCGGCCCTGGCTGATCGGAGACACCCGATCGAGGCAGGAGCACCTGGCCCGGTTCCTGGCCGTGGTCACCAACGGCGGACGCGCGATGGTCGTGTTGCTGGACGGCGAAGGCGACACCCGTGAGCATCTTGTCGATCCACGTGGCGAAGGCTCCTCCGGTGGCTATCTGCTGTCCGACGGGCAGGTCGGCAGCTACGCCGACCGGGACACCGTCGCCTTCGACGTCGCAGGCCGTGCCGTGGCCTACTTCATCGAGCATGGCGCCGGTGGCAGTCCGGCCACGGGAGCCGGGCTCGGTGGTGCCTGGTCAGCCTTCGCGTGCGGAGTGTGAGCCGAGGCCCCGCAGGAGGCCGTCGATCGACGTGTCCACGGTCTTCGAGGCATCGCTGGAGGGGATCATGCCCGTGCTGAGGAGAACGGCGAGTCCGTGGACCGTCGCGAAGACGAGGCGGGCCGCCTCCTGCGAGCCCAGTCCGCCGTCCAGCTCGCCCGTGCGGTGGGCTTCCTCGATCACCGCGTAGGGGACCGCGTACGCGGCGCGAGCGGCAGCCGGCGCCGCCAGCGTCTCCGACCCGTGCTTGCTCGCGTACATCAACTCCACGAGCGGCATCCGCCCCTGCGCGTAGGTGACGTAGGTGTGGGCGATCGCCCGGAGCCGGGTCTCGAACGAGGGGCCTGCCGCGGAGATCGCCTCGGTCAGGCGCAGCGCGAGGGTGTCGAACCCGCGCCGGGCCAGGGCGTCCAGCAGGGCCGCCCGGTCGGGGAAGTGCCGCCGTGGCGCCGTGTGGCTGACTCCGAGCCCCCGGGAGAGCTCGCGCAAGGACAGGGCGGCGGCGCCGTTCTCCACGATCGAGCGCTCCGCCTCCTCGAGGAGTGCCGTCCTGAGATTGCCGTGGTGATAGCCGCGCTCCTGCATGGATACATGGTACCTGAATGTTTCCACTGGAAACTATGTGTCCATTGACAACATCGGATGAACGGTGTCAGCCTGGATTCATGAGCGCACCCAACAGCACCCACTGGACCGCCGCCGATCTCCCCTCCCTGGCAGGCCGGACCGTCGTGGTCACCGGGGCCACCAGCGGCCTCGGCGCCGTCACCGCCAGGGAACTGGCGCGGGCCGGGGCACACGTGGTCCTCGCCGTCCGCGACACGGCCCGCGGCGAACGCCTCGCGGACACCCTGACCGGCAGCACCGAGGTCCGTCCCCTCGACCTGGCCGATCTGTCTTCCGTCCGGGCCTTCGCCGCCGACTGGGACCGCCCCCTCGACGTCCTCGTCAACAACGCGGGCGTCATGGCGATCCCCGAGGCCCGTACGGCCGACGGCTTCGAGATGCAGTTCGGCACCAACCACCTCGGGCCCTTCGCCCTGACGAACCTGCTGCTCCCGCACCTCACCGACCGCGTCGTCACCGTCGCCTCGAACGCCCACCGCAGACCGGGCGTGGACATCGACTTCGACGACATCAACTCCGAGCGCGAGTACAGCCCCTGGCGCGCCTACCAGCAGTCGAAGCTGGCCAATCTGCTCTTCACCCGTGAGCTCCAGCGACGCCTGACCGGGGCCGGTTCACCGGTCACGGCGCACGCCGTCCACCCCGGCTACGCCGCGACGAACCTCCAGGGGCGCTCCGCCGGCACAGCCCAGCGCCTGATGCTGGCCGTCACCAACCGCCTGCTGGCCCAGTCCGACGCCATGGGCGCCCTGCCCACGCTCTACGCCGTCACCCAGCCCCTGCCGGGCAACAGCTACACCGGCCCCGACGGCCGCGGCGAACTGCGCGGACACCCCGGCCCCGCCCAGCGCAGCCCGTACGCCCAGGACGACGCGCGGGCCGCCCGGCTGTGGGACCTCTCCGAACGGCTCACCAAGGTCCGGTTCACCGCACCGGCACCGGACCCCCGAAACCACTGAGCGCCATACGGCACCGGGACCGACCGCGCGGTTCACCCCACACCGTCACGCGCGCGAGCGCCCGCGGGCGAGCGTGGGTTGTCAGTGTGGGTCGGCAGGATCACCACATGAGCGATCTCGTGACGGACCTGATTGATCCCGGCAACGGCTGGAGCACCCGTACGCGCGAGCGGTTGACCGGCCTGTCGCCCGAGTTGGGTGAGCTGGTCGTGCACCTGGGGACCTCCGACGGGTTCTGGAACTGGCGGTACAAGGTCGACGCCGCCTGGAAGCGCCGGGCGAAGGCGCTGCTCAAGGCGGACGGCGCCGCCGAGCTCGTCCGGTACGCAGTGCGGGAGTTGGCCCGGGGCGGGTCGTTCCACGACATGGACGACCCCGGGCACGTGATCCGCGAACTCGGGATGGCGAAGCCCGCCTCGCGGGCGCGCAGTCTCGCGATCGGCTTCCTCCTCGCCGCGGGCTGGCTCCGCCGGGACGGCGAGGGGCTGAGCGCCGACCTCGCCACGGTCGCCCGTAAGAACGCCCAGGCCATGGACACCTACCACCGGGTGGACCACGACATCGCGGGCGCGGCCTTCGCGGCGCTCGGCGACCTGCCCGGTCCGGAGGCGATGGAGGAACTGTGGGCCCTGCACTACGACGTCACCCGCGCCCTGCACCCGCAGAAGGTCCTGGCGAAGTCCGTGAAGAAGGCCGCCGCCCGGCTCGGAGTCCCTGCCTACGAGCTCGCCGAGCGCACCGTGCCACGGCACGGGCTGGAGCGCGACGGGACCCTGACGGTCGGCTGGTTCGGGCAGGGAGTGCTGTGGTGGAACGCCTCGGTCGACGCGGTCGTCACCCTGCACGACACCGGACAGGTCACCGTCGACTGGGCCGACGGTGACCACGTCACCCGCACGACGGCCCCGTTCCGCTCCCCGGCCGGGTACAAGACGCCGATGCGGGCCGACAGCGTGACATTGGTCCAGCGCTACGCGCAGAACGTCGGCAAGACCCTGACGGAGGAGCGGCAGCGGCTGGGAGCGCCGGCGGACGGATCGCGGACCTGGCTGTGGACGGATTGGGTCCGGTACTACCGGGACCACCCGATCACGGGCGTGGCCACACGCGCCCTGGCCTGGGAGTACCGGCTCCCCAACGAGACCGCGTACCGCCCCCTGCATCCGGACTTCTACGCCCTTCCGGCGGCTGGCGCGCCGGCCGCGACGGAGGTGCGGCTGCGCCCCGACGAAGGCGCCGTGTCCGAGCCCGCGGCGGGGTGAGGTGCCGCCGGGGCGGCGCAGCAGCCGCCACCGCCCTGCTCGGCGGCTTCCGGCTCGTCGAAGAGGCCCGCGCCGCCGCACACGCCGGTTTCGGGGAGGGTGAGTTCGACGCGCGCGGCTGCTTCCTGGTCGCCTGCGAGGTGGGCGGCGATGGAGCGGACCTGCTCGTAGCCGGTCATGGCGAGGAAGGTGGGGGCGCGGCCGTAGGACTTCATGCCGGCGAGGTAGACGTCCTTCTCCGGGTGGGAGAGCTCGTCCGCGCCGTGGGGGTGGACGCTGCCGCAGGAGTGCTGGTTGGGGTCGATCAGCGGGGCGAGCGCGATAGGGGCCTGCAGGCGTTCGTCGAGACCGAGCCGGAGCTCGTCCAGGAAGCCGAGGTCGGGGCGGAAGCCGGTGAGGACGATGACCTCGTCGACCGGGTCCAGGCGCCTGCCGTCCTCACCCGCGAGGGCCACGCGGCCTTCACCGTCGCGTTCGAAGGCATCGGTGCGGAAGCCGGTGACCGCGTCCGCGTACCCGCCGTCGACCGCCGCCTTGGCGGCGAGACCGAGGGCGCCGCGGGCGGGGAGCTGGTCGGCCTCGCCGCCGCCGAAGGTGGAGCCGGAGATCCCGCGGCGCAGGACCCACGTGGCGTGCGTGCCCTTGCCGTCCGCGGACTTGGCGAGATCCGCCAGGTAGGCGAGGGCGGTGAAGGCGGAGGCGCCCGAGCCGATGACCGCGATCCGCTTGCCCGCGTACCGGGCGCGGACGGCGGGGTCCTTCAGGTCCGGGACCCGGTACGAGATCCGGTCGGCGGCGGCCCTCTCGCCGAGGGCGGCGAGCCCGCTGCCCCCGGCCGGGCCGGGGGTGGACCAGGTGCCGGAGGCGTCGATGACCGCGCGGGCGAAGATCCGCTCCTCGCCGCCGGGTCCGGTGAGGTGGATGACGAAGGGCCGGCTCTCGCGGTCGGCGTCGACGATGCGGCCGCGGCCGGCCCGGGAGACGCCGGTGACGGTCGCGTCGTAGCGGACGCGGTCGCCGAGTACGTCGGCCAGGGGCTGGAGGTAGAGCTCGGTCCAGTCGCCGCCGGAAGGACAGGTGGCGCCGTCGGGCTTGACCCAGCCGGTGGGGGCGAGGAGCTTCTCGGCGGCCGGGTCGGTGACCTCGGACCAGGTGGAGAAGAGGCGTACGTGCGACCAGTCGCGCACGGCGGACGCTGCGGCCGGTCCGGCTTCCAGGACGAGGGGCTCGAGGTCCCGCTCGACGAGGCGGGCGGCCGCGGCGAGTCCGATGGGGCCGGCGCCGATCACGACGACGGGCAGGGCTTCGGTGGATGCGTTCACAGCGGGCTCTCCAGTTGATTCGACGTCTGTCGATGTCTTGTCGCCTCCAGGGTGAGCCCTGTATCGATGTTCGTCAACATAGACATCTGTCGAAATCCATCGGATGATGGGCGCATGACCACGAAGGTGTTGCCGCTGCTGGAGCCGGAAGCAGTGGCGGCGTGCTGCCCGCCCCTGTCGGAGCGCCCGCTGACGGCCGAGGAGGCCGAGCGGACCGCCGTCATGTTCAGGGCCCTGGGCGACCCGGTGCGCCTGCGCCTGTTCTCGCTGGTCGCCTCGCACGAGGGCGGCGAGGCGTGCGTGTGCGACATCTCCGACGTGGGGGTCTCCCAGCCGACGGTCTCCCATCACCTGAAGAAGCTGCGGGAGGCGGGTCTGCTGTCCTCCGAGCGGCGCGGCACCTGGGTGTACTACCGGGTCGAGCCCGCGGTGCTCGCCGCCATGGGACAGCTCCTGACCCGCGCGGCTTCCGCATGAGCATCACCATCGCGCCGCTGACCGAAGCGCACGCGGATGAGGTCCTGGCGATCTACCGGGCGGGGATCGACGAGGGCAACGCCACCTTCGAGACCGCCGCCCCGGCGTGGGAGGTGTTCGCGGCGGGCAAGCTGCCGGAGCACCGCTTCGCCGCCGTCGGCAAGGACGGCAAGGTGCTGGGCTGGGTCGCGGCGAGCACGGTCTCGGACCGGTGCGCGTACGCGGGCGTGGTCGAGCACTCCGTCTACGTCCACCCCGCCGCCCGCGGACAAGGCATCGCCATGCGCCTTCTCGCCGCGCTGATCGGCTCGACGGAAGCCGCGGGCATCTGGACGATCCAGTCCGGCATCTTCCCCGAGAACCGCGCGAGCCTGGCCCTCCACCAGCGGGCCGGCTTCCGGATCATCGGCACCCGCGAGCGCGTCGGCCGCCATCACGGCATCTGGCGCGACGTCGTACTGCTGGAGCGTCGCAGCCCGAACGTGGAGTGAGAGCGGTCGGACCGCGCCGGCTTCACCCTGCGGTCCGTGTCGGTGTCGATGTCGGTACCAGGGGCTGTCCGGCTGGGTCTTGGAAGGCTCAGCAGAGGTGCCGGCCCTTGTATCCCGCTTCGGTGACGGCGGCGATGATCTGCTCCGGGCCCACGGGCTTCGCGCACTCGACCACGGTGCGTTCGGGGTGGTGCCGTGGGTGGCGACGACGAGTTCGGTGGGCACCTCGGCCCGGACGGTTTCTCTCGCTGGGCGGCCGATGCCGGTGAGGGTGCCGGAGGCCGGGCCGGTCCAGTCGGCATGGCCGGTCAGGTGCAGGCGCGGCTCGTCGACCGTCCGGGTGCCGGCCCGTCGGCCCGTTCGACACCGGTGAGTGGCCAGGCGGCTGAACGTCGGCCTGGCGGTGAGCTGTCCGGCATCGCGGGCGGCGCGTACGGGCGGGATCGCGACGATGGCGCGGAGGGAGTCGACACCGCCGCTGTCGGTGCGGCGGCCTTCGTTCAGGGCGCGGCGGCGGCGGACGAGCTCGATGCCCAGGCGCCGCAGGTGTCATCCGGCGCCGAGCTCGGCCTGGCCTGGCCGCCGCCTATCACCACCACATCCGTGCCCTGCGTCATGCCGAAGGCGTGCCGCCGTCCGTCTTGCCGCGCATGAAGATGATGGCCACCAGCGCCAGGCCCACCACCGCGCCCACCAACTGCACACCGACGAACGCCGGGACCGAGGCCGGGGCGATTCCCGCGAATGTGTCCGTGAAGGCCCGACCGATCGTGACCGCCGGGTTGGCGAAGGAGGTGGAGGAGGTGAACCAGTACGCGGCGCCGATGTAGGAGGCCACGGCCGCAGGTGCGAAGCGCAGGCGGTCGGTACGGGCCAGGCCGAAGATCAGCAGGATCAGGCCGGCGGTGGCCACGAGCTCGCCGAGGAGGAGGTTCCCGGCGGAGCGATCGTGCGTGGACCACTTGACCAGCGGCTCGCCGAACATCGCGTCCGCCAGGATCGCGCCCGCGATCGCACCGGTGATCTGCGAAGGTACGTAGACGGCGAGTTCGCGGGCGGTGACGCCGGCGCCACCGCGGCGGGCGGTCCACCATTCGGCCAGCGTCACGGCCGGGTTGAAGTGTGCGCCGGACACCGGGCCGAGGAGTGCGATGAGGACGCCGAGCCCGAAGACGGTGGCGGTGGAGTTGGCCAGCAGTTGCAGGGCCACGTCCTGGGTGAGCTCGGCGGCCTGGATCCCTGAGCCGACGACGATCGCGACGAGAGCCGCGGTGCCGACCAGTTCGGCGGCGGCACGGGCGATCAGTGGGGTGCGGGGCGGGGCCGCACCGGGTGCGGGCCGGGGCGCGTCGGCAGGTATCGGGGTGCCGACGGGCTGGGTGGCGGTCAAGGCTGGTTCTCCTCGGGCGGGTGAGGTAAAACGCGGAAGGCTATGGACAGGACCGCTTGAGGTTCGCTTCCGCGGTGGCCCGCGCGGTCTGGGCGAGGTCGGCGAACTGACCGGCGAGGGCTTCGATGACTTCCGGGCGCAGGCGGTAGTAGATGTACCTGCCGCACGGCTCCGTATCCACGACCCCCGCCTCCCGGAGCACCTTCATGTGGTTGGAGAGGTTCGTCTGCTTGGCGCCCGTCTCCTCTACGAGGTGGGTGGTGCAGAGCGTCTCGCGGGCGAGCAGGGTCACGATCCGGAGCCTGAGCGGGTCGGCCAGAACCCGGATCAGATCAGTGTCGACTGACGTCATCATGGGCTGATACTGTCACATCAGCCGGTGCTGACACCAGCCAGTGCTGACCTCGCCGGGTCCTTTGAACGGAGGTCGTCCAGGCCGCCGACATCGTGATCACGCTGAGCTGCGGCGACGCCTGCCCGTCGTGCCCGGCCGCCGCTACCTCGACTGGCCCGTCGCCGGTCCCGACCAAGCGCCGATCACCGTCGTCCGCGATATACGCGACGCCCACATCACCGAGCTCCTCGCCCCCTGAGCGCCGCCCCGCACTTCTCCATCGCAGTCGATCTCACCCCAAGGAAGAACAGATGCCCTCCGCTCCTGCCGCCTCCGTCCTGTTCGTGTGCATCCACAACGCGGGCCGCTCCCAGATGGCAGCCGGGTTCCTGCGCCACTTCGCCGGGGACCGCGTCGAGGTCCGCTCCGCCGGCTCCGTGCCCGGCGAGCAGATCAACCCCTCCGCCGTCGCCGCCATGGCCGAGCTGGGCATCGACATCTCCGACCAGAGGCCGAAGGTCCTCACCCCCGAGGCCGCCCGGGCATCCGACTACATCATCACCATGGGCTGCGGCGACGCCTGCCCGTACTTCCCCGGCAAGACCTACCTCGACTGGCAGCTGGAGGACCCGGCCGGCCAGGGTGTCGAGGCCGTCCGCCCCATCCGCGACGAGATCAAGGGCCTCATCGAGGGCCTGATCGCAGAGATCGACGCCAAGAAGCAGGGCTGATCCCGCGCCCGAAGCCCCCTCCGCCCGATGACGGCATACGCAACGTCGCCATCATCGGCCCCGCTCCGGCCCCGCTCGGGCCCTGCGGGACACGGCGCTGCCCTCACCACGGCGCGGGCGCGGCTCGACAGAGCCCCCGGTACGGCAGCAGGGCCCGGACCGCGCGTCGCGGTCCGGGCCCTGTCCGTGCGGTGTCGCCCTGCGGCGGCGGTGCGTCAGCTCTGTGCGGTGTCATCGCCCGCCTGCCCGGCGCCCTCGGCTGCGCCTGCCTTCTCGCGCATCTTGCGCACCAGCTCCGCCCTTCGGTCGGCGGCATCCTGGCGGTCGCGGTTGCGATGCGGGCCGTTGTTCTGCCGTTCGGCGCGGGACAGCTTCTTGCGCTGGCCGCCACCCTGGCCCACGGGGTTGTTGATGTTCTTGCTGTCGGTCACGGGTTCTCCCGGTAGTGATGTGAAGGGATCTACGGATTCATCGGTGGGGGACGGGCGGCGACGTCGAAGGACGTCAGCAGGGGCCCATCACGCTCTCACTCGTAAATCGGCCTCTGGAAGAACATGACAAAGACGTTACCCGGTTCCGTCGGCCCCGCACACCAACCCTTGCGCCGCCCCGGCACCGGCCAGGCCCTCGGCGAGCGCAGGGGGCCGGTCTCGTGATCGACCAGGTCGACCACCGGCGACTGGACGTCCTGGACGAGGTCGGCCAGCAGGCGCGACTCGCGGCGGAACAGGCACTTGAGCCCCGGCACTCGGCCCCAGCTGTCGAAGTCGCGCAGTGGCCCGCCAAACCCGGGGGAAACGAGGACCGGAATGCTGCAGCGGCTTCGATGACGGGCTGGACGGTTACCCGTACTGGGAGGACGGGCAGCTCCACTTGATCAACCCCCGACTGCTAGGAGGTGGGGAGGAAATCGGCGAGGAGGGCGGCGAACTCCTCGGGGTCGAGGATGCGGATGCCCAGTTCTTCGGCCTTGGCGCGCTTGGAGCCGGCCTTCTCGCCCGCCACCACGAGGGTGGTGCGCTTCGACACCGACGACGACGCCTTCCCGCCGGCCCGCTCGATCAGCTCGTTCATCTCGTTCCGGGACAGCACCGCAAGGGGGCCGGTCATGGAGCCGGTCACCACGACGGCCTGTCCGGCCAGCGGCCCGCCCGCCGAGTCCTCGCCGTCGTTCGTGTCGTTCGCGTCGGTAGCGGGCTTCTGCGGCTCGGTGACCTGAGTGCCGACCTGCTGGGCCTGGAGTTTGTCGAGGAGCGGGGCGAGTTCGACGAGTTCGGCCGCAATGACGCGGGCCTTCTCGGTGCCGATGCCGGGGACCCCGGCCAGCGTGTCCGCGTCGGCGGCCCGGATCGCGGCCATCGAGCCGAAGTGCGCGGCGATCCGGCGGGACATCGTACGCCCGGTGCCGCGGACACCGAGGGCGCAGAATACGCGGCTCAACGCGGCTCCGCGGGCGGTTTCGAGGGCGGCCAGGAGGTTGGCGGCGCTGGTCTCGCCCATCCGCTCCAGACCGAGGAGCTGCTCGCGGGTCAGCGTGAACAGGTCGGCGATGTCCTTGACCAGACCGGCCTCCACCAGCTGGATCGCGCGCGTGCCGCCAAGACCTTCGATGTCGAGCTGGTCCCGGCCGGCCGCGTAGATCACCGAGGCCACGGCCTGACAGCTCCGGCCGCGCACGCACCGCCACCGCTGCTCGGAGGTGTCGATCGCATCGCCACAGCGGGGGCACGCCTCGGGGAAGACGATCGGGATCTCGGTGCCGGTGCGCTGGTCGACCAGCGGTGCCTCGACCCGGGGGATCACGTCGCCGGCCCGGTACACGAACACCTGGTCGCCGATCATGAGCCCGCGACGGGTGATGTCGGACGGATTGTGCAGCGTGGCGTAGGTGACCGTCACCCCGTCGATGACCACGGGCTCCAGGACGGCGCGCGGGGCGATGATCCCGGTCCGGCCGACGTTCCACTCCACCGCCAGCAGGCGCGTCACCTTGTGTTCGGCCGCCAGTTTCCGGGCCACCGCCCATCTCGGGGCGCGAGAGCCGTTGCCGGCCTGCCGCTGGTCCTCGGCCGTGTCGGCCTTCACGACGACACCGTCGATCCCGAACGGCAGGTCTGCGCGCAGGCCGGCGATCACCTCGATGCGTTCCTGCACCTGCTCCACGGTCTCGTACCGCATCGGGGCGGCGGCCGTGCCGGCGGCCGTGTTCGCGCCGAGCGCGGCCAGGTTCTCCAGCAGAGCGACGTGGCCGAGGTCGTCCAGGCCGATCGCGCTGTAGGCGAAGAAGGTCAACTCGATCCGGTACGGACGGTCCTTGGCCCGCAGCGTGCCGGCCGCTCCGCTGCGCGGGTGCGCGAAGGGCGTGGCCTCGTGGGCGAGCCGGATCCGGTTGGCCTCCTCGAACTGTGCGGTCGTCAGCAGCACCTCGCCGCGCAGCTCGACGTCGATCGGCTCGGTGAGTACCGGCGGCAGACCGAGGACGGCGTCGGCGGCATGGGTGATGTCCTCGCCCGCAAGGCCGTCGCCGCGGGTGAGGACCTGGACGAGCCGACCGCCCCGGTACCGGGCGGCGATCGCGAGGCCGTCGAGCTTCGGCTCCACGCACCAGCCGGCCACAGGGTGCCCGAGGCGCCGTTCCAGGCCTGCGGCCCACTCGGTGAGCTCGTCGGCGTCGAAGACGTTGTCGAGGGAGAGCATCGGCACCGAGTGCGGCACGTCACCCTGTACGGCTCCGCCCGCCACCTTCCCGGTCGGTGACTCGGCAAGCACCTCGTCCGGGTGGGACTCTTCGTAGGCAGCGATGGTGCGCAGCAGTCCGTCGTACTCGTCGTCACCGAGCGGGGTGGTCCCGTCGCCGTAGTACGCGGCCGACGCCGCCACGGCGGCGGTCACGGCCTCCACGTAGGCGGCAGGGGAGAGCAGGGCACTGTTTTCGGTCATGTAGGTCATCATCCTGCCCGGCACTGACAACGCCACCGCCCGACCCTGCCGGCTCCTGCCCGGTCGCGCCTGTGACCTGCGGAGATGTCGTCGTTCCGACATGTGGCGCGATTCCTGCCGACTGGGCGCAGCGGGGTAATGTCCGTCCGGTCACGGACGGCAATCGGATCGTCCGTTCAAGCCAGGGGAACCACCATGACTGATCTGAACTCGCTGCGGGCAAGCCTTGCGTCGGGTGAGCACGAGTTCGCCGACACCCTGGCCTTCGTCGCCGCGCACTACGAGTATCAGCCGCAGGCGTTCCGCAACGGGGAACTGGAAAATGCCGCAGGGGAGAACGAGGGCTCCTGCAAGACGCTGGGGCTGGCCCTGCTGGAAGAGCTGGACGACCAAGAGGCGCTGCTGGCATTCGGTGAGCACTATCGCAGTGTGCTGGCGACGCCGAACGACACCGATCACGGCAACATTCGCAGCCTCATGGCCCATGGCCTGGAAGGCGTGAACTTCGCCGGACAACCGTTGGCCCGCAACAGCTGAACGGCGAATTCGGGGCGAGCGCCACGAGTGAACGCCCACCACGAGGCGAGGCTCACGGCCGAGGGCTGTGCTTGATCACAGCCGGGTGGCCGGCCGGATGGTGGCGGCCGCGTTCACGGTGAGTCCGGCGTTGAGCGCGATGCGACGGTCTCCGCCGATCAGGTGGACGGTGATCGCGCCGAGGACTTCGACCGTCACCAGCGCCCTGAGGGCAGGCAAGGGCATGTGGTCGACCCAGGCCGTCATCGGTCGGAGTTGATCGCGGCTGCGGACCACCCGTCGGGGGTGAAGGTGCCGAGCATGACGGCGGGTTGGTCGGTCAGGTTGGCGAAGGTGTGCGGGGTGCCGGGCGGAACCATCACGAGCGTGCCCGTGGTGGCGTCGTGGTCCTCCTCCCCGACGGTGAACCGCACGGTGCCGGAGAGGACGTGGAAGCCCTCGCCGTGCTGACCGTGGCGGTGCTGCGGCGGTCCCTGGGTGTGCGGGGCGAGAACGGACTCCGCGATCGCGAGGCGGTGTCCGGTGTGGCTGCCGTCCTCCAGAACGCGCATGCGCGTGGTGCCCAGAACCATCGTCTCGCCCTCGCCGGGACCACCATCGCCAGGGCGGGTCCGGTCTGCCGCTCGCCGGTTCGTGCTCGTGCTTCTTCGGTCATGCTCCCCAGTGCACGGCCTCGGCTCCGTCGGTTTCCAAGACCCGTTCCGCGGCGCCGATACCCGATGGGTATCGTTGCAGCGTGGAGCTACGTACCTTGCGCTATTTCGTGGCGGTCGCCGAGGAACTCCACTTCGGCCGCGCAGCCACCCGACTGCACATGAGCCAGCCGCCACTGAGCCGGGCGATCAAGCAGCTGGAGGCCGAGGTCGGCGCCCTGCTCTTCGCCCGCGCGCCGACCGGCATCACGCTCACCGCGGTCGGCTCGGTGCTGCTCGACGAGGCGCGCGCTCTGCTCGACCACGCCGATCGCGTCCGGGTACGCGTGAGCGCGGCGGCCGGCGCCGCGACCCTCACCATCGGCATCCTGGGCGACGGCACCGACCCGGGAGTGTCCAGGCTGGCCGCCGGCTACCGCCGAACCCACCCCGGCACCGACATCCGCATCCGCGACACCGACCTGACCGACCCGACGTGCGGGCTGCGCACCGGACTGGTCGACGTCGCGCTGACCCGGGCGCCGTTCGACGAGACCGCCCTGACGGTGCGTGCACTGCGGACCGATCAGGTCGGCGTGGTCCTGCGCGCCGACGATCCGCTGGCCCGCCGCGATGGCCTTCGGCTGGCCGAGCTGAGCGACCGCCGCTGGTTCCAGTTCCCACCGGGCACCGACCCCATCTGGCAGTCGTACTGGAACGGTGGCAGGCCGCGCGAGGGCCCAGTGGTGCGCGCCGTGCAGGAATGCCTGCAAGCCGTGCTGTGGAATGGCACGGTCGGCCTGGCCCCCCTCGGACACGACCTGCCCGCGGAGCTGGCCGTGGTACCGCTGATCGACATGCCGCCCAGCCGTGTGGTGGCGGTGTGGAACGAGGGCGACACCAACCCGCTGATCCGATCCTTCATCGAGACCGCGACCACCGCGTACCGTAGCTGAGCACCGGCAACCGGTTTTGCCGCAGCCTCTGTTGTGGCTTCGGCGGCAGCGCTTCGTGCCAGCGGGCGGGGCCTCGTCCGGTGCGCATAAGCCGAGCCAGACGAAGGCCACGCCGAACCCGACGCTCCGCCGACTCGCGCGGCTGCCCCGGTGTACGGGCGTCCGGTGGCCATACGTATGATCCTCGCCTTCTCCCCGGTGAAGGTCGAGGAATCAGCGATGCCACCCCGTAAATCCCCTGGCAGGCATGCCGGTTGGGTCGCTCGACCAGGGCAGCCGGGTCGCGAAGACGGGCGCGTCCTGCACCACGGACCCGTTCGGCTCGGGCGACGACGGCACGGTGCTCGCTCCCTCCAGGAAGCTCTGCTGGGATCCCGGCGACTCCGCCACCGAGGAATGGATTCCTCAGGGCATGACCGGTGTCTCGGACGCCCGGACCGACGAGCTGTGGCTCGCGCAAGCCACTGGTCACCGCTTGGTACGACAAGGCCGGCGGCAAGGGTGCGCGGCTGTCCTTCCTCGACCCGCAGACCGCGATACCGGGAGACCCCGCGGGCGGCATCGCCTGGTACAAGTACCACCTCTACGTCGCGGACACCCTGAACGGCCTGCGGGTCTTCGACATGCGTTCCATCCTGGACCTGAACCCGGACCAGAACGCATCGGTGGACGACACCACGCTGGACGGCCTGAGGAGCAACGTCCGCGGCGAGACCCGGATCGGCCGGCAGAACAACGTCTACTACGGCCACACCTGCCGGTACGTGATGCCGCAGGTGGCCTCGTACGAGTTCGTCAGGGCCCAGGGCAATTCCCCTGCGGCGACCTGCGTGGCCACCGGAGAGCCGAAGGCCTCCTACATCTCCGCCGACCGCAGCGACTCCGCCGCTCCGGCTCTGATCATGGGCGAGTACTGCGACCCCGACGACACGCACCCCGAGAAGGGCCGGGTCGGCGCACTGCCCATCGACGACGCCACCGGCCTCCTGAAGTCGACCAACGGCGTGGTCGGCGCGACGGGCGCGTTCCACCTGCCCCGCGATCTCACCCAGGGCGCGGCACGCTACGACGGCATGTACTACTTCAACCGCAGCTGGACCACCCACAGCGGCAGTCTGCGCCGGGCGACCGTTTTCGAGGGCCGTCTGGTGGACCACGGCGCCAACATCACCTACGCGGTCGGCCCCGAGGACCTGTCCTTCGAGCACGGGCAGGGCGTGCCGGGCGGCGGTACGCAATACCTGTGGTCGCTGACCGAACACCGCATGGACACCACGGACCCGACCTGCACGGACCCCGGCTCCCCCTGCGGCCGGGTGATCTACGCGCACCGTGTGACCGACATCCTGGCCCGGCCTTGACCGGCCGCCGCGGCCGCCGCCGGCACGTGGACGGCCGTCGTCAGGAGCCGGGCGGAGGCGTGAAGTCGAAGACGGTGGGGTCGAACGAGGCGTACCGCTCGTAGTCGAGGACGTCGTAGAGGACGATGTTGTAGCCGAGGTCCTCCAGCGTGCGGGTGTCGAGCAGCGGTCCCTTGCCGAACTCGGTCATGTCGGCGAGCAGCGGTACGCCGACGGCTTTGCGGAAGGCCTCGAACTCGGCCGCACTCGCCAGCGCTTCGGGGAAGACCGCGTCGGCTCCGGCGTCCACGTAGGCCTTGGCCCGGTCGATTGCCGCGTCGAGGCCCTCCACGGACCGGGCGTCGGTGCGGGCCATGACGAGGAAGTCGGGGTCGCGGCGGGCGTCCACGACGGCCCGGAGACGGCGGGTCATCTCTTGCCGCGGGACGACGGCCTTGCCGTACAGGTGGCCGCACCTTTCGTACTCCAGGACAACGGTCGGGGCCGGAAGGCCGTGTCATGCGGTCGGACGAACCCGGTGGACGAACGCGGGTGCGGCCCGCACGATGTCTCCGCTCACCAGCCGCTCAAGCAGGTCCAGGGCCTCGGAGCGCGCTCCGCCTTAGTCCTCACCGGAGCCTCCCGCGCCGTCACCGCCACCCGGCGACCCGCCACCGCGGAAGCCTGAGGGGCCGGTCCGTGCCCCCCGCGCTCGACGGCATCCCGTGCCCGATCCCAAGGAGGACGGCTTGTGAACGGCCCGACACCCCCGCCCGGCCGCCGTGGCGGCCCGTACGGCGGTGCCCGGCCGGACGGCCACCGCTCAGCCGCCGCCGGCGGGGCGGCGGGTCTCCCGGAGCAACTGGGCGGCCAGCGCCAGCGCGGTGCCCCGCGGCGTGGAGAGGTCCAGGCCGGTGAGGGCGGTCAGCCGGGCCAGCCGCTTGTCCACGGTGTTCGGATGGACGCCGAGTGCGGCAGCGGTGGCCCGGCGGTCAAGCCCCAGCTCCAGGTGGCTCCGCAGGGTGGCCAGCAGCTCCGGGCGGTGCCCGACCGGGTCCAGCAGGCCGGCGATGCTGTCGCTGCCGGGACCGGGCCGGGACAGGTGGAACTCCAGCAGGACGTCTTCCAGCCCGTACACCCGCCCCGCCGGGAGGCCCCCCGCCCGGGCGATCCGTACGATCTCCTCATCGGTCCGGGCGGCCTCGGGTACACCGGCCGGATCCGGCGCGGTCACCGAGGCGACGTACAGCGGGGCCCCGTACCCCTCGGACAGCAGCGGTGCCAGGCAGGGCGGGACGCCGTCGCACCCGGGCACCACGGCCCGGCCGATCAGGTCCCCGCCCTCCGGCTCCCCGGCCAGGAGCCCGGACGCCCCGGCGCCCGGTACCCGGCGCAGAGCGGTCCGCAGCCCCCGCAGCCGCCGCCGGTGCCCGACGGGACCGCCGGCCGGGGTGGACGGGCCGGCCCCCAGCGCCAGGACCAGGAGCGGACCGGTGAGGTCGACGCCCGCGTGGCGGACGTCCTCCATGCCGAGCCCGCCGTCCAGCAGCCGGTGCACCAGCCGGATCCCCTCCGCCGCCCGCTCCGAGGCGAGTGCCTCCCTCTCCTCCAGGTAGCGTTCCGTCACCAACCCGACGACCTCCGCCTGGGCGTGCAGCAGCAGGTCGACCAGTTCGGCAACGGCCCCCGCCTCCTGCGGCGCGGCTTCGTCCCGGATCACCTGCCACAGGCCGTGCACGCCGAGCGCGTACGTGCGCAGCAGCAGGTGCAGCGGCACGCCCTCCTCCGCCCGGCGGGCGGAGCGGTCCCCGAAGAGCCGGTACCCGTCGGGGTCGGCGGGCGGGGAGGCCACACCGCGCAGGAAGAGCCGTACGCCGTGCCGGACGGTGGCCGCGATCTCCAGGTCCTTGACGTCTGCGGGCAGTTGCGCGTACCCGGGCACGCCGTCGAAGACCTCCCTGCTGAGCTTCCGGGCGAGGGAGTTGGCGCGCGCCTCGCACCGCACGGCCAGCGCGCGGGCGGCCTCGGAAACCACATGCCCTCCAGGAGCCGGAGATGTGACGCGTCACCCTAACGGGCCCCGGCGGATGTGACGAGGGACGGTGTCGTGCCGGGCGGGGGGCACCGAGACTCACCGTGCGAGCGCACGAGCGGAAGAAGAAGGAGACAGCCCCATGAGCACACCCCCCGCCCCCGAGGCGCCTTCCGACGGCCCGGGCCTGCCCGACCGTTCCCCGGACTACCTCGCCTACGCCGAGCGCGTCTGGTGCGGGACGGCGGACCTTGACGACCACCTCACGGGCGTCTACTCCGGAGACCACCTGATCCGCCTGCGCGAACAGGTCGGGTTCTTCCCGGGGTTCGCGAACTCCGTGGTGTTCGACAGCGGAGACGGCCTGGTCCTCGTCGACTCGGGGGACGTCCTGTCCGCGGCCCAGCGGCACGCGGCCGTACGGAACTTCTCCACCGCTCGCGTGGCCGCCGCGGTCCTCACCCACGGCCACGTCGACCACGTCGGCGGGCTCGGCCCGTTCGATGCCGAGGAACACCGACCGGAAGTGTTCGCGCACGAGGCCGTGGCCGCCCGCTTCGACCGCTACCGCCGCACCGGCGGCTACAACTCCTGGATCAACCGGCGGCAGTTCGGCGTCCCGTGGCTCGGCTGGCCCACCGAGTACCGCTACCCCGACACCACCTACCGGACCCGCCGCACCCTGCGGCAGGGAAACCTCACCTTCGAGCTCGTGCACGCCCGTGGAGAGACCGACGACCACACCTACGTCTGGGTGCCCGAGCTCGGGGTGCTGTGCACCGGCGACCTGTTCATCTGGAACACCCCCAACGCGGGCAACCCGCAGAAGGCGCAGCGCTATCCGGAGGAGTGGGCCGCCGCCCTGCGGTCCATGGCCGATCTCGGAGCCGAGCTCCTCCTGCCCGGCCACGGCATCCCCATCGTCGGAGCGGGGCGGGTGCGGGAGGCGCTCACGGACACGGCCGACCTGCTCCAGACCCTGTGCGACCAGACGCGCGACCTCATGAACCAGGGCCTGCGCCTCGACGAGGTCGTCCGGCGGGTGCGGATGCCGGACACCCTGCTCGACAAGCCCTACCTGCGGCCCGCGTACGACGAACCCGAATTCGTCGTACGCAACCTGTGGCGGCTGTGGGGAGGCTGGTACGACCAGAACCCCGCGCACCTCAAGCCCGCCCCCGAGGCGGCGGTGGCCGCCGAGTTGGCCGCCGCCGCGGGCGGTGCGCACGTCCTCGCGGCCCGGGCCGCCGAGCTGCTGGCGGGCGGCCGGCTCCGCCTGGCCGCGCACCTGGCGGAAACGGCGGCGCTGGCCGCGCCGGGCGACAAGGAGGTCGCCCGGGTGCGGGCCGAGGTCTACGGCCGCCGGGCCGGCTGCGAGACCTCGACCATGGCGCGCGGCATCTTCGCCTGGGCCGCGGCGGAGTCATCCGCGGTGGTGGAGGGGACGGACGTGGCGACCGAACTGGCCCGCACCCCGCAAGGTGCCAGCCGTGCGGCGGGCCGGGTCGGTGTGGGGCTGGGGGACGGCACGGCGGAGACCGGTGCGGCTGGTGGCACCGTACGGTGAGGAGCGCCGGAACGAAGGAGCGGCCGGGCCTCGGCACGCACGCTCCCGGTGCCTGGCCGACCGCCCGGCTGCTCCTGCTGTTCATGGTGGTCAACTTCGCCGACAAGGCGGTCCTGGGTCTGGCCGGACCCGAGATCATGAATGAACTCAGCCTGAACCGGCAGCAGTTCGGCTCCGCGCAAGCGGCGTTCTTCGCGCTGTTCTCCCTCTCCGCGATCGGCGTCTCCCTGCTGACCCGGCGGGTCCGCAGCACCGTCCTGCTGCTGGCGATGGCCCTCGCCTGGTCGGCCGCCCAGCTCCCGATGCTGTGGCCGACCGCCGGATTCGGGGTGCTGATCGCCACCCGGGTGCTGCTCGGAGCCGCGGAGGGACCGGCGGCTCCGGTGGCCGCGCACCACTTGTACGGATGGTTCGACCAGCGGGACCGCACCTTGCCCACGGCCGTGCTGCTCGTCGGCGCGGCCGCGGGAGTCGCCCTGGCAGCGCCCGCGTTGACCTGGGTCATCGCCGTGTGGGGGTGGCGCTGGGCTTTCGGGGGCGTGGGGCTGGCCGGGCTCGGCTGGGCGCTGGTGTGGGGACTGCGCGCGCGGGAGGGACCGCTCGCTCCGCCGGTCGCAGACCCGGCCGGGACGGTCGCGAACGACACCGGCCCCCCGCTGGGTCGGATCCTCACCTCCCCGAGCGTGCTCGCGGCAGGCCTCGCCTGTTTCGCCGTCTACTGGCAGATCAGCGCGCAGCTCACCTGGGTCCCCGACTACCTGCACACGGCCCTGGGCTGGTCCCCCGGCGCGACCGGCCTCGCGGTGGCGGCGGGTTCACTCGCCAACGCGGCCGTGCTGCTGACCCACGGCCTGCTGGCCCGGCGCGCCTCCGCACGCCGAGGCCGCCCGGGCCTCCTGCCCGGGGGAGCGGGGGCGGGGCTGCTGATGCTCGGCGCGGCCGCGGCGCTCGCCTTGTTCCTCGCCGGTCCGCCGTGGCTGAAGCTGCCGATGATGTGCGGTCCGATGGCGCTGTCCGCGCCGATGATGACGGTCGGCCAGACGGCCTGTGCCCGGATCGCACCGGCTCACCGCCGAGGAGCGGTCCTCGGCATCGTCGTCGGCCTGTCCTCCGTGGGCGCGGTGGTCTCCCCGCTGGTCCTCGGGCGGATCGTCGACGGCGCCGGCGAGGCCGTCGCCGGCTACGAGCGGGCCTGGCTGCTCACCGCCGCCCTCCTCGCGATCGCGGGGGTGCTCGCCGCCGTGTTCCTCCGTCCCGAACGGGACGCACACCGCCTCGGGACGCCCGGCGAGGACACCCCCTAGCTGTGCGGGGCGCCGAACAGCGGGGGCGGCGGCCGGTGTTCCTGGAAAGGGGTGCAATCCGACTTGCATCCGCGGCTGCGTCGCAGGAACCCGGCGCGGGCCGGGACACCCGGCACCGTGCGGTGCGCGTCGTACGCCCCGACCGTCACCGGTGCGGCCGTACCCGCACGTCCTCCGGCCGGTCGGCCCGGCGGTCCGGTGCCCGGACCGGCGGACCGGCCGATGGGAGGACACGGCGGCGCCCCCGCGTGCCTGGGGTGTGCCTCCTGGACGGCGCTCCCGCGGGGGACCACCCCCGGGACCGCCGCCCGCAACGGACCCCGGCCGGTTCGGCCGGGCAGCGGAAGGAGCACGTGATCACCGGGGGGAACACCGGCATCGGCTACCACGTGGCCGAACAGCCGGCACGCGCGGGAGCGCGCCTCTTCCTCGCCGGCCGCAGCGCGGAACGCAACCGCACCGCCCTGTACTCGCGGCGGGCAGCCGTGCCGGGCGCCTGGGCGACGGACGTACGGCTCGACCTCGCGGATCTGGACTCAGTGCGCCGCGCGTCCGAGCAACTCGCCGCGGCCGGGCCCACCCGCCCTCCGGGGCGTACGACCACCCGCAGCTCGGCGGCCACGGCCCCGGTGGGACCGGCGTGCCCGAGTACGAAATGGCCGACGACCACGTCGAAGCACCCGTCCTGGAACGGGAGCCGGGGGAGTGCCGCGATCAGGGTCCGCGCCGAGGGGCAGCCGCGCGGGCGAGCCTCACCGTGGCCGCCCTCCGTCCGGCTGCAGCGGTGATGACGCCCGCGGGTGCGGAGCCGGGCCGGCCGCCACCGCCGGCACACCAGGCGCCGCCGCCCAGGCACGACGACCGAACGGAGGAACGCGCGGACGAACGCCGGGGCGGCCGGCGGCCGTCGTGTCCGTACGGTCCTACGGGTCCTACGGGCCATCCGGGCCATCCGGGCCTGAGGGTCAGCCGACGATGCCGACGATGGCCGCGTTGCTGAGGTTGGCCAGCGTTCCGGCGAGCAGGGCCAGGAGGCCGAGCCGGGCGACGTCCCCCCGGCGTTCGGGGGCCAGCGCGCCGAAGGAGCCCAGCTGAATGGCGATGGATCCGAAGTTGGCGAAGCCGGCGAGGGCGAAGGTGGTGATGAGTACGGTCTTGGGATCGAGGGAGGGGATCTGCGGGCCGAAGGAGGCGAACGCGACGAACTCGTTGATGACCGTCTTCTGCCCGAGGAGGCTGCCCACCGTGGAGGCTTCGTCCCAGGGCACGCCGATGAGCCACGCGATGGGAGCGAAGAGCCACCCCAGTACCCGCTGAAACGTCAGGTCGTCGATGCCGAACCAGCTTCCGGCCAAGCCGAGGATGCCGTTGGCCAGGGCGATGAGCGCCACGAACGCATGAGCAGGCAGCCCACGATGACCGCGAGCCGGCCGCCGCTCAGCGCGCCGCGGGCGAGGGCGTCGATGACGTTGGCCGACTCCGTGTCGCGTACGTCGCGTACGTCGCCCTGCTGTTCCGGCATCTCGGTCTCCGGGTAGATCGCCTTGGCGATGACCAGCATGGCGGGCGCGTTCATGATGCTCGCCGCGAGCAGGTAGGGCAGCGGAGCGCCGAGCAGCGAGTATCCGACCAGAGTGGAGCCGGCCACGGACGCGAAACCGCCCGTCATACAGGTGAACAGTTCCGATTGGGTGAGCCGCCGCAGGTACGGCGCGATCACCAGCGGTGCCTCGGACTGTCCGAGGAAGATCACCGTCGTGGCCCAGATCGACTCGACCCGGCTGGTCTTGAGCAGCCAGGAGATCGCACCGCCGATGATCTGCACGACCCACTGGATGACGCGGAGGTAGTACAGCAGCCCGACGACCGCGCCGAGGAAGATGATGACCGGCAGCACGCCGATGGCGAAGGGTACGGACGAGCCCTTGGCCAGCGAGCCGAAGAGGAACTCCGTTCCCGCGGTCGTGTAGCCGATCAGCTTCGCGATCATGTCGGCGAAACGGCGCAGCGCTTCACGACCGGGTTCCCACTTCAGCACGAGCAGGGCGAACCCCACTTGCAGGGCGAGGCCGATACCCAGGGTCCGCCAGTTGATCTGCCGGCGGTGGCGTGAAATGGCGAAGCACAGGCCGTAGATCACGAGAAGGCCGAGCAGCCCCTGCAACCGAGTCATCGGACGCGATCTCCTCATCGGGCCGAGGCAGGCCCTTCGTGGCCCGGCGGGCTCGCGGGCGGTCCGGAAGATACGGGCGCGCACCGGACGGCCGCACGGAACGGAACCCGGGCAAAAGCGGCACTCCGAACCTACGAGACAACCTCTCCCGGGACCCTCAGGACACGCCCGCCCCCCGCCGGCACCCTGCCGCCCCGTGGCCGTCAGGGTTTGAGGATCAGCCGGATCGGGTTGCCCTCCTTGCGCTCCAGGGCATCCACGGCCTGCGCGGCCTCGGCCAGGGGATAGATTCCGCTGACCGAGGCCGAGAGGTCCACGCGGTGCATGCCCGCCAGGCGGACCAGGTCGACGAGGTCCTCGGGCCGGGAGCCGTAGTGGCCCAGGACCTGCTGCCGGAAGCGGCAGAACCAGAGGTTGTTCTGGATGGTGAAGGGCTGGTCGGTGAGGCCGACCAGCACCAGCCGGCCGTACTCGGCGAGAGCGGACAGCGCCTGGTCCCGCGCGGCCGGCACGCCGGCGAAGTCGAAGGCCGCGGCAACGCCCCCCGCCCCCGCGGCGGCGCGCAGCAGGTCGCCGAATTCCGGATCGGCAGGGTCCAGGGCGACGTCGGCGCCGAGCCGCAGGGCCCGTTCGCGGGCGGCGGCCAGCGGGTCCACGGCGATGACCGGGCAGGCCCCCACCATGCGGAGCAGCTGGACGGCGTGCGCGCCGAGGCCGCCGACGCCCCACACCGCCACGGCCTCCGCGGGCCGTACGTTCGCACCGGAGGTGATCGCCGCCCAGGGGGTGGACACCGCGTCGGGGATGATGCACGCCTGCTCGAAGGGGATCCCGGGCGGGAGGGGGACCACCGCATCGGCCGCGGCCACCGTGTACTCGGCCCAGCCGCCGTCGATGTTCACCCCGCGGGTGCAGGGGGTTCCGTCCCGGAGCTCGCCGGCCTGGAGGACGACGGGGTCGCCCTCGGCGAAACCGGTGACGCCGTCACCGAGGGCCTTGACCTCGCCCGCCGTCTCGTGACCGAGCGTCACCTTGTTGCCCGTCAGGGGCTGCGGCGCGAGGACGCCCTGGATGAGGTGGACGTCCGACAGGCAGACACCGGCCGCTCGTACCCGGATCAGGACCTGGCCCGGTCCGGGCTCGGGGACGGGAACCTCCTCGACGGCGAAACCGCCGCCTCCGGTGGTGAGCCTTCCGGCCAGCATCGTCTCCACGGCCGCCGTTCTCCCTCGTCTCCGCACCGCTCGGTGGTGCACTTCCACCGAGTGAAGCGCACGGGCCCCGGCCGGGCGCCTACCGATCGCGTGACGCGCCGGTGCTCAGCGCTGTTCGGGCGTGAGCAGGTGGTTCGTAGCCTCTGCAGGCATTCGTAGGGTGGTGGGCGCACCTGCTCGCCTGGTCCGAGCGCCACGATCAGCCGTCCTCCACGCCGGCTCTCCGCCGAAAGATCTCGGGTGAATGAGATGACATCGATCGCAGTGACCGGGCATGCGAACATCACGGATGCGAGCAGGCCCCTGATCGGAGAAGCCCTGGTTTCGAGGCTCGCCCGGCACCCGGCCGCCGAGCTCACCGGCTTGTCCTGCCTGGCAGCAGGGGCGGACAGGGTCTTCGCGGATGCCGTTCTGGCCGTGGGGGCACGGCTGGTGGCGGTGATCCCGTCGTGGGACTACCGGGAGCGCATGGTGGATCCGGGCCACGCCGATGAGTTCGATCGCTTGTACCGGGCGGCCGCTGAAATCAAGGTGATGCCGTACCGGCGGACCACACCGGATGCCTATGCTGCCGCCAATCGTGTGCTCCTGGGGCGCGCCGACCTGCTGATTGCCGTCTGGGACGGGGGAGAGGGCGGGCGGGGTGGGACGGCGGACGTCGTGGCCACAGCCCAGGCCCATGGACTCCCCGTGGAGATCGTCTGGCCGGCCGGCTCCGAGCGGCGAGACGTGAAACGCGCCCCCCGGCGGTGATCCCGAGGGACTGCGCGGGCGATCTTCCAGAGATCACCGGCATGTGTCCCGTGGCGCACGCAGACCGGAACCCCGTCGGAAATCCGGGGCCCCGTCCGGAGGATCCGCCCGAGTACACGAGCCGCGACGACGTCCTCCGCACGTCCGACGGCGACCAGTGCCGGACCGCCGAAGAACGGGGCAGGCCCGGCACCGCCAGCAACAGGTGGCCGGCGATGATGACGCACCCGGCCACGATCACGGTGCGCCGCGGCCCCCACAGCCGGTCTCAGGAGGGCTCGTATGCCATAAAAACTGAACCGCTCCCACAGCTCGGTGAGGAAGAGAGCGGCCAGTCCACGGGGGTGCCCGAAGAAGGTCTTCTCGGAGATCCCCGTGCCATTCGGGGCGGGAACCCAGCTGGTGGTGATCATGGCGTGCCACTGTTCGTGGGATCGGGGTGTGGTGGTCGGGCCGCGCGATCGACGCCGGGTGTGTGTTCCCCGGCGTACGAGGCAACGCATCAGCAACTCTCGCACCGCACGCGTGCGCCCGGCAGAGCCGTACGACGCATCGTGGGTCGAACGGTGAATCAGCCGGAGGAGGCTTCGAACGCGCCCGGGAGTTCCTCCGGTCGGTGGCTTGCGGGAGCGCGCGGCGCGCCGACGAGCCGGGCCGCGGCCGCCGCGGTGCCGTGCAGCAGGGCAGCGTCCAGGATCACCCCCGCCGACTGCCCAGCGAGTTACGCCGGCCCCGGCGTGGCGTTCGCCATACAGGCCGACCTCACCCGAGTGGCCGAGGCTGAGCGGGTCTTCGACGAGGTCGTCAGCCGCTTCGGCAGGCTGGACACCAGCCTCAACACGGCACCTCCTTCTTCTGCCCGGCCGAGGATGACGACTCCGTCGCCGACCACAAGTCCTCGGCGATGAACGGCGACCTGACCAAGATCGAGGACATCGTCCCCTGGGTCCGTGACATGCTCACCGAGGGCTGGTGGGCCAACGGCCAGAGCCGCTTCCTCAACGGCGGCCACACCTGGTTCGGCGCACCGGTCCCGGTGCGCCGAACCTCTTCGTGCTCGCGTTGCCCGGATGATGGTGGGGCTCGGGGTGGATCCGTCCCGGCCCGCGTGCCCGGAGGTCCTGCGGATACGCGACTGCGTCCCTACGGCCCCTCGTCGTAGGTTCCCGCCTCGATTTCCAGGGCGAGTTCCCTGAGGACCTCGATCGAGGTGACGTCCGTGCGGCCACTGTCGTGAGCGATCGCGAGGCTGGTGAACGCCAGGCTGAATCCGGAGACCATCGTGTGCAGGGCCGGACCGAGCGCTTCGGCCACCAGCGCCGCCACCTGTTGCGGAGACGCGTCGGACGGCACGCTGATGGACGGCAGCATTTCGTTCAGGAGGGTGGTGGCCACACCGGCCCTCGCGGCGGGGCCGTCGCCATCTCCGTGGGCGTCGCCGAAGCCATCGTCGTCCTGGCCGGATTCGATGGCCCGGCGGATGTCCTGGGCTTCGGTGAGGATGCCGATCACCCGCTTGAGTACCTCTGCGCGTTCCATCCTGCGCAGCGTAGCCCGTGCTTGCTGGCCGGGGGCGAGGGTGCGCCGATCCCGTACGTCCTCGTCAGGATGCGCAACCATCGCGAACGACTACGAGCGGTGCGGCTCGCCCGCTTCGGCCGTGTGGGTGGGCACGGCGAGTGAGGTCCCGGACGGGCTCAGCTGTTCAGGGCGTTGGACAGCAGTCCTGCGATCACCAGGAAGACGACGACCACTGCGAGACCGACCCCCAGCATGGCTGCCACCTTGCCGGCAGTCGGGAGCTGTGTCTTGGCAATCTTCACGTTGGCGACCATGCCCAGAGCGCCCAGCCCACCGCCGATCGCGCCGCCTATGAAGAGCAGTCCCAGTGGCAGCAGGGAGAGAACCACCTGCCAGGGGGCGAGTCCGTCAAAGAACTTCTTCTTCTTGGCGAGCGGCGTAAGGGGGCCGACCTGCGGCGGCTTTGACATGGCTGGTCCTTCCGATGCGCCATATGTGCGCAGTCGATGCAAAGTGGGCGGGCGTGAGATGGGTACGCCCGGGCAGAGGGTGCCCGCAGGAGGTATCGCACGGGTGTTCGTGATCCTATCCAGTCGATGTCGTGCGGGCATGTGTCGAGTCGGCCTCCGTTCTTGTGTGTCCAGCGCAGAGCGTCACCCCGGCCATCGGGAAGGCTGCGCTCGCAGCCGGGTGGAACGAGGTCGGTCCACCATCAGACGGAGGCGCCGCCGTCGGGGCAGGCCAAAAGGTGGTCGGCTTGGGTGTCGCCGTCGAAGTCAGGCCACCGCACGCGCCGGTCCGCTCCCGACTCGTTCCCGGCGCACCCGACGTACGGCCGACTCGTCCATCTGCCCGCCGGGCGAGCAGCTGGTGCGCGGTGTCCACCGGGTCGGCCTGGTGGTGGCGGATGCCGTTGATGCCCAGCCAGAGGTTCCCGAGCCCGCGAAGTCGGGGACGTACCGGGTCTGCTGGGCCAGCAGGTTCCAGAGCGGGCCTCGGTACCCGGAGCCGTCGGAGCTGCCCGCGCGAGTGTGATGGAGTCGCCGAGCGGCATGATCCTCGGCTCCGCTCGCCACGCGGCACCACGCTTGCCCTGACACCACGGGCCTGCGCCGGTCAGGCTCAGTGGCCGCTGCGGATCTCGTCGATGCGCTTCGCCAGAGCGTCCGTCTCCGCGATCAGCCGCGCGTGCGCCTTCTTCTGCTCCGCTCCACCCTGCGCCTTGAATGCCGCGCTGAAGTGGGGTTGGAGCTGGGTCCACCAGCCGTAGTCCAGCATGGCCCACGCCTGTGGGCACAAGGGGGCTCGGGTCTTGGGGAGGTAGCCGCTGTCGACAAGGGACTGCCGGTACTTCTTCGGGTCGCTGCCCTCCAGGTAGCACAGGAAGTTGAAGGCCCGTTGCTGGGTTACGGGGTGGTCGCTCGCCAAGCCTTCAAGGGTCGGCCGGCCTTCCTTCCGGGCGATCTCGTCGAAGAGGACCGCGGCAGCCAGCGACGGGCCCGGACCGACCTCGTTGACGGTGTAGAAGGACGCGAAGCCGTCAGCCGCGTCCTCTTCGAGGCCGAGGTTGGCCAGGAGGAGCTGACGTTGCAGGGCGTGGCCCATCTCGTGTCCGAAGATGAACTCGGTCGACAGTACGGTCAGATCGTCGGTGTTGTACTCGGACTCGGGGAACGGGGCGGGCCGTTCTACGGTCTTCACGACGTCGGCGAGGGCCTTCTCGATTTCGGTCAGGAACGACGGAGGGATGAAGATCGTCCTGCCGTCGGGCTGGGTGACGGCGTCGGTGACGCCGGGCGGTACGTCGGCGGTGACCTTGACGGTCAGATCGTGAGGGAGGGTGAGTGATCTGTTCACCCAGTCGGCCGACCGCTCCAGCACACGGGAGTTCCGGATCAGTGCCACGGACTCCCGGTCCTCCGGTTTGACCGTCCGGTCCTCGTAGACGACGGTGACCCTGCCCGAGCGAGCCGCCGGCAGGTGAGATCCTGCTCCTGGCCCCTGTCCGGCGTTGCGGGCGTCATCGCTGCAGCCGGTCAGAGCGACCCCGGCGAGGACCAGTACGCCTGACAGCACGATGTGCGCCCTCTTCGAGCAACCGGCGGTGTTCGGCATCCTGGTCGGCTCCCGTCGCGTGTTCCCACACTGATCCTCCGGCCACCCGAACGTGGGTGCCCGTCGAGCCGCCCGTCCGGGGGACGCACTTGTTCCGCCGGTTTGGGAGGCGCACCGGGGTGGTGAGGAATTCGCAGCGGCCCGGTGGTGCGTCCGACGCGGTCACAGACCGAAGGCGCCGCCGCCGATGAGGACCAGGGGGAGCAGGGTGCGACCCCCGGCGCGCGAGCGCCCTGGCCATGACGGGTCGGGTGGCGGAATATGGCCTGGCCGACCCGCAGACCGCCGCTGCCGAGCCCGACCACCTCCTGATGGTGATGGTCCTGCCTCAGGTGTCTCGCAACATCATCCCGGCAGGCACCACAGCTCCTCCTCCGAGTGGCGCACTGCACCGATGGCCGAAGCCCTCGCCGCGGTCAGCCACTCACCGTCGGCTGCACCATCGCGCGCGCCGGCCTGCCGGAGCCGGTCGCCCGTCCGGCCCGCTACGCCCGCTCAAGTCACTGCCCCCCGAGCGGAACTGACATGCGGCCTCCCCGCAGAACCCGGGGCCGCGTCCCTCGCTCGCTCGGTGGTCCGTCGTCAACTGGACGTCCGGAGCGTGGACGAAGAGACGGCGTACACCGCCCAACTCATCGTCAGCGAGCTCGTTGGCAGTGCCGTCCGTTACGGCGCTCCTCCTCTGCGACTACGCCTGATCCACGAGCGGATGCTGACCTGCGAGGTCAGCGACTCCGCGGCCCGCTACCAGGAGCAGGGGAAGAGCGTCTGGGCGGAGCTGCCAACCGGGGTGCCGACGACACCTTCATGGCGGGGCACTCCAGGGACCTGCTGCCGTGTACGGGCTGCCTACCGGAGTGATCGAGCTGGTCGGCGCGCAGCTCACGGTCCGCGAGCGTAGGGTGGAAATGACGTTCCGCGAGCATGACGCCGAGGCGCGCGCGCCCGGCGAGCCGCAGGAACAGGCGCCGGCAGGTGCGCTGTCTCCTCATAACCTGTGCATCCTCTGGTGACGATGATATTCCGCCAGTCGCAGGCTTTCAGAGGCCATGAACCCAATTGCTCGGAAGGCCGTTATGGGCACCGCAAACCGGGACGTCGCAAGGAACGTTGATGAAGGGGCGACCATGGATATGAATCTTGAGGTCGTAGTGATGCCGGTGGCTGACGTCGATCGCGCCCTGCGGTTCTACCAGGGCTTGGGGTGGAGGGTCGATGCCGACTTCGAGACGGGCCCGGAATTCAGGATTGTTCAGCTGACGCCTCCGGGCTCGGGATGCTCAATCCATATCGGCCGCGGAGTCACCCCTGCAGCAGCAGGCTCCGCCCAGGGAACTTACCTCGTCGTCCAAGACCTCGAAAAGGCCCGTGCCGAGCTGATCAGCCAGGGTGCCGAGGTCAGCGAGATCTTCCACCGCGTCTACGACAGTGGCACCCCGGAGCAGGTGGAGGGCCCAGCTCCGAATGGTGCCAGCTACGGCTCGTACGCGACGTTCAGCGACCCGGACGGAAATGGGTGGCTGCTCCAAGAGGTCCGAGAGCGACTGCCTGGACGATGACGGCCTAATCGAGATCCATTACGCAGCAGGGGAACCGAGAGGACCGCCCATGATCAGCGTTACACGGCCTGTTCTTCACGGCGCTGTTGCGGGACTCGCCGGTACGACCGCACTCAATATGGCGGGTTATGTCGATATCGTCTTTCGAGGCCGGCCGATCAGTGATACGCCTGAGATTACGGTGCGGACCCTTGCTGCGAAGCTCCATGTTCGAATTCCCGGGGACGAGCAGATCCAGGAGAATCGGATCGCGGGCCTTGGTCCCCTGACCGGATATGCCGTGGGAATGGGTATGGGGGTGGCGCTGTCATTGGCCCAGGCGGCTGGCTGGCTCCCGACGAAGGCTTCCCGCTATGCCGTTGCGTCCCTCTTTGCCCTGACCGTCACGAACATGCCGATTTTCCTTTTGGGAATCTCGGATCCACGGACCTGGGCGCCCTCGGACTGGGTCTCGGACATCATCCCGCATGGTCTTTTCGCGGTAGTCACGGTCCAGGCCATTGAGAAGCTGGAAGCGGCGGGCCCCCAGAGCTGATGGCCGGGTTCTGCAGCAACTCTTCGCGGATCGTGCGCACATCGCGCCTGCGCCCTCGTCAGCCGGTTTTGTGAGAGTGGCTTTCCCCCACGGACTCGCTGCTCGCCGTGCTGGTCAGGATCGCGCCCGCGACGACGTCGAAGAGGTGATCGGAGCGTGGAGCGAGCGCGGGTTGATCGCCGAGCCATGCGAGCGCGGCCACCAGTGCGAACAAATCGGCTCCATCGATGTCGGTCCGCGCCGCGCCTGCGTCCTGGGCGTGGGTGAGGAGCCGCGCACCGGCGGCGCGCAGGGTGACGCACGAAGCGTGGAGTGCGGACTCGGTGTCCTCGATGGCGGCTGCCATCAGCTCGATCGCGCCCCGATAATCCGTTGTCCACGCAACGCAGTCGCGTAGCCACGAAGCGAGAGCGTCGCCGGGCGAGCTGGACGTCTCGAGGGAGTCCGTCTTGGCGGTCAGCTCGTCGAAGCTCGTGCGGAGCAGGGCGTCGAGCAGTGCCTCGCGCGTCGGGAAGTGGCGCAGCAGCGTGGCGAGTCCGACATCGGCCCTGCGTGCAATGTCGCGCAGTGACACGTCGACACCCTGCTCGGTGATGGCGATGCCCGCTGCTGCGAGCAGGTGGTCGCGGTTCTTCCTGGCGTCGGCGCGCATCTGCCCCTCTTGACTAAGTGGATCGGTGGTCCATATATTCGGATCAGTGATCCGTTTATGTGGATCGCTGATCCGCTAAGCCTATCCCGCAGCGCGGGCAGGAGGAACCGATGGCGACACACACCATGAGGGCGATCCGGCTCCATGAGCACGGCGGCCCTGAAGTTCTACGATACGAAGAGGTGCCCATCCCCGAGGTGGGGCCGGGTGAGGTGCTCGTTCGTGTGCACGCTGTCGGCGTGAACCCCCCGGACTGGTACCTGCGGGACGGGATGTCCAACCTGCCTCCTGAGGTGAGGCCGAAGTTCAGCTTGCCCGTGGTTCCGGGAACGGACCTGTCGGGCGTAGTCGAGGCCGTCGCCGCGGATGTGGACGAATTCTCCGTTGGCGATGAAGTCTTCGGTCTCCTTCGCTTCCCCGGCTTCGACGGCAGCACATATGCGGAGTACGTCGCCGCGCCTGCTTCGGACCTCGCACTCAAGCCGGCCGGCATCGATCACGTGCACGCTGCCGGGGCGCCGATGGCCGGCCTTACCGCGTGGCAGTTCCTGATCGAGCTCGGACACGATCACCCCTCGCCCTTCCAGGCGGCGCAGCATCGCCCGGTGCCGCTCGACACCGGCAAGACGGTGCTCATCAACGGCGCTGCGGGCGGCGTGGGGCACTTCGCCCTGCAGCTGGCCAAGTGGAAGGGGGCGCGTGTCATCGCGGTGGCGTCGGGAAAGCATGAAGCGTTCCTGCGTGAGCTCGGCGCCGACGAGTTCATCGACTACACCAAGGACCGTCCCGAGGAACTCGTGCACGACGTCGACCTCGTTCTCGACGCCGTCGGTGGCCCCAACAGCAAGCGCTTCCTGCGCACGCTCAAGCGCGGAGGCTCCCAGTTCCCCGTGTTCTTCGGCGAATTCGACGAAGAAGAGACCGCCAAGCTGGGCGTCACGGTCACGGGAACCCAGGTCCGCTCGGACGCCGCGCAGCTTGCCGAACTGGGACGCCTGCTCGGCGCGGGCACGGTCCGCGTTGCGATCGACAGCACGTTTACGCTCGAGGATGCCCGAGCCGCGCACGAACGCGCCGCCCAAGGGCACATCCAAGGCAAGATCGTGCTCACGGTTGCCCAGGAGTGAGCCCGTCGGGCTCGCGGCACGGGCCGGCCGATCGGTGAAGCTGCGCAGGTTCTCTCGGCCTCCGTCTTCCCGCTCCTGTTCGGCGGCCGGCCCATCGGCCTCTGCGCCATTGCGGCGGAGCTCGATGAACGAGGGCTCGTCGTCATTGAGGACGCTGCGCACGCGTTCGGCCCCGACACGGCACACGCCGTGTCGGGGTGGAGGGGGCGCTGACCCGCTTCCCGTTCGGGTACTCGGCCCACCGCCGGCCGGGGACCGGATCGGGCGGCATCAGCGGCGCGATCCGGTCCCACAGCCCTCCCCCTCGTCCGGATCCTCACGGGTGAGCGGGTCAGCGGGGGTTGCCGTACTGGAAGGCGTTGGTGATCTCCTGCCCGGGAACCGTGTTGGACCTCAGTGCGAAGACAGCGGATTCCTTGAAGAACACGCCGACTTCGTCCTTGCCGTCGTGGTTCCAATCGCCGGCCAGCGGGAGCGAGTACGCGTTGCCGTACATGAAGGAGGTCGTGCTCTCCTGGCCCGGGTTGGTGTTGGAGCGCAGGACGAAGACGCTCGTCTGCGGGATGTACGCACCCACCTCGTCCTTGCCGTCACCGTCCCAGTCGCCGGCGGTCGGCACCCAGTTGGGGTTGCCGTACATGAAGGACTTGGTGATCTCCTGGCCCGGGTTGGTGTTGGAGCGCAGCGCGAAGGTGCCCGTCTGCGGGATGTACACGCCCACCTCGTCCTTGCCGTCACCGTCCCAGTCGCCGACCAGCGGCAGCCAGTCCCCGCCGTTGCCGTACCGGAAGGAGGTCGTGATCTCCTGACCGGGGTTGTTGTTGGAGCGCAGGGCGAAGGTGCCCGTATCCGGCATATACACGCCCACTTCGTCCTTGCCGTCACCGTCCCAGTCGCCGGCGATCGGTATCCAGTCCCCGCCGTTGCCGTACGCGAAGTCGATGTCGGAGAAGCCCGCGTTGTTGGAGTTCCGCAGCGCGAAGTGGTTGCCCCGGTAGATCCCCGGAGTGTCGACCCCGTCGCCGTCCCAGTCGCCCATGACCTCGCGCACGCCCGCGCCGAACGGCTGGGCAGGCGTGGTGTCGGCACCTCGGGCCCGGACGAACCTGCTCACCGGGCCGGCAGGGCCCTGCCTGCGCCAGTCGAAGAACTGGCCGTTGTTGTACGACTCGACACGGCCGCTCTCGTTGCCGCCCACCGTCTTGATCTGGGAGCCGTCCGCCGAGACGGCCACGACGATGTTCACGTGGTCGTTGTCCCGGCCCGGGTTGTCGTAGACGGCCGCGTCGCCGACCTGCGGTGTGCTGAAGAGCCGGTCGTTCCCGTAGTTCAGGAAGCTGTCCGCCCACGGGTCGAGGTGGTTGAGATCGGCGACCCCGGCCGTGCGCCAGACCCATTTCGCGAAGACCGCGCACCACGGGGGGCAGCTTCCGTTCCCCGAGTAGTACGTGCAGCCGTGCGGGTTCGCCAGCTCGGCCAGCGCCACCTCCGCGATCCGGGCTCCGCTGCCCGGGGCCGCCGCCGCAGCGGACGCGGCCTGCGCCGTGGGCGGGGCGGCGGTCCGTGCCTGCGGCGCAGCCATCGACTGGGGGGCGACTGCCAGGGCGCCGGCGGTGCACACCGTGACGAGGGCGGTGGCCGCGAGTCGGCGTGTCCGGGTGTGCAGTTCGGCGAGCATCAGTCAACCTCCGTGTGTTCGGACCCCGTTGGGTCTCGATGACCGAAGGCTGCCGCACGCCGATCCAGGTTTTCTCCAGGTGCGCGGCGGAGGTGACCGGAGCGGGCCGGTAGCGGTTCATCACACGAGGGATTCCGCCTGCTCACGCGCCTCCAGCTCGGTGAACACGGCCAGGGCGGCGGCACGGAGCGCGGCCGCCTCCGCGCAGGCGCCCTCCGCCTCGCGCACCTCCGCGAGATCACGCATGGCCCGCGCCCTGAAGAGCGGTACCCCGAGCGGCTCCCAGACGCGCAGCGCATGGAGCAAAGGGCCGGCGGCCTGCTCAGGGCGGCCCGCCGCGAGATGGAACTCGCCGACGGTGCGCAGCACCATGCCCTCGCCCAGGGTGTCGTGGTGGGCCCGGCAGATGGCCAGGGCATCCAGGAGCGGAGGCAGCGAGGCGGTGCCGAGGCGGATCCGGGTCTTGGACAGGGCTTGCAGGGTGTAGGCGATCATCAGCTCGTCGCCCAGGTCCTGGAGCATCCCGAGCGCCTCCTCGAACAGGCGCTCTGCGGTGCAGTGGTCGCCGAGCGCGCGGTGGACCAGGCCGGTGGTCCGCAGCGTCAGCGCCACGCCCCGGCGACTGCCGAGGCGGCGGTACGCGCTGTGCGCTTCCTCGAGCGTCGTCAGGGCCTGCCCGTGGCGGCCCTGCTCCAGGTCGACCGAGGCCGCGAGACGGGAGGCGTAGCCCAGTCCGGCATCGTCGCGAGAGACACGGAACCCATCCGCAGCGCGGGAGAGCGCGGCGCGGGCGGCGGCGAACCGCCCCTGTTCACGGTGGACGCTGCCGGTCCCGGCGAGCACGACGGCCAGGCTGCGCAGATCGTCCGTCTTCTCCACGAGTGCCCTGGCCTGTTCGAAGTACGTCAGGGCCTCCGTGTAGCGGTCCTGGGAGTAGCGCAGTTGCCCGAGCCCGGCGAGCAGCATCGCCTCCCCGGAGCGGTCCCCGGCACGCCGGGCGGCCGCGATGGCCGCATCATGCGTACGCCACCATTCCTCGAAGCGGTTGGCCACGCCGAAGGAGGAGGAGCCGAGTGCGAGGGCCACTTCGCGCGCGGGGATGGCGAGGTCGAGGGCTGCGGCCCGCTCCACGGCGGCCACCAGCGCCGCCGCCTCGGACTCGTACCATGCGGCGGCGTTCTCGGCGACCGGTGCTCCGGCCCGCGCCGTCGTGTAGTGAGCGCACATCTCGAGCTCGCCGGAGGGTGCTGCCGCGGCATGCCGGCGGATCAGCCAGAGCCACGAACCGAGTGCGCGGGTGGCGGCGTCCCTCAGCAGTTGGGGGGCGTCCTCGGCGGCCGCTCGCTCGGCAGCGTACACCCGGTGCAGGTCGTGCAGCCGGTAGCGGAGCCCGACTCCGTGTCCGCCCGACGCGACGGACAGCAGGTGGGCGTCGGTCAGCCGTTCGACGGTGTCGTCGGCGGCGCAGGCGTCGGTGTCCAGCAGGGCCGTCACGAGCCAGGGCGCGAAGTCCGGTACGCCGAGGGCGCCCAAGAGCCGGAAGGCCCGGCGGGCCCGGTCGTCCAGGGCTTCATAACTGAGAGCCACGCTGGCGCGGACGGCGATGTCTCCCACGGCCAGTTCGTCGAGGCGCCGGTGCTCGTCCGAGAGTCGCTCGACCATGGTGCGCAGGGTCCAGTGGCGGCGTGTGGCCAGGCGCGCCCCGGCCGTCCGCAGGGCGAGTGGCAGACGTCCGCACAGCCGGGCAATGGACCGGGCCGCGGCGGGCTCGGCCGCGACCCGTTCCGCTCCGGCCACGCGGGCGAGCAGGGCGACGGCCTCGGCGGGGCCGAGGACATCGAGCTCGATGCGGTGCGCACCCGTCAGCGCGGGGAGTCTGCTGCGGGAGGTGATCAGGACGGCGCACGAGGCGGTGCCCGGCAACAGGGGGCGGATCTGTGCCTCGGAGCCGGCATCGTCCAGTACGAGCAGCGTCCGGCGGCCCGCGAGGGTGGTGCGGTACAGATCCACGCGCTCGTGCAGGCTGTCGGGGACCGGTCGGCCGAGGGCGCGCAGGAACCGGGCGAGCACCTCTTCGGGGTTGGCGGGGGCGGTGGCGCCGCTCAGGTCTGCGTAGAGGTGGCCGTCGGGGTACGCCTCGGCCGTCCGGTGTGCGGCTTCGACGGCGAGCGCCGACTTGCCCACCCCGCCGGTGCCGGAGACGACACAGACGGGCAGGGCGGTTCGGGTGGAGGCGGTGTCCCCGCCCGAACCGACGAGGTAGCGCACCAGCTCCGCGAGAGGCCGAACGCGGGCCGTGAAGTCCGCGGTGGCCGGCGGGAGGAGGGCCGGAACGGGCACCGCTCCCGGGTCGCCGTCACCGCGCTCGCCGCCCGCTTCGCCCTCCGCTTCGGGGACGCAAGCGGCGGTCGGGGCCGACGCGTGGCCGGTGAGGGCGCCGCCTGCCCGGAGGATCGACACGTGCAGGGCCTGCAAGTCCGGACCGGGCTCGACGCCGAGCTCGGCGGCGAGCGCTTGCCGGCCCTGCGCGAACACCTCCAGGGCCTCTGCGTGACGGCCGGCCCGGTACAGAGCCTGCATGAGGTGTGTCCTGGCGCGCTCGCGGGTCGGGTGGGCGGCGACGAGGGCCCGCAGCTCGGCGAGATCGACCGGTGTGTCGGCGCCGAGCTGTGCCTGAGCCCGCGCTTCCATCACGGCCAGGCGTTCCTCGTCCAGGCCGGCGGCAGCGACGGCGAGGGCCCCGCCGATCCCTCCCAGCGCCGGCCCACGCCACAGGCCGAGGCCTTGGGTGAACAGCGCAGCCGCCTCTGCGTGTCGGCCTTCCGCGGCCGCCGCGCTGCCCTGGGCGGTCAGCTCCGCGAAGCGGTCGCGGTCCGTGGAGGCGGATGCCACCCGGATCCGATACCCGGCCGGCTTCGTCTCGATCACATCGCCGAGGGCGCGGCGTAGTACCCACACGTACGTCTGGACGAGGGTCCTCGCGCTGTCGGGAGGAAATTCACCCCACACCCTGTCGATCAGAGTCTCGGCCGACACCACCTGCCCGCGCTCGAGCAGCAGTGCCGCGAGCAGCGCCCGCGGCTTTCTGCCCTCGATGGCCAGTTGTCCCTCGTCACTCCATGCCTCGACGGGTCCCAGCAGCCGGAACTCGGTCATCGGCAGGTCCCCCCGGGCATCGCGCCCACCCCCTGTCGTCAACGCGGTGATCAAGATAGCCGAGGGGGCTCAGGGCGGACAGGGCGGAATCCGGACCTCATACGGGGCCTGACCGGGGCCGCCGCGGCATCGGCCCCGCCGCAGTTGATGAAGGTCACTCTGTGGCCGGGGGAGACCGGGGTCCAGGATGCGGTACGGCGTCACGACGCACGGGCCGGAGCCGCGTCCACCGGAGCCGGGGCCGAGGGGGCCGGGAAGTTCGAGGCGGCCGGGGCGGTACGGCGGCCGGCGAATGCGATGGCGGTCACTCCGAGTGCGGCCCACAGGGACAGGACCAGCGCGGGCCCGGCCGATGCGGCGCCGTCGAAGAAGGCGACCGAGCGGAGCAGGGAGCTGCCCGCGCCGGGCGGCAGCCACTGGCCGAAGAGCCCGGCGGGCTCGGGCAGCAGCTGCGGCGCGCCCGCGGCGCCGGAGAACGGGTTGCCGAGGAGGACGATCAGGAGGCCGCCGAGACCGATGCCGGCCTTGCCGAGGAGGGCGTGGAGCCCGGCGACGCCGCCGGCGATGGCCGCGACGGTCAGGGCCAGAACCCCTGCCTCGGCCCACCAGCTGCCCGTGAGCACGCCCAGCCAGCTGTGCGCGAGCGCGGCCCCGGTCAGGCCGACGAGTGCCGCTGCGCCGAGTACGGCGGTGACGGCGCGGCCGCCGCGCAGTCCGCTGAGCGAGACGAGGGCGCCGGCCGCGACTCCGGCGAGGGCGAGGGGCAGGATGCTGGCGCCGAAGCCGGTGCCACGGGCGTCGGCGGCGGGAGCGGGGACCACGTCGGTGACGGGCACGGCCTGCGCCCCGGCCGGCGCCTGAGAGGTGACGGCCTGCGTCAGCAGCTGCGCGACGGCGGGGCCAGCGGCGGACGCGGTCAGCAGGTGCGGACCCTGTGGGGTGGCGACGACCGCGCCATAGACCTCGCGGTTCTGCACGGCGGTGCGGGCGGCGGCCTCGTCGGCGTACCGGTGGATCTCGAAGGCTCCCTCGTGGGAGGCGAGCCGCTGCTCCAGCGGAGCGGCCGCGGCAGCGGGTCCGGCGACACCGAGGGGCAGGTCGCGTGGGGCCATCCGGGTGGCCGGCCAGGCAAAGGCCCAGAGGGCCAGTGCGGCGAGGAGCGGGACCATCACCATCACGGCCAGGACACGGCGTGAGGCCGGGACCGTGTGGAGGGAGGCGGATGTCACTGGCATGGCGGGACTCGATTCAAGAAGAAGGATCGTTCGTTTTACATCCTGGACCCACTGTGTGGCGCCCTCCCTTCCTTGTCAAGAATGAATGTTCGTTTTAGTCTGGGGGCATGGCACGTGTATCCCAGGCGCACCTCGACGCCCGCCGCCGGCAGATCCTCGACGGCGCAACCCGCTGTTTCACACGGAACGGCTTCCACGCCACGTCCATGCAGGACGTACTGAAGGAGGCGGACCTGTCCGCCGGGGCCGTCTACCGCTACTTCCGCAGCAAGGAGGAGCTGATCGTCGCGATCGCCGAGGAGACGTTCGCCCTGATCCGCGACGCGTTCGAGGCGGCGGCGGAGCAGAACCCGCCGCCCGGCCCGGACGTCCTGATCTCCAATGTCCTCGCCGCCATCCTGGACGTGCGGGCGGGGGAGCCGGGGGCCGACCCCCGGGACCTGCCCCGCCTGATGCTCCAGGTCTGGACCGAGACCCTCCGCAACGAGGACCTCGCCGGCCTGCTGCGCCGCGGGTACGAGGAGATCAGCGGAGGGTGGGTGGAGCTCGTGGAGAGCTACCGCGAGGCGGGAATGCTTCCCTCCGGCGTCGCCGCCGAACACATCGCGCGCACCCTCATCGCGGCCGCCCAGGGATACATCACCCAGCAGGCGCTGTTCGGCGGGATCGACCCCGGGATGCTCAGGGACGGACTGCGCGGACTGATGTCGATGGGCGGCGACGCCCCGGCACGCCGGTGACCCCGGCGCAAGTCGCTCCCGCCGCGGTCACCGGCCTGGCCGCCGTGGACCTTCTCGAGCCGCCCCTCTGAGCGCGGCGCCGCCTCCCGCGACTTCCCACGGCCCGGGGACGTAAGCGAACGCCCGACACGGGGTTCGCGGTGCCGGGCCGCACGCCGCACAGCCTGCGGCCCTACCGCTTCAGGTAGGCCAGTACGGCCAGCACCCGGCGGTTGTCGTCCGCGGACGGTTCGATCCGCAGCTTGGCGAAGATGGCCGCGGTGTGTTTGGCGACCGCGCTCTCGCTGATGAACAGGGCCTGCGCGATGGCCGCGTTGGAGCGGCCCTCGGCCATCAGGCCCAGTACGTCCAGCTCGCGCGGTGTCAGCTCCGCCGTGGTGCCGCGCGCGTCGCCGCGGGCCAGCAGCCGGGCGATGACCTGCGGGTCCATGACGGTGCCGCCCGCGGCGACGGTTCGAACCGCGTCGACGAACTGGGCGGTGTGCGTGACCCGGTCCTTCAGCAGGTATCCGATGGCGCCCTGGCCCCCGGCCAGCAGTTCGTGCGCGTAGAGCTGGTCCACGTACTGGGAGAGCACCAGGACCGGCAGAGCCGGACGGACCCGCCGGGCCTCCAGGGCCGCCTGGAGGCCCTCGTCGGTGAAGGTGGGCGGCAGCCGGATGTCGACCACGGCCACGTCCGGCTCCTCCGCGAGAAGCGTGCGCAGCAGGGCGGGGCCGTTGTCGACGGCGGCGACCACCTCGAAGCCGTGCTCCCGGAGGGTGCGCGTCAGCCCGTCCCGGAGGAGGAAGAGGTCTTCGGCGAGGACGACGCGCACGGTATCTCCAAGGTCGCGGTGGTCGGTCCGCCCCGCGGGCTGTGCAGGACGAAGGTTGCGTCGAAGGGGTCCAGCCGGCGCCGGACGCCCCGCAGCCCGCTCCCGCCGGGGTCCGCGCCGCCGCTGCCGTCGTCGGCGACCGTGACCCGCAGCACGCCGTCCGCGTGGGTCAGGCGGATCCGGACCTCGGGGGCGCCGGAGTGCTTGGCGGCGTTGGCGAGCAGCTCCGCGACGGCGAAGTAGCCCGCGGACTCCACGGGCGCGGGCAGCCGACCCGGCAGGTCGGCCTCGACGCGGACGTCGAGATGGCTGTCCAGGGCCAGCGAGCGCACGGCGTCGCCGAGGCCCCGGTCGGCGAGGACGGGCGGCAGGACTCCGTGGACGAGCTCCCTGAGGTCCTGGAGCGCCCGCTGGGAGGTGGCGCGCACCTCGCGCAGCAGCGCGCGGGCGGCCGGGACGTCGGTGTCGAGGAGCCGGGTCGCCTCGTCCAGGGTCATCCCCAGGGCGACCAGCCGGGCCTGCGCGCCGTCGTGCAAGTCCCTTTCTATGCGCCGCAGTTCGGCCTCATGGACGTCGAGGACGTCGGCGCGGCTGCCGGCGAGGTGCTCGATGCGGCGCAGGAGTTCGGTCGTGTACGGGGCCGCCTGCAACCGCGCACTCCAGCGGGCGTGCTGGCGCAGAACGGCAGGGGCCAGGCTCACGCCCGCGACGATGAACCCGATGCCGAGCAGGAGCGCCGCCAGCATCGAGAGGGTGGAGTCGACCAGGACGAAGGCGTACCGGTTGCCGTCGCCCAGGAGCCGCCAGACGAAGGGCTGTACGAGCGCACCGAAGACGCCGTACTCGACGAGCAGCAGGGGCACGGCGGCCAGGACGGCGCCCGTCCACGGTTCGCCCCAGGCCCAGCGCAGGTCGTGCCGGAACCCCTCGTCGCCGAGCAGGGCGAGAGCCCGGCGCCACCGGTGTCCGGGCACGGGCGCGGCGGTGGGGCCAGGCGGCAACGGAGCGTCCGGGAGCGGCTCCGGAGGGCTGATCGAGATCCCCGTCCAGCGGGCGGCCCAGTCGCGGTAGCGGTCGGACAGGCGGCGCAGCGCCGCCGCGGCGGGCGGGAGCAGCGGGAAGCCGACTCCGACGGGCAGCAGGAGCAGCGCGCACACCACGAGGCCGCCGGTCCCGAACACGGCAAAGGCGGCGAGCGAGAGCAACTGGCAGCGGCCGAGATCCACCAGGGCGCCCCGGATGCCGGGACGCACACCGTAATCCCGGCTGCCCTCCCGCTGCGCCATGCCCACCCGTGGTTCCGTCACGTCAGCGCGCCCCGTGCGCCGCCTCGGTGATCATATCCGGGTGTGCCGGGGCCCGGCGGGCGGCCATGGCGAGCCAAGGGAGCGCCGCGGTCAGGCAGGCGGCGCCGAACAGCACCATGGGCAGCACCGCCCCGGACTCCTCGTCCGCCACCAGCAGCATCCCGAGGTTCACCGAAGCGTGGAAGGTCCCGGCGAGCAACAGCCGGTTGCGGCGCACCTGTTCCAGCGCCAGGCCGAGGACCACGGACAACGCGACGGCGCCCAGCAGGAATCCGGCCGCGTATGCCGGCGCCTGCGCGAGGACCGGTACGTGCCACAGCCCCCAGACCACGCCCACCAGAGCAGAGGCCGCGAGGGGTCCGAAGCGGGTGCGCAGCAGCGGCTGGAGGTAGCAGCGCCAGCCGATCTCCTCACCGCAGGCTCCGACCAGTTGGGCGGCCACGACCAGCGCGAAGGGGTTCTCCAGCGCCCAGGGGCCGGTCAAGGGCAGGCTGCCCGGCGACGCCAGGGCGCAGCCGCCCGCGTACATCGCGGTGATGAGGACGGGCGTGAGCAGGAGCGCCGTACGGCGGCCGGCCGGGATCCGCTCGGCGCGCGCGGCCGGTCCGCCGCCCCGTACGGGCAGGGCGCCCCGGAGCCGGTCCCGGATCCGGCCGGGCCACAGCAGCGTCACGGCCGCCACGGCCACGGCGGGCCCGAACTGGGTCAGTTGCACCACCTCGGGAGGGATCCCCGTCTCGGGCTGGACGGCTCCCCAGATCCCCGCTCCCACGAAGGCGACCGCGACGAAGACCCCCGTTTCCGCCGCCCACCTCGTCGACCCCTGCCCCTGACCACGCATCCGCATCCCGTCCGGCATCGTGCCCGGCCTCCCCGTCGATCGCTTCCGGCGCGTCCGTCACGCCGGCCTGTGACGACTCTGCCGGTGCGGCGCCGTGCCGTCCTTGTACGTGGGTGCCGGGGCGGGTGTACCCAGGTACACCCCCGCGTCCCCGCGTCCCCGCGTCCCCGCCTCCTCTGCCCGATGCGAGCCAGAGCCTCCCGCGCGCCCCGGCAGGGTTCCTCGTCCCCCGCAGGATGTGCGGGTCGTGCCTCCGGTCACGGCGACGGCCGCTGCCGGATCGCCCGTGATTGCGCCGGCCCGCTCAGACGGCCACACGGCCGAGCCCGATGGGGCGGGATCGCGAGGTGGCCGGCGCAACCATGAACTGCCGTCACGAGGCTGCCTGCAGGTGGGAAGCCCCTCAGCTCTTCTTCTCCGGCGGGAGTGTGGCCGGTGGTACCGGTGGGCAGGAAGAGATCAGGCTTCCGCCCGGACGCCGAGGCGGTCCCCAAGCGGGCCGTCAGCAGGCCGTACAGAGGGATTGAGCATGGCGCGTGGCACGGTGAAGTGGTTCAACTCCGAGAAGGGTTTCGGGTTCATCGCCCAGGACGGGGGCGGTCCGGACGTCTTCGCCCACTACTCCAACATCACCGGGCAGGGCTACCGGGAGCTGCAGGAGGGCGAGGTCGTCACCTTCGACGTCACACAGGGGCAGAAGGGCCCGCAGGCGGAGAACATCGCTCGCGGCTGACACACCCTCACAGATGAGTCGGTGAATCGGCGCCCGCCACTTGGCGGGCGCCGCTGTCGTTGCCATCCGACGCGAGGACGCAGGGATACGGGGCGTGGCCGGACCCCTACCCGGAATCGGGGGCGGGGCCCGGCGGGTATGCCGACGAGCTGCCACGCGACTCAGTGACGGAAGGTGTCCTCGACTCCTCCTTGGCCCGACCGGCGTTGCCCTTGGCATGCTCGGCATGCGTCTTGCTCTTCTCCGTACCGACATCCCCCGGCATGCGGCCGCGTTCCGCGGGCGATGTCACCTCACGACCGTCAGCGTCCGCGGCCCCATCGGTGGGCAGGCCGCGTACCGCCTATGCCGGCGACGTGCAGCGCGAGTACGGCGAGACCGATCAGCATGAAGTTGGTCGAGCTCAGGACATCGTTGGTGGTGATGTCGGCGGCGTTGAGGAGGAACGCGATGAAGAAGAGGACTGCGGCGGCGATGCCCAGCATGGGAAGGCTCCTTTCGGTCGGTACCGATCGTGTGCCCCGTGCTGGCCGGGTCATGAGTGTGCGAAGGGCTGCTCCTCCCGGCGGACGGTGTCGGAGCCGAGGTCGGGCATGCGGCCGGAGCCGAAACGGGGCCGGCCATGGTTGGCGCGAGCGGTAGTCTCCGGAGGCCCGCCGCGGCGGCTCGCATCCTGCTGAGCGGCCGCCGCCGACCGCGAGCGATTCGGGCGGGCTACCTCGGGCTGATCGTGATGTTGTAGGTGGCTCCGGCCCTGCTGTGTG
Source organism: Streptomyces sp. NPDC059355 (assembly GCF_042752335.1). NCBI lineage: Bacteria > Bacillati > Actinomycetota > Actinomycetes > Kitasatosporales > Streptomycetaceae > Streptomyces > Streptomyces sp. NPDC059355. The sequence continues at coordinate 129,910 of NZ_JBHYXN010000002.1, read as the reverse complement.
TACTCACGGTGACGGTCTGGTCGTGGCCCTTCCAACTGGCTTTGCTGCCTTGGACATCGACGCGGTAGCCGCCCGGGTACGTGTCTTTGGGCACGGTGATCTGGGTGGGGCCCTCGGCATTGTCACGGGTGCGGAAGGTGAGCGTGTAGGTGCGTGTCGCCGGGTCGTACGCGAACGCCAGCGGGTCGCCCGCCACGGCCCGCGCGTACGGCTGGACGAGCAGCCGGCCGTTGGGCTTCGCGGCGCCCGTCTGGTCGAGGAAGCAGTAGCCGCCACCCCGGCACCACTGCCACCACGTCCAGCCGCTGGAGAAGCGGTCCAGTGAGGCCGTCATGTCGGTGACGAACTGGCTCGCGTGCGGAACGTACGGGTTGCCGCCCCACTCCCCGACGATCACCGGCATGTGGTTACGGGCCGGGTAGTCGCTGATCGCGGCCTCGTACGCGGGGATGAACGTGCCGTTGGGGTCGTAGTCGGCGCCGGTTTCCATCGCCGTCTCGTAGAAGTGCGGCGCGTAGCCGGCGTGCGGGTCGTCGATGTGGCCCATGCGGGTGGGGACACCGAGGCCGACGATGACGGTGGGTTCGACGAAGACCCACGACGTGTGGTCGACCAAGCGGATCGCCCGGGCGAGGCGGTTCCACAGTTCGGTGAGCTCGGTGGCCTCGAAGCGGGCCGCGGCGGCGGGGAGGTCCTCGCCTTCGAGGAACTTCGCGAACGGCTCGTTCATCAGGTCGTAGCCGAGCAGCGCCGGGTGCCTGCCCAGGGCGGAGGCGACCGTCATCCACATGCGGGCGTGCGCGGCGCGGAGGTCGGTGTCCTTGTACAGATGGTCGAAGGCGGTCTGTACGGAGGGCTCGAAGTACTCGGAGAACCAGTCGTCGGGTATCGGCGTGAACGGCAACCCCTCGTCGCGGGTGGCCCAGTCGGGGACGCCACGGGAGCCGAAGTGGGGCCCGTACACGTCCTGGTGGGCATCGAGTATGACCTTGATGTGGTACCGGTCGGCCCAGTCGAGGATGCGGCGCATCTTGGAGAGGTAGCCGCGGTCGTAGTGCCCGGGGCTGGGTTCGAGGTCGTCCCAGAAGAACGCGAGGCGCGCAAGGTTGAAGCCCCGGGCGGCCATGCCTTCGAGGTCGCTCTCGTGGATGTCGGCGAACGCGTCGGTGCCCCGGCTGTTCTTGTCGGCGAGGTTGAAGCCGCGCCACTGGAGCGCGCGGCCTTGGCCGTCGGCGATGAAGGTGCGGTCACCGACCGTGACCCGGTCGGGGGAGCGGCCGGGCCGGGCCTGAGCCTGCGTGGGGAGGACGCCGAGCAGGAGGGCGGCCATGGCCACGGCGAGGGTGATGGGGGCGACGCGGGAGGTCAAGCGCATGCAGGAGACCCCTTCGAGGGTGGCTGCTCGTGCAGCGTGCTACTGGCCGGTCGGATGTTACTGGTGAGTGGGTCAACTTCCCAGTGGTGATTGGTAGTTGAAGAGACCCGCTTCGGGCGGAGCAGGCTGTTTCGGGTACGCGTCCGGTGGAGCAAGGTCCGCAGTACGGCCGCCGTCCCTTCAGGAGACAGTGAGTGAGGCACCCTGGCGGCGACGGCAGCCAGGTCGGACGTCCTGCGCGGGTACGGCGGCCCGCCGGCGGAACATCCGCTGGGAGGAGCCGGTGAGCGGCCGTGGCGGTGTTCGTTGCGCCACGGGGGTGTCAGGCGAGCCGCCGGCCCAGTTCGGCCCGAGTGCCGGGAACGGACTGCTGCAGGCTGTTCTCCAGGATGGTGAAGCCGGTGGATCGGGTCCTGCGGGGACCGACTTCCCCGGCGGATGCCGTGGGCGTGGTGGCAACCGGAAACACGAGGATGCGCACAGCCTGCGGATGCTCCCCGACCCGCCGTCGGGACACGGACTCGGAGCATCCCACTGACGAGGGATCCCGCTACCTTGGCAGCGGGATCTGGCATGGACAACTGTCGGACATCATCGCGGGACACCCTCCACGGGCCACGGGATGGGCGGGCACCGATGAGTTTCGTGGTCGGCCGGGGTCTGCCTTCCCGTAGGGCCGCGAATCCCCCGTAGTCGCCCCGGAAGGGTGAAGACCATGAAGTACATGATCCAGATGAACGTGCCGGCCGACCAGTGGGACGCCGTCATGTCCTCCTACTCCGAGGACGACATGCAGGCCATGTTCGCCCACATGAACGCCCTGAACGCGGAGCTCACCGCAGCCGGAGAATGGGTGGACGGGCAGGGCCTCGGAGGACCCTCACGGGTCAGGACGGTGCGGGCCGCGAGCGACGGCCGCCCGCAGGTGAGTGACGGACCGGCGCAGCCGGGACACATCCTGGCCGGCTACTGGCTGGTCGACGTCACGAGCGAGGACCGGGCCCTGGAGATCGCCGCCCGGGCGTCGGCGTGCCCCGGCCCGGGCGGGAAGCCCGGCAATGACCCCGTCGAGGTGCACGCGATTCCCGGGGACCCGACGCAAGCCTGAGCTCGTTCAGATGATGTGGATGCGTTCGAGCGCGCCTTCGGTGTCACGGATCATCAGGTCGTGCCCCTTGGCGCGCTCCTGCTCGACGAAGCCGAGCAGGAGGATGGCCCGGTTGATGACGTCCGACTTGCTGACGCCACCGGCGGCGACGAGGTCGGAGACGATCGTGACGGCGGGCGGGCAGATGGTCACGGAGTAGCGCTCCGTGTCGGGGTGCGGGGGAAGCTGGTCCTTGTCCACGGGAGAGTTCCTTCCGACTCGGTTCATTTCTGCACCAGAATTGCACGATCGTGGTGCGGCAGCCATCCGTTTTCAACACCCTGTCCGACCGGCCGTGCCGTGACTGACCGGAAGGTCGGGGCACCCAGGCCCAGATGGAGCATCAGAGCATCGAAACCGATGACTATGCCGAGCGCCATAGGCCCCGGCCGCGTGTCGTGCCGGGAGGGCGGGCGTACGGCTCGGCCGCGCCTTGGGGGTTGGGTTTCACGGCGTGCCTCGGCGGGGTGCCCCTGCGTGGCCGCCCCTCGGCTCATTCAAAGGCGGACTTGGAACCGTCAGCTGGCGAGGGTGGGCGGCGGGCCATGACGTCCGTCAGGGTGTACCGGTGGCTTTGAGGTCGGCGATCACCTCGCGGGCCGCCCGCGCTCCCGAGGCGAGTGCTCCCTGCAGCGAGCCCGTTGCGCGGTGGTCCCCGCAGACGTAGCGGCCCGGGGTGAAACGGGTGGTGCGGGTCAGGAGCACGGGCGGGGGCATGGCCGGCAGAGCGCCTCGTACCGTCACGCGGTGCACGGGTTCCCAGGTGCTGGTGTCCGTGCCGTAGACCTCGGCGAGGGCGGTGAGCACGGCGGCCTCCTCCACAGGCCCTGGCGTGCCCAGCACGGAGGTCGACACCAGGGCCCTGCCGGCGCTGGAGTAGCCGGGCTGGACCTCGGTGAGGACGCATGTGTTCAAGAACCTGCGGTGGGCGTCGACCAGCAGGGTGGGCTCGGGCAGAGGTGAGCGTCCTACAGCGTGGTAGAGCGTTGTAACGGTCCGGCCCGCAGAAGGCGCGAGGCCGGGCAGGAGGCGTGCCGCAGCGCCGGCTCCGGTGGCGACGACGACTGCCCGCGCACGCAGTTCCCGGTCGGTGAGCACCATTCCCCCTGGCGTCAGCTCTGTCACCGGCGACGAGGTGCCCAGCACCCCCGGGGGCAGCCGCGCGGCGAGTTGTGCCGGTACGGCGCCGATGCCGTCGCGCGGCAGACAGAGCGTGCCGCGCAGCATGCTGCGCCAGACCAGGTGGAAGAAGCGGGCCGAGGTCTCCAGCGAGTCTTCCAGGAAGACCCCTGACAGGAACGGCCGGAAGAACGTCTCGACGAAGTCCTCGGAGAACCCCGCGTCGGCCAGGGCGGTGCGGGTGGTGACGTCAGGCCGGGCCCGGACACGGGAGGCGGGTGCGAGCATGGCGCGTGCCGACAGGACACCGAAGGCCAGCAGATCGCGCGGCCTGACCCGACCGTCCGTGAGCAAAGCGATGCCGTCGCGCGGACGCCGCGTGGGATCGGCCAGCCGGAGCCTTCCGCCGTCGGTGTGGACCAGCACGCCTGCGGTGAACGGTCGCAGGAGCAGAGCGGGCAGGTCGAGGCGACGCCGCACCTGCGGATAGGAGGTGTTGAACACCTGGAAGCCGCGGTCGGCGGTGAAGCCCGCGACGCGGTCGGTGCGGATACGGCCGCCCACCGTGTCCTCAGCCTCCACCAGGCGCACGCGAAGGCCTGCCTTGGCGAGGTCCGAGGCGCATGCCAGCCCGGCGGCTCCCGCGCCGATGATGGCCACGTCGTGCCCGTCGTGCCCGTCGTCCTGCGTCTTGGCCATGAATGCCCTCACATACCTTGCCCGACTGGCGTTCAGCGGCGGTGCCAGGCTACGCGCGGACACCTGTCCGACGACTTCGGACGCGCCGCCGGGTACGTGCCGGGCCCTTCCCAAGGGTGCACCGGCCGCTCGTTGGACCCGGCGACCGCGGGGTACCCGCACGTAGCCTTCACCTCGGCAGGCCCAAGGTCCGCTTCCGCAGAGGCTCCGCACCCTGGAATTCGCTGGGCGTGAACACCTCTGCGTCGAGGCTTGGCGAGCCGCGGTACTCAGACGCCGACCGATGCCGCCTCGCTGGGCTCGGCGGCGGGCTGCTCGGGCTTCGTCTGCGATGCAGGAGCAGAGGCCTGTTCGAGGGCCGGCCAGGTGTAGAGGACCATGCGCTGTCGGTTGTCCTTCTCGAGTACGCCCTTCGTCACGAGCTTCTCCAGCGTGGCGCGGATGACCGGGTCCGACGACGTGCGCCGGGGGTGGGCCGCCTCGAGTTCAATACGGATCTCGCTGACCTTCTTGGGCTCACCGGGCTGCTTGGAGAGGATCTCCGTGAGCAGTTGGCCGAGCGTGGGCTCCGCAGGTTTTGCGTTCTCGTCGGCCCGGTTCACCGCGGGCTTCTTGCCGGCCGTGGGCTTCCTGGCCGGGGCGGTCTTGACAGCGGCCTTCTTGGCGACGGCCTTCCTCACCGAGGCCGCACCGTCAGCCTTCTTCCGCGTCCTCGGCTTCGGCACGGCCGCCTCAGCCGCACCTGCGCCGGCCAGGACAACACTGTCCGCGGACGAAGCGAGTCCTTGAGGAGGGGTCGGGTCAGATTCGTCAGCCGTATGCAGGGACTCCAGCGCCGCGGTGAGCCACTTCTCTTCTGCCTGGAGCTGGTTCAGACGCGTGGTGAGGGTCGCTTGTTCGTCCTGGTTGGCTGACAGGTCGGCGGCCAGCTGCTGCGTGTACTTGGTCTGGATCGGGGTGTTGACCGGTTCGTTGGCCATGGCAGTCACCGTTCCTTGTGGGAGATGCGTATCGCTGGCCGGATGCTACTTGGCGCGGATCAGCGATGGTTGGCGTATCCCACCATCTTCCCTGGTCGGCGGAGAGGCATGCGCATCGCAGCTATCGGCTGAAGAGCCGGCTGTAGGGCATCGAGCGCGACGTCCGTGTTCCGCCAGTGGAGATTCCCCGGGACCCTCGTCCTTCCAGTGTCCCCGCCACCCGCCTCCAGGCACTGCGGCTACCCGGGTCCTGGCCGGGGCCGGAGGAGACGATTGTGCCTGCGGCTCAGGGTGACCCGGAGCGGACGGATGACGCGTCGACGGTCAAATACATACCGGCATGGCCAAGATGCCGTCCTCCCCAAGGCCCGTTGCCGACAGCGATCGACCGCGGAGAAGCGGGCCTGGGCCGGTGGTGCGGCGGCCTGGGGCAGCGGGGGAGAGGTAGCCGCGCTGACGGGCTGCTTTGATCCAGTCCTTGACGGTCGGCTCCGGGCCGTCGAACAGGTGGGCCAGGCGCTGGTGGAGGCCTGTGCCGTTGACGGCTTCACGAAGATGGGCGTGGGCCACGCGGTGAAGGAGTTCTCAGTCGAGCGGGGCCGCCCTCGCAGCGCGGGCCGCGCGAGTGCGCTGGCGTTCGGCTGCGACCTTCCCGCCCGGAAGCCCCCGGGTACCCGCTGGGTGACGGACGGGGCCCTGTTGAGACTGAGACTCAGGGTGCACGGATGCCGTCGCAGGCGATCGGCAGGTGCCGGGGGCCGCGGAGCACTGCGTTCTGGCGGTACGGGGGCGGGTCCTCCAGTAGCCGCGGATTCTCCAACCGCCGGGCCAGTTCGCTCAGCGCCTGCTGGGCTTCCAGGCGAGCCAGCGGGGCGCCGAAGCAGCTGTGGATGCCACTGCCGAGGCCGAGGTGCTGGATGTCCCCGCGGTCGGGGTCGAAGCGGTCCGGGTTCTCGAACCGCTTCGGGTCACGGTTGCCGGACGCCAGGATCAGCGAAACTGTCGCGCCTTTGGGGATGTTCACCCCGCCCACCTCGATGTCGGCGAGCGTGCTGCGCCGGGGCAGCATCTGCACGGGCGGTTCGTAGCGCAGCAGTTCCTCGACGATCCTCACCGACAGCTCCGGGGACTCGCGCAGCCGCCGGAGGACGTCAGGGTGACGCAGGAGGGTCAGCATCCCGTTCGTGATCAGATTGACCGTGGTCTCGTGGCCCGCGATCAGGAGCAGCGCCGCAGTGCTGATGACCTCCAGCGTGCTCATGGATCCGTCCGGCTCCTCGTTGACGGCCGCCAGCTGGGACAGCATGTCCTCGCCCGGGTTCTTGCGGCGTTCCTCGATCAGCCCGGCCAGGTACATGCCGAGTTCCATCTGCGCGTCGGACGCGCCCTTGTGCTGCGCGGCGGGGTCGGCGTCCGGATCTGGGTCCAGGCTGGCGGCGATGGTGTCGGCCCAGCCGTGGAAGCGGGACTCGTCCTCGCGCGGCACGCCGAGCAGCCGACAGATCACCGTTACCGGGAAGGGGTAGGAGAACTGGTCGACCAGGTCGATTCGTTCCAGCGAGTCCGAGCCGGCGATGCCGTCGATGAGGCCGGTGACGATGCCTTCGAGCTCACCGCGCATGTCGTGGATTCTGTGCGGGGAGTGCGGGGGACCGAAGGGCCGGTTCGTGATACGGCGCAGCCTGTCGTGGTCCGGCGGATCGAGCTTGAGGAAGACAGGGGGCAGGGCCGATTCGTCTCCTTCGTCCTGCGCCAGCGGATCGCTCGACGGCAGCGTCAGGTTGCGGGGGTCGGAGCTGATACGTGGGTCGTGAAGCAGGCCGAGTATCTCGTGGTAGGTGCTCACGAGGTAGGGTCCGTCCGCGTCGTGGAACACCGGGGTCCTGCGCAGCTCCTCGTACAGCGGGTACGGGTCGGCTCGGCTGGAGTAGTCGATGATCTGCCGGAGCATGGCTTTGCACATGGCATGTCCTCGTGCGGCTCGCGGGATCGGGACGTGGAAGAGGGCGCGGGCCGGCTCCGTGCAGGGCGCGGACCGTGGGCGGGAGTCGCTTCGGACTCGCGTCGGCTTCCGCCGTTCGCACACTGCTCGTCGGCCGACTCCGGGCAGGCTTCTCCCAGCATGCACAGAAGCCCCTGGAACCGCCTGCCGGGGTGAAAGAACCGCAGGTCACGCCCTCGCTGCTCCGGCGGCCACCCGTGCGCACGCCCGTCCGGAGCACCGGCAGCCCGCGGGGACGGCCGTCACCGCCCGCGTCCAGCTGTCCGGGCCGAAGGCGACGCACCAACTGCACGAGGCGCTTCGCACAATGGAGCCTCCACGCGGGCGGCACCTCGCCCTGGTGCTCCCCGACGGCGGCCTGGAGCTCGTACCGGCCCCCGACGGCGTGGCTCAGGACCTCCTCGGACTCCGGGCCGTCCGCCCCGCCGTACGCGCCCGTACGGCACCCGGCACCGCGACGATCCTGGGCCGGCTCGGCGGCGCCCCCGACTGGCTCCAGGACGATGAGACACCCTCCTGTCCCGCCTGCGCGCAGCCCGTGGACTGCACCGTTGAACTCATCGAAGGCCGCGACCCTGTGACCGCGATGAACTTCGGCTCCGGCGCGGCCGCCCAGGTGCAGGTGTGCGTGTGAGTGATCGGCCTCGCCGTGGCGTTGGTGTGGGTCCGCTACCAGATCTGCACTCCGCCGCGGATCTGCGATGCCCGCTGAGCGGCGGCGAGGATGTTGTCCAGACGACCCGCCATCTCGCCGGTGCGCTGGGCGATGGGCTTGGGTGAGTCCATGTGAGCGGCGATGGACTCGACGTTGTCCTGGAGCAGGAGGACTTCCTCGATGAACTCCGGGATGTCTTGTGGGGCAACGCGCGGGTCTTCCCCGGCCGGCCGAGGGAAGAACCGTGCACCGAGCGTGTGGACTGCCTCCGATCCCCAGACCATGCTGCGCCGGCTCTCGAAGCCGGCCAGAAGCTCCAGCATCCCCGCCAACGGCGGCCACCAGGTCTGCTTCGGCGGCAAGCACAACGCCCTCGCCTCCTGGAGACGTGCCGAGCTCTGGGACGGGGACACCGGCGTGATGGCCGGCTCCATCGCCACCAACGGCTTCCGCTGGCAGCAGGCCTGCACCGGTGGACTGTACGGGCAGCACTACTACCTGAAGGGCACGGGCGGGTACTTCTACGGCGAGGTCTGGAACTGACCCGGCCCCGCCCGCCGGTGCCGGCGGTCAGCCCCCGGCGCAGGGCTCCCCGGCACGCAGCGCGCGGTACTCGCTGGGACTGATCCCGTACGCCTCGCGGAAGCACCGGCTGAAGACCGCCGGCCCGCTGAAACCCCAGCGGGCCGCGATGATCTGTACCTGCTCGGCGCCTGGACCCCCAAGGCCGAGCTCGGCGCGGCACCGCTCCGGCCGGCGCCGCCGGATCCAGGCGTGGACGCCCTCGGCGGGGAGCTGCTCCTCCACGTCCAGCTGCTGGGCGAGGAAGGCGGCCGTCAGACTGATGGCCGCCGTGCCCAGAGCGAGCAGCTTCCCGGGCCCGCAGTGGAGTTCATGGTCCTCGAGGGAACCGAGGAACCCAAGGAAGTCCCCGGCCCCGGCGGTGCTCGCGTTCCGTGGCTGGGACAGGGCCGTGGCTCCTGCCGGATCAGCCCCAGCTGGGCGCAGGCCGAACGGGGCGAGGGTGGCGCGCGCCCGGGCGCGCCACCCCGGGGGTCACTTCGTCTGGTAGACACCGAAGACGTCGAGCACCAGGTCGGCGTCCTCATGGCCCTGGTTCCAGAAGGTGATGACACCGTGGTCGCCGTCGCTCGCCTGGACCATGTTGGGGACCGTGTCGCCGGTCGTCCAGTTGAGGGCGGAGGAGACGGGGCGCGGTCCGGCCGGTGCGGCGGGCTCGCCCTCCGCTGGCAGCGCGTACGGGCTCGGGGCGACCGACAGGAACCCGGTGCCGCGGGTCTCGGTGACGGTGGCGTTCAGCACGTAGGCCTCGACACCCGTCGCCGCCTCGGGCGTGAACCCCTGCGTGATGTACTCCCGGGCCCGGAACCTGCCGCCGGGCCAGCCGTACGCCTCCTCGCGGGTGTCGAGCGTACGGAAGGGGGTGAAGGGCAGGAAGGCGGCCTTGCTGTCCGGGCTGTAGTAGCCGACGACGTCGACGACCACGTGGGTCGGGGACCAGGCCCCGTTGAAGATCTTGATCGTGCCGTCCTCGGCCACCGGCACGATCACGGCGTTGGCGACGGTCTGTCCAGGTACGAAGTTCAGGTTCGACGCAGTGGGTACCGGCCCGGTGCCGGAAAAGGCGGTCATGTGGCCGGGCCCCTCGGGCTCGGTCGCCGTGACGTTCAGCGCCACGGCCTTGATGTTCTGGGGCACCCCCTGCAGTCCGCCGATCCGGGTGGTGAACGCGCTGCGGGCGGCGAGCTTTCCGGGGGCCGTGCCGAGCCCCTCTCGGGTGTCGACGAACCGGGCGGGCGTCATCGAGGTGTAGCCGCTCGCCGAGGCCCGGGTGAAGTAGCCGGTGACGTCGGCGATCAGGTCGACCGGCTGCCAGCCGCCGTTGAAGAGCTCCACGTACCCGTCCTCGCCGACGGGCACGATCACCATGTTCGGGACGGACCGGCCGGCCGTGTAGTTCAGGTTCGAGGTGTTCGGGCGCTCGTAGCCGGCTCCGGGCCACACGGTCACGTGGCCGCTGTCGACGGTCTCCGTGACGGTGACGTTGAGGGCGACGGCGGTGACGCCCGCCGGGACGGAGGCGTTACCGGCCACCTTGACGCGGGTGGAGCCCTGCCCGGGGACCTTGCCGGCCGCGGCTCCGGTGCCGTTGCGGGTGTCGAGGAGGCGGGTCGGGGTGTGCGGGGTGAAGTCGGCGCCGGGGGTGAGGAATGCCCCGCCGTTGGTGGCTTGGACGGCATTGGCCGTGTCGGTCACCTTGACCTGCACCTGGTACTCGCCGGACTTGTCGTACGTGTGCGAGTGGTGCAGTTCGTAGTTGCCCTGGGCGGTGACCGTGTCGGTCTTCCCGTCGCCCCAGTCGATGACGATGTCGAGCGCGAAGTCGGCGCTCGTGATCAGGGCGGTGAGCTCGATCCCGTGCGCGGTGTAGCTGGTGCCACTGACATCGACCGCGAGGGCCGGGTTGGCCCCCGCGTCGAGTGCGGCCTGCTCGGTCGGTGCGGCCTCCGCGTTCTGCGCGGGCGCGGCCTGCTCGGTACGTGCAGCCTGTGCCTTCAGCGGTGCAGCGGTTTTGGAGCTCGCCGTGGCCTTCCCCTCGGTGGCGGTGGGCAGGGTGGTACGGATCGTGCGATCCGCGGGGCTGTGGAAGCCCTCGGACGTGGATGCCTTGGTGATCGCCTCGGCCACGCCGGCCGCGACTGGTACGGGATCCGCCGCCTGCGCGATGCCCGGAATGATGCCGAGACCGGCCGCCACGAAGGCAGCGGTCATTACGAGTCGGTGGTTGCGCACCGGCCCCCCAGTTGTGGTGATGAGCGAAGAGTGGCCACCGTATGAAGGGTTCCGGCCAAGGGTCACGGGGTTCTGGCGCCATTCACTCCATAGGGGTCAACGCTTTACCGGCTGTGCGGTTTGCGATCGACAGGAGGGCGTCTGCCGTTCTGTGCCGGCCGACGGCTCGTGCCGGTGTCCGGCGCAGGTGGGGGAGGCGGGGAAACTCAGGCCTGGCCGTGTGCGATCAGCGCTGTGCGAGGCAAGGCCGGCACGCCGTCGGAAATGGTGATCTTGTGCCCGATGGCCTGTGGGCGTGCCGACTCATCCGAGTTCGTAGCGACCGTCGCAGCCGGTAACCCGAATCTGCCATCCGACCGGTGGGTGTGCCGGGGGAGCGGGGGTGAGAAGCAGCCGCCCACCGCAGTCCTTACCGGGAGCTGCGGATCCGGACTTCCAGGGCGCGGATCCGGTCCTGGTCGTTCGGGCGAAGTTTCAGCAGCAAGTCCTCGGCGATGACGCGGTCTCGCTGCCAGATGGTGCGAAGAGTCTCCAGCGCGGCTTCGGCAACCTCCGGCTCTTCGTCTGTCGTGGCATCGACCAGGGCCTCCTCGACCGGCCGGGAGCGGAGTCCTGTGACCGCCCGTGCAATGCGGACCCGCTGCTCGGCGGGGACTGCCGGGTTGGTGAGCGAGATGAGGACATCGGCTGTGTCGCAGGCATCCTGACGGGGCAGCACCCAGAAGACGTAGGCGAGCTGAACCCCGACCATGACGAGGTACGACAAAGGAATGAGCGTGCCCAGGGGCAGCGGCAGGAGCAGCGGGAGCACGACCATCCAGCCACCTCGGATCCGCTGGACGCCGCCGGTTGGCGGTTCGAACCGCCGGTCGGCCAGCAGGATGATCACGAACATGGTGGCGATCGTGAGGAGCGGCACCCCGATCAGCCCCAGTTGCATGCCCACAGTGAACACCTCACCGAAGGGATCCGCGTTCCGCGGCAGAATCGCCACCGCGGTTGCCCAGCCGCACAGGGCGGTCAGGACATAGCGCTGCAAACAGATGCGCAGCCACGTTCCCGTACTCATTCCTCTTGCCTCCTCTCGGAAGCGGAAGTCGCGGTGAGGGAGACGGCGACCATCCCCGCTTCGCCGGTGAACGCACGGACACGGTATGCGACTTGGGCCTCCCCACGGACCAGCGCGGCCTCACCGGAGTCTGCGGCGTGCCGGGCGGCGCGGGCGCGTCGGCGAACAGACCTACCCGACTGTGCACCCTGCCCCCATGATCTTCAGGCCGACAGCCAGCCGCTGCTGCGGTTGCGACCCCGGCCTCGACTGGCGTCACCGTACCTCAGGATATTGAACACGTTCAATGCGCGGGGCGCGGGCCGACGGCGTGAGGATCGGTCAGGTCCTGCTCGGCAGACCGTTCACAACGTCGTTTCCCCACGCTGGACGCCATATCTCGCGCACTGACGCCCGCGGGGCGGTTGATCGGTTTTGTACGCCTCGGTACCGGGCCGGCGCGGAAGGCGCGCCACCGCTGTGCGTTGACGTCGCCCTTCTGCGTTCCACAGTGCGCCGGCGTGACGGGTGCGCGATGGTCGGGACGGGGCACACGGCCACCCGGGTGTTGTACGGCCGCCGAGGGCAGGTGCGGACGGAGATCCAGGCGGCACGCGAGCACCTCCTGGGCCGTCCATGGCGGACACCCCTACTGCGGACCGCGCGCGGTGTGCGTGCGCGGCCGGACGGGCGCCGAGTACCGGCTGGACCGGGAGCGGATCAGGCGGACGCCGCTGCACGAGGACGAGCCGGGCTGCCTGGACGCGGAGAACTGCCGCGACGACTGGGACCGCCACATCGAAACCGTGGGGAGGGTGAAGACGCCCTTAGCCGAGCCCAGCTTCCCGCGTGGTTCGGGTCTGGCATGGAAGGGGCCGTGGCGGGTGGGTGCCGTGAGGGTTGTGTTGCGCAGGCTGTGGTGGGTGCTCCCCTGATGCATCCATGCGCCCGCACCGTACGCCTGTTCGTCATTCAAGTGTTTGCTTTGAGTTGGAGGCATGACGAAGATCTCCCAAGTGGTGCACACCCGGTTCGCCGCCCGTTCCGCCTTCGACGGGTTCCCCGGTTTACCGGGCGGGTCGCGGTGATGGGCTGTGTGGTCGACGGGCCCGGTCTGCTGAGCGAGGCCGACCTGGGCGCCTTCTGCGGGGATGGCCGGAAGTTCCGTTGCTGCCGGGTGACCGCGATCATGCCGGAGCCGGAGATCGTCGACGCTCTGTCGGAGGAGGCCCTGCGCCTCGCACAGGACACCCGGACCGCTGCCGTGGAGGGGGCGGCATGACCGCGGCCGCTGTCGAACTGCCCGATGTCGACGCCGTGCGCAGGCGCGTCACCACGGTGCTGGACCGGTTCCTGGAGGCCAAGGCGCGTACTGCCGCAGAGCTGGATCTGCCCGCCGAAGTGCCGCAATGTCTGAGCGACTTCCTGGCATCCGGAGGAAAGCGGCTGCGGCCCCTGCTGTGCGTGACCGGCTGGCAGGCCGCGAACGCCACCGGAGACCTTGCCGCTGTGCTGCGGGTAGCGGCATCATTGGAGATGTTCCACGCCTTCTGCCTCATCCACGACGACGTCATGGACGACAGTGACATCCGCCGCGGTGTCCCCACCGTCCACCGCCGCCTTGCGCAACAGCACAGGGACGGCCGCAGCGGCTCCGCAGCCGATCGTGCGGGAGCCAGCCTCGCGATTCTCATCGGTGACTTGGCACTGGCATGGTCGGACGAACTCCTGCACACTGCCGGCCTCACCCACCGCCAACTCGGCGCGGTATACCCGCTGATCGACGTCATGCGCAGCGAGGTGATGTACGGCCAGTACCTGGACGTCACCGGCACCGGACACTCCACCCCTGGCGTCGAGCGCGCATTGAAGACGGCGCGATACAAGACCGCGAAGTACACCATCGAACGCCCCCTTCACATCGGGGCCGCACTCGCCGGTGCCGACGACACGCTGCTGGCGGCTCTGTCCCGCTTCGCACTGCCTCTGGGGGAGGCCTTCCAACTGCGCGACGACCTCCTCGGCGTCTTCGGTACCCCCGCCACCACCGGAAAACCGGTCCTTGACGACCTGCGCGAGGGTCGGCGCACGATCTTGCTCGCCCTCGCTGCCCAACGCGCCGACATCGCCCAGCAGCACGTGCTCGACGGCCTAGTCGGCAGCCCAGACCTCGACCCGGACGGCGCCACCCGGGTTCGGGACGTGCTGGAGGCCACCGGAGCGCGCACCACCGTGGAGGCCATGATCACCGCACGGTACGAACAGGCCCTGGCCGCGCTGGAAGACGTTCCGGCCGTGCCCGGCACCATGGCCACCCTGCGCCGTATCGCCGCCCTGGCCTTGGAGCGCACCTCATGACGCTCCGCCGACGCCTGCCGCCGGCCGCGCCCCACGGGGCGGGTGCCAGGGTGGACCGGGCCATCGCCGCGAAGGCCGCGAAGAGGTCATCGGTACGAGTGGTGAGGCGTCGGAGCCCATCACGTTGCCCGACACACCACAGGACGCGGCAAGTCTTGGCCGCGCCCCCAGCCAGGGGCCCGGCCCCGTGCGCTCCGAGGAAGTGGAGGAGTCATGACGCCATCTCCCGCTACGTGGACGGTGGCTACCGCCCCAGGACGTCTGCCGCTGATCGGCCACGCGCTGAAGCTCCGCAAGGGGCTGCTGGCGTTCGTCTCCTCGCTGCCTGCCCATGGAGACCTGGTCCGGATCCAGATCGGCCCTTGGTGGGCGTACGTGATCTGTGACCCTGACCTGACCCGGCAGGTCCTCTTCGACGACCGCACCTTCGACAAGGGCGGCCCCCTCTTCGACGAAGGCCGGCGGATCCTCGGCAACGGTGTGTTGACCTGTCCACACGAAGACCACCGCCGGCAGCGGCGCCTGCTCCAACCCGCCTTCCACCGTGCCCGGATGCCCGCCTACGCGCAGGTCATGTCAGAGCAGACCGCCGAGCTCCTCGACGGCTGGCACGGCGGCACGGTCATCGATGTACCGGCCCACATGCACACCCTCGTCAGCCGGATCCTGGCCCGGTCCCTGTTCGCCTCCGACTCCGTCGGCCCGGCCTCCACCCTCGTGGAGGAATCGCTGGCCACCATCCTGCACGCCATGTACGTGCGCCTCCTCATGCCCTCGAGCCTGACCAGACTGCCCACCCCGGGCAATCGCCGCTACCAGCAGGCGCTGGACCGCATCCACACCGCCGTGGACCATGCAGTACAGGACTACCGGAGCAGCGGAGAAGAGCACGCCGATCTGGTCTCGGAGCTACTCGCAGCCCGCGACGAAGCCGGCCGGCCACTCAGCGAC
This sequence comes from Streptomyces sp. NPDC059355, assembly GCF_042752335.1. Lineage (NCBI taxonomy): Bacteria > Bacillati > Actinomycetota > Actinomycetes > Kitasatosporales > Streptomycetaceae > Streptomyces > Streptomyces sp. NPDC059355. The sequence continues at coordinate 114,762 of NZ_JBHYXN010000002.1, read as the reverse complement.
ACCGAGATCCACGACCAGATCCTCACCATGCTGGCCGCCGGCATCGAGACCACCGCCACCACACTGAGCTGGGCCCTGTACATGCTGGCCCGCCACCCGGACGTCGAAGAACGACTCCATGCCGAGGTCGACACCGTGCTGGGCGGCCGGACCGCGACCTGGGCCGACCTGCCACGCCTGGGGCTGACCGAACGGATCATCACCGAAACCCTGCGTCTCTACCCCCCTACATGGATGCTCACCCGCACCGTCACCGCCGACACCCGCCTCGGCGGGCAATTGCTCCCGGCCGGCGCGACCGTGGTGTACAGCCCCTATCTCATCCACACCCGCGCCGATCTCTTCCATGAACCGGGACGCTTCCACCCCGACCGCTGGCGTGCCGACAACACGGCCCGGCCCCCGCGCCACGCCTCCATCCCCTTTGGAGCCGGCTCGCGCAAGTGCATCGGCGATTCCTTCGCGATGACCGCGGCCACCCTCTCGCTCGCCGGCATCGCCAGTCGCTGGCGACTTGCCCTCCCGTCCGGCCGGCATGTCCGGCCTGCCGCAACCGCTGCGCTCAGGCCCCACAAGCTGCGCATGCGCGCCACCCGAAGAGGACCGGCCGTCTAGACCGGGGCAACGGTGCGGCGGATGCCGGTTCGACGGTTCGCTATTCACATCGCTTTCTCCAGCACATGCAGGACGGCAACCTGAAGGGCGCATCCACCACCGGCGGACCGAAAGGAAAGGGAGCTCGAAATGAGACGCATTATCGCGGCCCGAGCGGCATCGTGGGTGGCGATGAGTACGCTCCTGCTGTTCACCGGTGTCGCCGTCATCCTGGTCCGGCAGAACGGCTGGCACACTTATCCACAGTGGAACGACTCGACCGATTCCATAGTGCGCTGGTTCGCTGAGAACCGGACAGCCTCGACATGGCTGGCGCTCGTGGGCAATCTGTACGCGATCGTGCTCGTCTGGCTCACGATAAACCTCACTCGGCTCCTCAAGGACCGAGAGGGACGTAGCCACCCCGGTGTTCCTGCGATGACACCGATGGCCATCGTTTGGGCCAGTGGATTCTTCGGCGCCGGTGCCTTCTGGATCGCGGCGTCCACTGCTGGATCTTCCAGCAGCCATTTTGCGGCTCCCGACCTGGTCAGATACTCGTTCGAGCTGAGCATCGGGTTCTGGCTCGCCGCGCAGATGGCACTCGGTGTGTTGATGCTGTGCGCGGCGGCCGCCATCCGAATCGCCGGGCTGTTCCCCTTGTGGACCGTCTGGAGTTCCGCCCTGATCGGAGTGGTCGATGTCCTGGGTGTCCTTGCCCTGTTCGCCGACGAGGGCCCCTTCGCCCCCAGCGGCTGGCTGAGCGGGCTTCCCAACTGTCTGGCCTGGATCTGGTTCGCCGCAGTCGGCGTCACCATGAGGAGCGGTGAATACGTCGCCTCGGAGCCGTCAGGAAAGCGTTCGCCATCACGGCCGGGTGCGCACCTTGAAGAGTGACAACAAAACAGAGTCGGCGGCCGTTCAGGCCGTAAATTCGTCCAGGGAGAAGGGTAAATGGCGTTGCGCGCCAAGCTGACGTTCTTCGACGGAGACATGGCACCGGAAACGCCGATCGCGATAGGTTTCGACTCCGCCCCGGTCGTTCTGGCCGACGAAAAGGCACATCTGTCTTACAACGCGGTGTGTGGTACGCGTGCCGGCGAGTATCCCGATCCCGACCTTTCAGGGGTAGAGGCCGTCACTGCGGCCTGTCTCGACGTGGTGCGGTCGATCGCGCCCGAGCAACTGTCGTTTGCGAAGCCCGTCGCGCAGACGTCCGCGGTGTGGACGGCGCACGCCTTCCCCGATCAGAGGCTCGACACCCCGCCGATGATCGCCTCCACGATGCTCAACACCGCTCTTTTCCTCCACGACGACGGCGTCGACGATGAGCAATGGGCGCACGATCCATCAGCCGCCGAGCGTATCCGGGAACTGGAGGAGCTCAACGGAGCGATCCTGCGCGCGTTCCGTTCCGACTGCTCTTCCGAATGCGGCACGAGTGACCTGGATCAGCCACGCCAGCGGGTCATCCTCGGCCTGCTGCGGGAGGTGATCGCGCTGTATGCCGCGCATCTGCCCCGATGGCATGCGCGCAAGGGGGCGTTCACGAGCTTCCTCAAAGAGTACTTCGACGCCTGTGAGTGGTATGCCAGGGAACTCGCGGCATCGTCGGCCTGGCCGGTGGACCACACCACATTTCTGTTCCAACGAGAGTTCCTGGGCGCAGGGAACATGATGTTCGAGCTGGCCGCGCTCCTCAACGACGTCGACATCTCACCGCCCCGGCAAGACCTGCTGGAGGTCAAGCGGTTCCGGCAGGCTGCCACGTACGCGGCGGTGTGGGGCAACGATGTGATGGGGCTGGAGCGGGACATCGTGAGCGGGGGCCTGTGCAACATCGCGCTGATCTTGCGTAGGGAAGGCGGGCTCACCCTTCAAGAGGCCTGCACCGAGGCCATGGAACGGCAGAACCGCGAAGGTCTGGAAGTCATGCGGCTCGCGGAGTACCTCGACGACCGCTACCCAGACCTCAGGGGCTACACCCGAGTGGTGCGGTTGGTACTTGAGGGGAACTTCAGAGGGTTCCCCCTCACACCCCGCTACCGGCTCCAAAATGTCCCGCACATTCGAGGCATCCGGACGGTCGGGATGAGTTGACCACTGCAGATCAACGCTCCGGTGTCAGCCTGGCGGCCCGGCGGAGTCGGTGATGTCCAGGAGCCGGGGCGGCAGGCGGAGGCAGTCCGTCGGTGACTTCCGCTGGCTCAGCGTTGGGGAATTGGGTGACGCCGTGGCCCGCCTCGGTGGGCATTTGGTGAACGCTCACAAGGACTGTGCGGTCTTGGGAAAGGATGCGAGTTGATCTTGTGCTACTTCCCGCGAGTCCGTTCACTGCGGTGGAGACCGGCCTTCGCGGATGATTCCAGGCCCAGCCACACCCGGACGCCGTGAGGAGGTAGGTCCGTCCGCGATTGACCTCAAGTAAGAGGCGTGACGCCAGACGCAATGCGGCGCCTGCACCGAGTCGGTGCCAGCGCCGCATCGATCCCCGCCGCAGGTGTATGCAACGGGGCGGTCGGTCAGGCGAAGCCCGACTTGAACTCGGTGAGGGTGATCCGCCGATCGCCGTTCGTGTCGGCCTCCCGGACGAAGTCCGCGAGCTTCACGCCGTCGACGGTGCCGCCGTTGGCCTTTCCGTAGTCCCGCAGTTCACGCAGCTGGATCTCCCCGCTTCCGTCCGCGTCGATCTCCGCGAACACAGCCTCGGCTTCGGCCTCGGCCATCTTGCCCATTGCTCCTCCTCAATACGTGTACAGAACACCCTGGCGCCTCGTGACAAGCGGCAAGAGGTGTGACATGGGTCGCTGCGCCGATTCACCACATCGAGGAGCGCCGTGCCGAACGGCGCTCGAGGCCAAGAGGCGGCCAAGCACACAGACCAGCGACGAGCAGATCTGCTGGATCCTGCCGGATGCCGGTGAGCTGGAGGGCGCCTGCGCGGCCGGGTGCACGGCCCTGAAGGAATTCCTATCCGACGTGCACGTTCACCTGACCGCCAGGCGTGCTTACCGGCTCGGGTATCAAAGACTCGTCGCCCTGGCCGACTGAAGACGCGGGATCGCCGCCGCCTCTGTGGCTGTTCCTGGCGGAGTCCGTCTCGGTCGGCGGGTTTGTGTGGGGTGCTGTGCCGGGATGCTGCTGTCGGGTCCGTGGCCCGGGGCCGTGGTCTGAGCGCCGGTCGCGTATATCCCCACCGCTTTCCCCTGAACGCTGCTGCTCCCGCAAGACCTGAGGTGGCGTCAGAATCCGTTGCGTCTCGCCAGGGATGTTTGGAGCCACGGTTTCATTGCCGGTCGGGCCCTGGGATGCCGTATTGGTCGGCCCGCTGCACGCTGGACGCATGGCGGACAAAACGGCGATCGTGATCCACCCCGTGTCCCCGCAGGGCGGACGCAAGGTCACCGTGCACGCGCTCGGCGTGGACGCGGACCTGGGCCGGGCGTTCACGCCCGGGGACGTGTCGGAGTTCCTGCGCCGGGCCGGCCTGGAGGATGTGGACTTGTCCGAAGACGGGCCGATCCAGTGGGAGGGCGGCGGCCCTGAGGTATGGACCAGTGACATCTGACTGGTGGTTTCCTCGGTGCGCCGTCCCAGGCGATCCCGCAAGTATGTGGAGGACCGACTGCCCGGTTCCCGGGCCGGATGCCAACGGGCGAGCCACCCGGCCGAATCCTCCGCCCGCAGGCAGGCGAGTGTCGCGAGATGGTGCCGAGCCGATGCCTCACGAATCCGTAGCGGGGCCCGGCCGGGGTGGCTTCTTCGCTTGGCGCTGGAACTGGGGCTGCGGGTTGCGCAGGCTGATCTCCTTCCGTGTTCGTCCGCGGTGTGCCGGGCCTGGACGAGGACGTTGAGGCGGGAGGAGTCGCAGAAGGAGAGTTCGGCGAGGTCGATGATGATCTGGTTCGGGTCGCCTGTCTGGGCCATCGTGGCGTGCAGGGTGTCGTGGAGCATCGGGGCCCCGTCGATGTCCGTCTCACCGCCGACGTGCACGACAAGACGCTCGCTACCACCGTCCACCCACATGCCGGAGTCGCGGTGTTCGGAGGGCTCTGGCGTGTTGTCGTCTCCGGCGCCGTGAGGTCGACCGGGGCGGGGGCGGTCCCGGCCCGGTGCCCGGCCGTGCGGGCCGGGGCGTCGCCCGGTGCTTGTGGTCCGCCGGCACCGCGGCGGGGGAGACCCCGACGGGCCGTGTCGGGTCGGCGGGGCCGGCCCTGGATCGGACGGGCGGCCAGGAGGGAGGCCCGGGGGATGTCGCTCAGACCGCCGGCGGAGCCGATGCTTGGTAAGGCTGCCGAGTCGGTGTCGGGGCCGGCCGCGGTGCGCGCGGGTGGCTGGTGCAGACCCGGCGGTGTTCGCTGGTCCAGGACCGCATTCCGGACTTGGTGGCGGTCGCCGAGCGGCAGTTGCCGTACGGCCTGGTTCTCGATGGCGAACCGGTCGTCCGGGATGTCGAAGGGGGCCGGTTGCCGTTCGAGGCGTTGTACCGGGGCGCCGCCTGCCCCGCGGCGCCGCCGGGTCGGCCGTCCGGTGGCCGGCCTGCTTCGTCGCGTTCGACGCCCTGCAGCTGGACGGCCAGGAGCTGCTGACCCGCCCGTACAAGGAGCGGCACGTTTTACCCCTGCGTCGGACAGAGCGGCAAGCCGGTCGGAGACGGTGGAACCTCCAGAAGGGTGCAGTGCCGCTCACGCTGATGACGCTGCGGCGGCCGGCATCATGCCTTAGCGCCTGCCCGCCGCATCCCTCATCACGCACACCGCCCCGTGCGGCAGCGTCCCGATGTCCCGGCGCCGTATTTTTGGACGCGTCCGGCAGGTGCGGGATAGGAGTCTCCGTACGCATAAGCGGTCGGGCGCCGGGACGTGATCCTCCCGGTGCCCGACCGCAGTGTGGCGCCGGCGCGGGGTCAGATCTGTAGGGACTCGCCGCTCGTGACATGTCGATCTTGCGTGACCTGGGCGTTCCTGGCTGTCTCACGGCCTTGTCATCCATGATCAGTCTCAAATTCGTGGTATCTCCTCGCGAGGGCGAGGGCGAGATCAGGTGGCTTGTCCGAGTCGGCCGAGTACACCACGCTGAGCCCGAGCAAGAGGGCTACCGGCGAGCCCAGATCTCGCACCGATGAGTCTCCCGCGCCGCGCCGGTCCATACGCCGGACACCCACGAACGGAAGGCTGAGCCATGCGGAAACTGATCTACGGCATGAACCTGACCCTGGACGGCTACATCGCCGCGGTCGGCGACGACATCGGCTGGAGCGGACCGCCGAGCGACGAGCTGTTCCAGTGGTGGCTCGAGCACGAGCGAGCGTGTGGCCTGTCGCTGTACGGGCGCAAGCTGTGGGAGGCGATGAGCTCCTACTGGCCGACCGGCGACCAGCAGCCCAACGCCACCCCGGCCGAGATCGAGTTCGCGCGGAACTGGCGGGACACGCCGAAGGTGGTGTTCTCCGCGACGATGCACAAGGCCGACTGGAACACCCGCCTGGTCACCGGCGACGCGATCGCCGAGATCACCCGGCTCAAGGCCGAGGACGGCGGCCCAATGAACATCGGCGGCGCAACGCTCGCCGGGGCGGCCATGCGCGCCGGGCTGATCGACGAGTACGCGATCGCCGCCCATCCCGTCCTGGTGGGCAGCGGCACGCCGTTCTTCACCGCGCTGGACAGCTGGGTGAACCTGAACCTGGTGGAGACGCGGACGTTTCCCGGCGGCGTGGTCCTGACCAGGTACGAGACGAGGCGCTGAGCGCGTACGGGGACATCGACCTGGACGGACTCCTCTACCTTCGACGCGAGCCAATCCCTTCTGTTCACGGCATCCGGATGTCAGAGCCGGATTTCGCACCGGAGAGCTCCCTGCCGTTCCTCGCCTGCCCAATCGAGCCCGCTCCGCCTCGCCTCGCCCCGCGAACGCCGCTGCCGAGACGGGGCCGGCGCAACACGTACGTCCCCGAAGCCTTGAACTTCGGATACGCCTTGAGCAACCGCCACTCCACATCCGGCTCCGGCGCGGTCACGTTGCCTACCACGGGCCCCACTCCCCGCCGACTGCTGGAGTACCGATGCCCGCACCGCCGCCGAGAAGGGTGGACACGCGGGGACCGTGACCCGCACCAGGACACTCGCCTGGCCGACGACATCAACCTGCACGGCGGGACGGACCACTTGCCGGAAAGACTTCGTCGGCGCCGACCGAGCAGCGGCTACCCGGTCCGGCCGCCGGCCGGACACGGCTGCGGACGCCTTGAGCGGATGTGGCGGGGCGCGCGCCGCCGTTCCCGAGCGTGCGAGCAGCAGCTCCGCTCAGGCGTGGCGGGCTTCCCCTTGACCCGGCACGCCCGCAGCGCAGTCACAGTGCTTCAGAAGACGCCTCCGTGCTCTCCGGCCTTGCGGCCACGCTCGCCGGAAGGCATCGCGGGGCTGTCTCCGTAGGTGTACGCGGTGCGGATGTGTCCATCCACGGCGTGGACGATGACCTGCGCCGGCTGGTGGTCCCTGGCGTGCTGTCGGGCCGCGTTGATCGCGTCCTTCTGGGTGCGATGCGGCTCGTGGAGGACCCGTCGTCCTTCTCTGCCCTCGACCTGCCACTTCACGCCCGCTGCCGCCGCCCGCTCACCGGACGGGGAGACGTGGTAGACGGTCTGTCTCGCTGCCATGATCGCTCTCCTCGGCTGCCAGGCGGAGGTCCGCAAGACCTTGGAAGACGCCTTTCCCGACTGTTCCTGCCGGCCCTGGCCTGCGAAGGCAGTGCCTGCGTGGAGGTGTCTGGCGCCTGCGGCTGCGGTGTCCGCCTGGGTTGCTTCTACCCGTACCGGCGGCACCGAACCGGTCCCCGGCGCGCGCCGCCCATGCGGCCGGGTGTGCCCCGCTGGCGGGGCCAGGCGCATACCAAGGACCCGCCCGTAGCACTGTCTGAACGGCCGCCCCGAGGGGTCTGCGGTCTCGAACGGGGGGAGAGAAGGGCCGTCGTGATGATCATGATGCTGAGGGCCGCGACCGGCGGCAGCCGCTGCTCTTGCCCTGTCCTGCCCGCCACCATCCTTCTCGACGTCGAGACAAGGATCCGGTCTGATCAGCGCTTCGCCTGGGCCGCGAGTGTCTCGGGGCGGTAGTCGTCGCCGTGCCAGGTGGGCCAGCCGAGCAGGCGGGGCCGTTCGGTGACCCAGGCGTGGGTGTCGGCGCCGATCTCGGCGTCGATGAGGTCCTCCAGCAAGCCCCGGTAGCGCTCCACCAGGTCGCGGTGGGCTGGGTCGGCGGCCAGGTTGTGCATCTCGGCGGGGTCCTGCTCTCGGTCGTAGAGGACGACGTCGTTCTCCGCGAGCAGGGCTTGTGTGCTGGACGGTCGGTTGGGGTTCAGCGGGGAGAAGTAGCGGCCGAAGGTGTAGCGGGCGTCCGAGTAGCCGCGCAGGAAGCCGCGCTTGTTCCAGTCGGGGCGCAGGTCGCCGGAGGCGACGCGCTTGGGTGCGTCGGGGTCGGTGAACTCGGACCAGAACGAGGCGTCGAGCGTCGTGATCGACTCCACCGCGTTCAGGATGCCCTTGCGGACCCGGTGTCCGTGGAGCACCGGCATCAGCGAGTGCCCCTTGAGCGCCGGGTGGCGGGTGGCCGTCCGTGCGGGGTCCAGGCCGGCGATGTCGAGCAGAGTGGGGGCGATGTCGACGGAGGAGGCGAGAGCTTCGGTGCGGGTTCCCCCGGCCACGTCGGGGTGGGCGATCATGAAGGGGACGTGGAAGTTCTCGTCGTAGATCAGGTTGCCCTTCTGGCGCAGGCCGTGGGATCCCGCCATCTCTCCGTGGTCGGATGTGAAGACGACCACGGTGCGGTCCGCCTGGCCGGAGGCCTCCAGCGCGTCCAGGACGAACTCGACGCTGCGGTCCACGTCACGGATGGCGTTGAGGTAGAAGTTCAGCCCGTCGTACCAGTGCTGGTCGTCGGCGACCGGTCCGAAGACCGTGTCCATCACCTTGGCGTACTCAGCCACCGCCGGTGCCGCGCCGGACAGGTCGTCCCGCAGGCTGGCGGGGAGGTCGAACTCCCAGCGCCGCCGGTAGAGGGGGATGTTCGCGGCCGCGCGCGCCACCACGGCGTGGGCGAGCCCGAAAGGGAGCTCGGCCTGAGATCGGCCGCCGTAGTCGAAGCTCATGATGTCGTGCGGGTTCACGAAGTTGACGGCCATGAACCACGGCTGGTCCTTCCGGACGACCGGCGCCCGGTTGCGCAGCCACTTCACGGCCTGCCCGGCGATGACCGGGTCGAGCTTGAGTCCCGCCCAGGCGCCGCCGTCGATGTCGCCCCAGTCGTTGAACTCGCCGAACCCGTAAGGCTCCAGGGCATCCGTCGTGGGTCCGGGATTCTCCGCGGTGACGTAGCAGTTCGAAAGGTGCCACTTGCCCTGGTAGGTCGTGTAGTAGCCCGCGGACCGCAGCATCGTGCCGATGGTGCCCAGCTCGGGATCGAGCGGGCTGATGTACGGCATGTTGTCGTTGTCGTAGATCTCGGTGATCGGCACGTGTTGCCCCGTGTAGATGACCGACCGGGCGGAGCTGCACTGAGCGGAGGCGGTGTAGTAGCGCTCGAAGGTGGTCCCTCGAGCCGCGATCCGTTCCCGGGCGGGTAGGGCAAAGCCCTGCGGCCGGGGCAGGGAGACGCGTTCCTCGTCGGTGACGATCAGCAGGATGTTGGGGCGGTCGGTCATGTCCTGTCCTTCGCTCGCCACGTACCGACGATTGGTCTGATGGTTGGAGACCGCCGCGCGCGGACCGGTACGGATACCTTCGAATCTAGGGCGGCGAGTCTGCCGGGGCCGTTCAGGACGCGGCCGGACGCGGCCGAACGCGGCCGGACGAGTGATCGCAGCGTCGGCGGCCGGCGGGCTCGAGCAGGTTCTGCGCCCATGGAGCCGGGGAGCCCCAGCAGAGCCCGCTGCCTGACGGACTGACACAGCTGCTGGACCGGCCGGGTGGAACGCTGCTCCAGCCACGGCACACGCCAGGCCAATGCCCACAGGGGACGTGCTCACGCCCGTGCGGGGGACCACCCGGAAGCTCACGTGTCGATGCGATGAGCCGCCGCAGGGTGTCGCAGAGTTGACGGCAAACCTTTCCCGCCGCGTGCATTGGGGGCGATGGCAGTGAGCTGCGCAGGCGATCGGCAGCGTTCGGCCGGGCGGACCGCGACCCCTGCGGGACGCGAGCGCCGTCCTGCCCCATTCCATGAGTGACGCCACCTGGACGCCGGCAGCGGTCGCCGGCATCGCGGCAGGCTACGCGCTGGTGTCCCGCAGGCTGAGCGTCACACCGGTGTCCGGCGCCATGGTGTTCGTCGGCTTCGGCATCCTGCTCGGCCCTGCAGTCCTGGACCTGGTGAGTCTGCGGCAGGACAGCGCGCAGCTGCGCATCTTGGTGGAGGTCGCTCTGACCCTGGTGCTGTTCACCGATGCCGCCACGGTGCGCACGGCGGACCTGCGCAGCGAGGGAATCCTGGCCACACGGCTACTGTCGATCGGGCTGGTGCTCACCATCGCAATGGGATGGCTGCTTGCCCGGCCGCTGTTCCCGGGCTTGAGCTTGTGGGAGTGCGCGCTGTTGGGCGCGATCCTCGCACCCACCGATGCGGCTCTTGGCAAGAGCGCCATCTCCGACCCGCGGGTGCCGAGCCTGGTCCGCCAGACGCTCAACGTCGAAAGCGGAGTGAACGACGGCCTGGTGCTGCCCTTCTTCGTGCTCTTCCTGGCTGCCGTCCCCGGCACCTCCTACGCCCACGAAGGCGTGGCCGGGACGTTCTGGCGCGCTCTGCTGCTCAGTCCCGCCCTTGGCCTGGCGGTCGGCGGCATCGGCGGCCTTCTCCTGAAGGCGTCCCTCCATCGCGGCTGGATCGCCCGGGACTGGCGCCAGATCCTCGCCCTCGCCGTGGCCGCCGGGGCGTACTCGCTGGCCGCGGTCACCCACGGCAGCGGCTTCATCGCGGCCTGGGTGGCGGGATTCGCCTTCGCCGGCGCGCTGCGCGGCCGCGGGCCGCGGACGACGCAGCCGACGGTCGAGGTGTCCGACACCACCGAGCTGGCCGAAGACCTCGGCGGTCTGCTGGCCATGCTGAGCCTGCTGTTCTTCGGCGCTGTGCTGCTGGGTCCTGCTCTGCAGCACCTCAGCTGGCGCATCGTCGGCTACTCCCTGCTCAGCCTCACCGTGATCAGACTGATTCCGGTCGCGCTCGCCCTCGTCGGGAGCAGGCTGAAAGCCCCGACGGTCGCTTATGTGGGGTGGTTCGGCCCTCGGGGTCTCGCCTCCGTCGTGTTCGGGCTTCTTGTCGCCGAAGAGCACGTCCCGGGCGTGGAGACGATCAGCCAAGTGGTCGCGATCACCGTCGGGCTCAGCGTGCTGCTCCACGGCGCCTCGGCGGGGCTGCTCGCCGCCCGCTACGGACGCTGGTACGTACGAGCCGCCGCTGATCCGGGGCTCCGGGAGAGCAGTGACACGCCCGTAACACCACCTCGCCGCAGGCTCGAGACCACGGGGCACCCCGAGAACTGATCCACGCCGAGCCGCCTCGCGCCGCCCGCACGAGGTATCCCTGAAATGGGCCTGGCCCGCGTACCTGCCCGCAGTGTCGTGGCGGGCCGCCGACCTGCTCCCGCCGTTGTTTGGCTTGCTCGACCGCGTTCACGACAAGGCGGACCGCGACACCGGGGAGCAGGAGGTTCACCGTCATCTGCCCCGTCGTGGGCAGCCGGGCCGATTCGCCGCGAACAGCAGCACCACAAGAGGGATGCTCAGCGCCATTGCCTCTACGGGACGCAGGCCGGGCCTTGAGGACAGGGTGATCCTGCGGATCTGCCATGCGAGAAGCAGCGTCAACCCCGCAAGGCAGCCGACAAGCGCGAGGATCGGGCCGGGCGTCAGGGCTGAATCGAATGGCTGGCAGCCGGTAGCAGCAGGCGATCAGGATGCCCGCCGCTGTCAGTTGGTCCGTTTGGAAGCGTCGCGGTGAGGGGATCGCATGGCTTCCACACGGCTCGCGACTCCGTTGCTGCCGAAGGCCTCGGCATCTGCCGCGGGCCGCCCAGGGGAATCACGTACTCATCAGGCGCCTCCCGCCTCCGGTCTGCCCAGATGGGGCGCAATGCGATCTTCATGTCCGCGCGGCAGCAGCCGGACGGTGGCGACCTCTGTGCCTGAAAGTCGGCCGGAGGTGGGGGAACCGGGTGACTTCGCCCGTGTGTCCGCGAGCCTGCCGGCCAGGACCGTTGCCTGTGGGGCATCAAGCGGTACCGTGCCGGTGGCCGGTGGCCGGTGGCCGGTGGCCGGTGGCCGGTGGCCGGTGGCCGGTGGCCGGTGGCCGGTGGCCGGTGGCCGGTGGCCGGTGGGCTTGCAGAGGCTGAGTCGTAATGCGTTGCCCGCGGAGCCCGGCCGGGGGTGCAAACGGGAAGCCATGGTGGCCCGTCTTCCGGGCAGCACTGTCATCTTGGTGAGGGGCGATGATCGTATCGGTGGTGTCGATGCCGGAAGGTGTCGTCGCTCGGACAGCGTTGTCCGAGGTCAGGGGGCGTCTGGCAGCCCCCGACTTCGTGATCGTGGACATCGATCGGGGAGAAGACGCCCCGTCCGATGAGCAACCACTCGCCCGGCTGCTGGGTCTGGATGACAAAACGTGGGAGTGGCTCGGCAGACAGAATGAACCCGTGCGGGCCGAGTACCACGCAGGAGCGGTCGGATGTGTCGTGCCGGTGATCGACGGCAGCCACGTCAGGCACATCCACGTCTTCGCCGGCGAACGCCACCTCGTCACGATTCACCACGGGCCCGTGGGACTGGTCGACACTTTCATCGGACGGTTGCCGGAGGACATGCCCTCCAACGGGGCCATGGCGGTCTTCCTCTTTCTGCAGGGCGTACTGGAAGTCTTTCGCCGGGCAGCAGCCCAGGCACTCCTGGAGGTGGGGGAGGTTGAGGAGGCGATGTTCGAGGGGCGGGCGTCGCAGCACGTCCACCGGCTGGCCGACCTGCGAAGGCGTGCGGCCCAGCTGCACCGCGCGTTCCTGCCCTACGCCGCGATCGCGCAGGAATTCCTCACCCATCGCAGGATGGCGGACCCTGGCCTCTCGGAGGAGCGGCGAGCGCTGAACCGCATGCACGAGCGCACCGTGCAGCTGGTGATGATGGAGATCGATTCCCTGCGGGACGAAACCAGACGGGCCGCCGACACCTACGCCTCGCTCGTCGCCGACCAGCAGAACCTCGTGATCAACAAACTCGCGATCGCCTCGGTCATCTTCCTGCCGCTGTCATTCCTGACCGGCTTCTTCGGCATGAACTTCAGCTACCTCAGTAACAGCTTGGCCAGCGAGCAGACTTTCCTGTGGCTGGGCATCGGCATGCAAGTGTGCGCCCTGGCCGTGGCCATGTACGTCGTGCTGTACCGGACGCACTGGCGCCAGCTCAGGGACGGCCGGTCCCACGATGCCGCCGCCGGTCAACTACCAGACCCGTCTACTGCGGATCGGTGAGGAACCTTCGACGTCGGCGGCGAAATCGGCGTGGTGCTGGAACAGGAACCTGTGGGCCGAGTCGGGGTAGATCTTCAGTCGTGCCGGCGGGACCGGACCGGCGAGCAGGTGGGAGTAGCGGGGGAGGATCATCGGTCGCTGTCGCTGTCGCTGTCGCTGTTGGCGACGAACACCGGTGCCTGGATGGCCGTCACCCGTTCAAGGAGCGTGATGTCGGGGATGCCCCGTGCGGTGACCGCACCGTACTGTGCCTGGCGTGTCTGCCACGTCGTGGGCGTGTCCAGTTCTTCCCGTGTGAGCATCCGTCCCATGGCCTTCTCGCCGACCGAGCGGCTCTCCGACGACGGGGTGTGGAAGACGTCGAGCACCGGTGAGGGATCGATCTCCGCCGCACCGCCCCCGCCGACCTCGCGGTACGCGTACTCGATGCCGTTGGCGGCGGACACCGTCCGGATGGACGCCTGGGCGTAGGAGGGTCTCATGGGGATCTCCCCTGTCGACTCCATCAAGGTATAGCAATCGCTTTACCTGAGATCGACGCCACGTCTCCTCACATCGGAAGTAAAGCGTTCGCTATACTTGCGTGTATGGAGGCGACGGCAGCGGCATCGACGAACGGGACGGCTCGCGGCGGGCGTGGTGCGCGTGAGCGCATCCTGCGGGCGGCGGAGGAGCTCTTCTACACCCGTGGCATCCACGCCACGGGTGTGGCGGCGCTGATCGAGGCCGCGCACGTCTCGCCCCGGACCTTCTACGCGCACTTCTCGACCAAGAACGCGCTGGTGGAGGAGTACCTCCGCCGGTTCGAGTCGAAGAAGTCGATCGCTGCCGAAGCGGAACTGGAGCGCGAAGACCTGTCTCCTGCACAGCGGCTGTTGGCGATCTTCGCCCCCGTCGAGGGGGATTCGCAGGGGCCGATCCGCGGATGCCCTTTCCACAACGCTGTCATCGAGGGGGCCGGAGAACTCCCGGAGGTGGCCCGCCTCGCGCAGCGGCACAAGCAGGCCTTCCGCGATCGCCTGGTGGCCGCGGCCGCGGAAGCCGGCGCGGCCGACCCGGACGCCCTCGGCCGGCAACTCGCCGTGCTCTTCGAAGGCGCCAACGCCCTGGCAGCCTCCTGCAACGACGCGCAGGTGTTCACGGATGCCCGGCAGGCAGCCCAGGCGCTGTTGGACATCGCCTTGGGTGCCACGCCCGGCGAGTGAACGTTCAGGGCTCCTGTGGACCGCGCGCCCGGCCGTCACACCGCCCCTTGCGCGTTACGGGGCCCAGGTCCGTCGGTCACAGATCCGGGCTGATGCCCAGGGCAGCGGCCCTCAAGGCGGCAGCAAGCCGCACGACGAATTCGGACGGTAGGGTGGGAGAGCCGGGCCAAGAGCAGGCGCCGTTGCTCCCGCGGCCAGCCGCGCACTGGCAGGACGCGCACGCCCGGCGGTGCAGCGACGGCTGGCGCATACGGGGCAGTGGTGGGCCCGCAGCCCGCGGCCCGAGGCCATGAGGTTCGGCCTTCGCGTGGCTACCAGCGAAGGCGCAAGGCCGCGCTGACCAGCCTTGCCAAGGCGCTGTCGGAGCAGCTTGCGCCATGCGGTGTACGGACGAACGCCATCGCTCCCGGACCGGTCCGCACCCCGTTCTCGACCGCTCGCGGCGGCTTCGCCGAGGCCGTGGCGGCCAGCGCGCGGGGACCACTGCCCAGGAGGCCATGGACGTGGTGGTGCCCCAGCGGATGCCCTTCCCGACCCGGCGAACCTGTCGGCCACAGCACTAGCATGAAGAGTAGGACTTCATCTCCAGGCTCGGGCGGCAGCGGCAGCGGCAGCGGCAGGGAGGCCGGTATGGCGTTCGACACGACTGGTTTCGGGCAGGCGGAGGGCGGCCGTTACACCCCGATCTCCGAGCACGGCCTGATCGGAGATCTCCGTACGACCGCCCTGGTCGGCACGAACGGCACCATCGACTGGTACTGCTGCCCGCGCTTCGATGCGCCCAGCGTCTTCGGGTCCATCCTCGACGCCGACCGCGGCGGGTCGTTCGAGTTGGCCGCCGAGGTTCCCACCCGAACCAGACAGTTCTATTTCCCCGACACGAACGTGCTGATCACGCGGTTCTTCGCCGCGGACGGGGTGGCGGAGATCCAGGACTTCATGCCCGTGGTCGACGAGTCGCGCGAGGCGGCCCGGCACCGGCTGATCCGGCGCGTGGTCTGCGTCCGCGGAACCCTTCCGTTCGGGGCGCGGATCGCCCCCCGCTTCGGCTACGGCGCCGAAGCGCACACCACGCACCTCGAAGGCCACACGGCGGTGTTCCGCTCCCCGTCGCTGACGCTCGCGCTGACCGCCACCGCGCCCCTGGAAACCGACGGGCTGGACGTGTGGTCGCACTTCAAGCTGCTTGAGGGAGAGTCCCACGTGTTCGCCCTCGACCAGGTCGGCGACGACGTCCCGCCCCGGTCGTGCCCGCGCGCAGAGGCGCAGGAGCAGGCCGAGGCGACCGTCCGGTTCTGGCGCCACTGGCTGGCCGGTTCGCGCTACCACGGGCGGTGGCGGGAGATGGTCAACCGCTCCGCGCTGCTGCTGAAGCTGCTCACCTACGCGCCGACCGGTGCGATCGTCGCCGCACCGACCACCAGCCTGCCCGAGCAGATCGGCGGCGAGCGCAACTGGGACTACCGCTACGTCTGGGTCCGCGACGCCGCCTTCTGCGTCTACGCGATGCTGCGCCTGGGGTTCACCTCGGAGGCCGAGGCGTTCATGGGGTTCATCTCCGAGCGGGGCATCTTGCGGGGCACTGGGGAGACCGGTCCGTTGCAGATCATGTACGGCATCGACGGGCGCACCGACTTGCCCGAATACGAGCTTCTGCACCTGGAGGGGTACCTCGGCTCCGCGCCGGTCCGGGTGGGCAACGCCGCCACCGGCCAGCTCCAGCTGGACATCTACGGTGCGCTGATCGACTCGATCTACCTCTACGACAAGTGGGGGCAGCCGATCAGCAGTGACCGCTGGGACGAGGTCGGTGCCGTCGTGGACTGGCTGTGCGAGCACTGGGACCAGCCCGACGAGGGGGTGTGGGAGACCAGGGCGGGCCGGCGGAACTTCGTGTACTCGCGGCTGATGTGCTGGGTGGCGCTGGAGCGCGCGATGCGCATGGCGAACCGCCGCGGTCTGCCGGCGGACCTGACCCGCTGGCGGGAGTCCCGGGACGCGATCTACCGGCAGATCATGCAGCGCGGCTGGTCGGCCGAGCGAGGAGCGTTCGTCCAAGGGCTGGACGACCACGTGCTGGACGCCTCGCTGCTGATGATGCCGATGGCCAAGTTCGTCTCGCCCACCGACCCCAAGTGGCTCTCCACCCTGGACGCGCTCACCACGGACCTGGTCTCCGACTCGCTGGTGTACCGCTACGACCCGACCGCCAGCCCGGACGGCCTGCACGGCCCCGAGGGCACCTTCTCGATCTGCTCCTTCTGGTATGTAGAGGCGCTGGCCAGGGCGGGCCGGCTGGAGGAGGCCAGGCTCGCCTTCGAGAAGATGCTCACCTATGCCAACCACCTCGGTCTGTTCGCGGAGGAGATCGGCCCGACCGGTGAACAGCTGGGCAACTTCCCCCAGGCCTTCACGCACCTCTCGCTGATCAGCGCCGCCTTCAACCTCGACCGCGCGCTGGGCTGACGCAGCATCATCGCCCGGACCGCGGTGCCCGACACGTCGCTGCGGGTCGACGGCTGCAGCCGGCCACGGCCGCGGAGTGGCTCAGAGGCGCCGTGTCCGGCCGCGTTCGGCTGCGCTAGCGTCCTCGCAGGAAACCGATGGGGAGGTACTCGTGCGCGCTCTCGTCTATCTGGGTCCAAGCTCCGCCGAACTGCAGGACCGGCCTGCCGCGCGGCTCGTGAACCGTGACGACGTCGTGGTGGAGATCGTGGGTACGGGGGTCTGCGGAACGGACCGCAAGATCCTGCTCGGTCGGTTCCCCGCACGGCCGGGCGTGGTGCTCGGGCACGAGTCGGTAGGTGTGGTGCGGGAGACGGGGCCGCAGGTGAGTTCAGTCGAGGTGGGGGACCGGGTGGTGGTCAACCCCACGCTGTACTGCGGGTGGTGCGTTCCGTGCCGCCGGGGCGCGACCAACTTCTGCCGTCACAAGGCCGGGACCGAGGTCGGCGTCGACCGGGACGGCACGTACGCCGAGGCTGTGACTCTGCCGGAACGTTTCGTCGAGCGGGTTCCCGCCGGACTGCCCTTCCGTAGTGCGGTCCTGATCGAGCCGCTTGCCTGCGTCCTGAGCAACGTCAAGGCCGCCTCCGTCACCTTTGACGACACCGTGGTAGTGCTCGGCGCGGGCCCGATCGGGATGCTGACCGCACTCGTCGCAGCCCGCCAGGCGCGCCGGGTCACCGTCGCCGAACCGGACGGTTACCGGCTGGAGCAGGCCCGCGAACAGAGCGCGCACGTGGTGGACGTGGTGGACGTGGCCGGAACGGACACGGCCGAAGCCGTGGTGAAAGCCATGGGTGGTGAGCGTCCCTCCGTCGTCTTCGACACCACGGGCACCGGCTTGGACGCGGCGTTACGGCTGATCGACGACGGTGGCCGGGTGGTGGTGATGGGCTTCGACGACACGTACACCGTGCCGCTGCGCCCGCTTCAGCTCACCAATCGGGGCATCCGGCTGATCGGCGCCGGCGACTACCGGGCCGACATCTTCCCGGTGGCCGTGGACCTGGCCGCCGAACTCGGCGGCCTCCACAGACCTGGCTCCGGCGCCGTCCCGGCCCTGGAGCGACTGGTGACGCACGAGTTCCCGCTCGAACATCACGCAGAGGCCTTCGCCGCGCTCGGCGGCCTCACCCAGGGCGACGTGTACGACGGCACCGGACGGACACCGCGCTACGAAGCGCTCAAGGTCGTCATCCGCTCGCACTCCGGCCCGGTCGGCGCCGACGGCTGGCCGGTGGGGGTGTGAGCGCGCCGCGGCTCGGGTCGATCGAGTCCGGCGGGACCAAGTTCGTCTGCCTGGTCGGCTCGGCCCCCGACCGGATCGAGGCCGAGATCCGGTTCCCGACCGGCGAACCGGGCCCCACCCTGGCCCGGGCCATCGCCTTCTTCCAGGAGACGGCGGCCGAGACCGGACCGCTTGAGGCGATCGGCATCGCCTCCTTCGGGCCTCTCGAACTGCGCCCGGACCATGCCAAGTTCGGGCACCTCGCCGCCACCCCCAAACCCGGCTGGTCCGGGGTGGACGTCGCCGGCCCGGTCGCCGCCGCGCTCGGCGTGCCGGTGGGCATCGACACCGACGTCAACGGCGCGGCCCTCGGCGAGGGCCGCTGGGGCGCGGCGCGCGGCCTGGACACGTACGTCTACCTCACCGTCGGCACCGGCATCGGCGGCGGCGCGGTGATCGGAGGCAAGGTGGTCAGCGGCCTGGTCCACACCGAGATGGGCCACCTCGCGGTGCCCCGGATCGCGGGCGACTCCTTCCCCGGCTCCTGCCCCTTCCACGGCGACTGCTGGGAGGGGCTGGCGGGCGGCGAGGCGATGGGCGCCCGATGGGGGACCCCGGCCGAAGAACTGACCGGCGAAACCCTGCGCGAGGCGCTGCGGCTGGAGGCGGCCTACCTCGCCGCGGGGCTGCGCAACATCGTCTACACGACCGCGCCCCAGCGGATCGTGATCGGAGGCGGCGTCGCGGAACTCCCCGGGCTGTTCCCGCTGCTCCGCGCCGAGCTGGCCGCGGCACTGGCGGGATACCCCGGGCTGCCCGAGCACGCGGCCGAGGAATTCGTGGTCCCGGCCCGGCTCGGCCGTCTCGCCGGACCGGCGGGCGGACTGGTGCTGGCGGCAGGGGCGGCCGCCGCCGGGCGGCAGCGGCCGTGGTCCGGCGCTGGGCCATCGGGGGGAACGGAGGAATGAGGACGGCCCCGGGCCGGGCAGGCTGGCCGATGTGACGCGCCCCGATCCGGTGGGCTTCCTCGACCCGGCCACCCACGCCTGGCTGACCCGGCAGGCCCTGCCCGGTGCCCGGCTGCACGACGTGGACCCGCTGCCCGGCGGGTTCACCAACGACATGGCCGTGCTCACGGCCGAGTCCGCCGACGTACCGGGAGCGGAGCGCTACGTGCTGCGCCGCTACCGGCCCAGCGGCAGTCGGGTCCCGCGCAACACCTGTGCGGTGGAGGTAGCCGTCCTCGGCCGGGCGGCGGCCAGTACCGTCCCGGTGACCGCGGTGGTCGCGGCCGATCCGCACGGCCGGGCCACAGGTCGCCCGACCCTGCTCTACCGGTTCGTGGACGGGACCCCGCTCAGCCAGGTGCTCGCGGACGGCCCGGTGAGCGGCGAGGCGCGGGCCCTGGGCCGGGCCGTCGGCGCAGTGCTGGCGCGGATCGGCCGGGTCAGGCTGCCCCGCCCGGGCGCTTTCGGAGACTCTTCGCTGGTCCCGACCCCGGACGGCGCGGCTCCTCTGGGTGACCTGCCCGGTTTCGTCGACCGCTGTCTGGCGACCTCGGCCGCGGACGGGCCGCTGAGCGGGACGGACGCGGCCGTACTGCGTGACCTGGCCCGCCGGGGGCCCCGGGCACTCGCCGCCGTGGCGGGTGAACGCAGTCTGGTGCACTGCGACTTCAACCCGAAGAACGTCCTGGTCCAACGGCACAACGGGCAGTGGGCGGTGGCCGCCGTGCTCGACTGGGAGCTCGCCTTCAGCGGCTCCCCGCTCTTCGACGTCGGGAACATGCTGCGCTTCGCCCACGAGTACCCGCCGGCCTTCACCGCGGGCTTCGTCGAGGGCTTCCGGGAGGGGAACGGCCGGCTGCCGGTGGACTGGCTACGGCTCAGCCGGACACTGGACCTCTTCGCGCTGGCCGACATCCTCACCGCACCACCCGACCCGGCCTACTTCGCCCGCGCCCGCGCCGCGCTGCGCCGGTCCGCAGCCGACCGGTACTGAGTGCGGCCGGACAAGCACGTGCCAACGATGGCCGGCCTGTCCCATCCGACCCGTGCGCCGCTCTTGCCCCGGGAGACGACTGCTGTCCTTGCGGATCACCGAAGCCCTGGAAATAGACGTCCAATAAATGGCGGAGAGGTGACACAGGGCCTTCTTCTCAACATCGGGAATTCTGGTTAGTCTGCCTGGACGGAAGCGAAGATCCTTGACCAAGGGAGAATTCCACCGTGGAGAACGGAAGTCCGGAAAACGTCCTGAAGACGCTCACGCCGACCGTTCGCTGCAACGGGACGCCACCGACGCCCGCCTTGCGTGAAGGGCCTTACTACAAGCCCGACACCCCCTGCAGGACCAGCTTCCGGGGTGATGTGGCAGGAGGCGTTCCGATGGTGCTGCACGGCGCCGTTCGCACCCCCGAGGGCAAACCGATCGGCGGCACCCTGCTCGACTTCTGGCAGGTCGGGGACGAAGGGGTCTACGACGATGGTTTTCTGCTGCGCGGCCACCAGTTCGCCGACACCGAGGGGCGGTGGCGGCTGGAGACGGTGCTGCCCGCCGTGTACCCGGGGCGGACGCGACACGTGCACGTGAAGGTGCAGCCGCCCGGCGGAGCGGTACTGACCACGATGCTGTATTTCCCCGGGGAACGCCGAAACCACCTTGACAAATATTTCCGGCCAGAATGTCTGATGGATGTGCGGGAGACGTCCGAGGGGTGGGACGCCGCATTCACCTTCGTTCTGGATGTGTGAAATCCGGCCACGGAATCCCGTAGGGAACCTTCCGGACCGCTGCCCGGAGATATTGATATCCCGCCGTCCACCGTGTCCGTGGGACGGAAGCCGACAGGAGACACATGGCTGATCTCATGCGCGCCCAATGCGATACGCAGAGCGATGCCCGGAGTGACGCGCGAATCGGTGCCCGGAGCGACGTCCGCGGCGAGGCCCTGAGCTACGCGCAGAACCACCTGTACTACCCGGTCAGCGCGTACGAGATGGACCACGGCGAAGGCGTCCACCTGTACGACACCGACGGCAACGAGTACCTGGACTGCGCGTCCGGCACTTTCAACCTGAGCCTCGGCTACGGGCACCCCGAAGTGGTCAAGGCCATGCGCGACCAGGCCGAACGGCTGGTGCACACGACCTCGACCTTCCAGACCGCCCCCGTCAACGAGCTGGTCCGGTGGCTGGTCGAGGTCACCCCGCCGAACCTGACCAAGGTGCACCTCAAGGTGTCGGGCGGCTCCACCGCCAACGAGGGCGCGGTCAAGATGGCGCAGCTCGCCACCGGCCGCCGCGACGTCATCACCTTGTTCCGCAGTCACCACGGCCAGACCATGATGACGACGACCATGTCGGGCGAGTCCTTTCGCAAGGCCCCGTTTCCGCACCTGATGCCCGGCGTGCTCCAGGTTCCCGACCCCTACTGCCTGCGTTGCTTCTACCGTCAGGCGGGTCCCGACAGCTGCGGCATGCTCTGCGTCGAGCGCATCAACGACTTCCTCGACCACGCCAGTTCCGGCAGCGTGGCGTGTGTGGTCGTCGAACCGGTCTCCGGCAGCGGCGGCAACATCGTGCCCCCCGACGGCTATCTGCCCGCGCTGCGAACGCTGTGCGACGAACGGGGCATCGTCCTCGTCTTCGACGAGATCCAGACCGGCATCGGCCGGGTGGGCCGGATGTTCGCCGCAGAGCACTACGGGGTCCGGCCCGACATCCTGACCACCGCGAAGGGCCTCGGCGGCTCCGGCGCCCAGATCGCGGCCATCGTCGCCGACGAGCGGATGTCCGGGCTGAGCGCCGACCACCACTCCTTCACCTACGGCGGCAACGTCCTCGCCGCAGCCGCCGCGGCCACCACCCTCGAGGTGATAGGCCGCCCCGGCTTCCTGGAGAACGTCCGGGAGGTCGGCGCCCACATCATGGAACGGCTGCGCGCTCTGGCCGTCTTGCACCCCGCCGTCGTGGACGTACGAGGCCTCGGCCTGATGATCGGGATCGAGATCGGCGACGACGCGGGCCGCCCGCACAGCGAACGCGCCCAAACCCTGGCCCGGCGCGGCATGGACCATGGCCTGGTCCTGCGCACCTCCCGTTACGGCCGGGGGAACGTGATCAAGATCCGCCCGCCGCTGATCCTCACCCGCGCCGAGGCCGATCTGCTCTGCGACCGGCTCGAAGCCCTCTTCGCCGCCGAGGCCGCCGTATGACGGACACCGCGCACGGCAGCCCGCCCGGGGCCGCGGCCGTGCGGCAGTACGTGACCGGCCTCGCCCGTGCCGTCCGCGGGGCCGTGCTGGCCGCCCAGCACCGGGCCGGCAGTCGCCTGGTCCGGGGCCACTCGCCGGGAGGGGACGCCCAGTTCGGCCTCGACGAGGTCGCGGAGGCCGCCGTCTGGAAGTACGTCGTCGGTCACGACCTGCCCGTCGCCGTCTACTCCGAGGACCGCGGCCTGCAGTACCACGGCACCGACCCGGCCCACCTGCTGGTCGTCGACCCCATCGACGGCACCCGGCCCGCCGTCGCCGGCCTGGAGTCGGCCACCGTCTCGGTCGCCGTCGCCCGAATGTCGCAGCGCCCGCGCATCGCCGACGTCGAGCACGCGCTGCTGATGGAACTGCGTACGGGCGCCTACCTCTACGGGGACCTGGCGACGCCCGGCATCACGGCGCACGGCTACGACCACCCCGTCCCGGCGCTGACCCGCACCACCGACCCCGCGCGGATGTTCTGGTCGCTGGAGTTCAACGGCCACCCGGCCCGCCTGATGACCGAGGCCTACGGCCACCTCATCGACCGCTCGGCCAACACCGGCGGTGTCTTCGTCTTCAACAGCGCGACCTGGTCCATCTCCCGGCTGCTCACCGGCCAGCTCGACGCGTACGTGGACATCGGCAACCGGCTGCTGCGTGACGACCCGGCGCTGCTGCCCGAGTTCGAACGCGTCGGCAACGGCCGGGTCCTGCACCTCTTCCCGTACGACATCGCGGCGGCCGTCTTCCTCGCCGAGCGTGCCGGCACGGTCATCACCGACGGCTACGGACAGCCGCTCGGCGAGACCGTCCTGACCGACCTGAGTATCGACAACCAGCGGTCCTGCGTGGCTGCATCCACCCCCGAACTCCACCGGGCCCTGCTGTCTGCCGTTCGATGGAAGGAGTGACGCCAATGCCCCCGCGGAACACACCGCCCACCGGATCAGCCGGCACGGCGACAGCGGACGACACCGAGTTCAGGGCCCTGCTCGACCGGCTCTCCGACAAAGCCACCGCGGACTACTACAACCCGTACACCACTTTCGACTGGCCGCCCACGATCCCCGCCGACGGGCTGTGGATGTCCCCCGAACTGCTCTCCGTCCACGGAACCGAGCTCATGGACGAACTGAGCCCCGGCCGGCTCCAGGCCCTGAGCCGGTGGGAGAGCATCAACTTCTACAGCCTCAACGTGCACGGCATCCGCGAACTGCTCATCGAGGTCACCCGGCGCATCCACCTACCCGGCTTCGAGCTCCCCTCCGAGTTCTTCCATCACTTCATCGGGGAGGAGAACGACCACATGTGGTTCTTCGCCACCTTCTGCCTCAAGTACGCCCACAAGATCTACCCTGACAAGTCGGTCAAACTGCCCGAGGCTCCGCGCGACCCGGGCATCGAGAACTTCCTGGTCTTCGCCAGGATCCTGATCTTCGAGCAGATCGTCGACCACTACAACGTCCGGCTGGCCGCCGACCGCCGGCTGCACGGGACCATCCGGCACATCAACCGGCTGCACCACCAGGACGAGTCCCGGCACATCGCCTTCGGCTGCCGCCTGGTGCAACTGCTGTGGGAGCGGCTCCTCGACAGCGGCCTGGACGAGGCGGCCCGGCTCGAACTGCGCGACTACCTCAGCCGCTACATCGCCACCAGCATGGAGTCCTTCTACAACCCGACCGTCTACCGCGACGCGGGCCTTCCGGACGGCTTCGCGCTGCGCCGGCGGCTGCTCGCCCACCCCGCCCGGCAGGCCGCCCACGCCAATGTCCTGCACAAGACCACCGACTTCCTCCACCGGATCGGGGCGTTCGATGCCCGTCACTGACCCCACGGCCACCACCGGGCCCACCTGGTCGGTCCGGGACGGACTCGCCACCCTCGACGAACCCGCCGTTCTGCTGCGGGACGCACTCGACGCGGTGTTCACCCGCTGGGGCACCGAGGCCGGAGCCCGGCAGCAGAGCTACCCGCCGCTGCTGAGGGCCGAAGACCTGCGGTCCCTCGACTACTTCCGCAACTTCCCGCACCTGGGCAGCCCGGTCACCCGGATCCGCCCCGACCGGCTGGCCGCCCTCGCCGCGGCTCCGCCCGGGGCCACCACCGCGCTGCCCGCATCCGAGCTGGCCGACGCCACCCACATGCTGCCCTCCGCGGCCTGCTACGGCTGCTTCCTGCACCTCACCGGCACCAGCGCCGACACCCCCGTACTGATCACCACCGCCGCGCAGTGCTTCCGCAACGAGGACCACCAGGACGGGTTGCGCAGACTCTGGGGGTTCACCATGCGGGAGATCGTGTGCGTCGGCTCCGCCGAAGCCGTACGGACCCACCTTCACCGACACGAGGAGCGGATCCTCGCCTTCGGCGCGGCCCTCGGCCTCCCCCTGGACCGGCAGCCCGCCACCGACCCGTTCTTCGAGAAGGACGGCGCCCGCACCGTCATGCAGTTGCTGGCCCCGGTCAAGAACGAGTACCTGCACACCGACGGCACCGCCGTCGCGTCCACCAACAACCACCGCAACTTCTTCGGCGAGCGCCGCGCCATCAGCCACGCGGGCCGCCCCGCCTTCACCGGCTGCGTCGCCTTCGGCCTGGAACGCTGGGTACACGTGCTGGGCGACGTCTTCGAAGGGGACCTGGCCGCCGCGCACCGCGCGGTGCGGCAGACGGGGGAACGCCCGTGACCCGGCTGACCGCCCGGCTCGGCCTCGAACTGCCGCTGCTCCAGGCCGGGATGGGCGCCGTCGCCGGCCCGGCCCTGTGCGCCGAGGTGTCCCGGGCCGGAGCGGGCGGGACCCTCGCGCTGTACAAGGAGGCGCCCGCGCGGGCCGCCCGGCTGGTCCGGGAGGTGGCGGCCGCCACCGGCCGCCCGTTCGGGGTGAACGTGGTCCCCGAGGTCACCGGGCCGGCCGGCTGTCTGGATCAGCTCCGGGCCGTCCTGCCCGAACTGCCCCGGGGCTGCTTCGTCGCCTCTTTCGGGCTGCCCGACACCGACGCCGTCCAGGCCGTGCGGGCAGCCGGACACCCGCTGGTGGTCCAGGTCGGCACCCTCAGGGACGCCGACACGGCTCTTGGGCAGGGCGCGGCGGTCCTGGTCCTCCAGGGCACCGAAGCCGGCGGCCACCTGCTCGGCCGACTGCCCGTGGACCTCCTGCTGGCCGCCGTCCGGGCCCGCCACCCGCACGCGGTCCTGGCCGTCGCGGGCGGGATCGCCACCGGGAAGGACCTCGCGGAAGCCGTGGTGCGCGGCGCGGACGGGGCCATGGCCGGAACCCTGTTCATCCCGGCCGCAGAATCCACCGCGCACCCGGAGTTCAAACGCCGGGTGGTCGAGGCCGTGGCCGACGACACCCTCATCACCTCCCTCTTCGACATCGGCTGGCCGAACCGCCCGCACCGCGTCCTGCGCAACCCCCTCACCAATGCCTCGGACCGCGCCCCGGCCACCTTCATGGCGACCACCCGGGTGGACGGCCGGGACCACCCGGTACCGCGCTACAGCGCGGCGGCTCCGAGCGAGGCCACCACCGGCCGCATCGAGGAGATGGCCATGTACTGCGGCCGGTCCTGCACCCGCGTCACCGCCCTGCACCCGGCCGCCGTCACCGTTGCCCGGGTCCGCCTGGAGTACGAGAGCGCGCGCCGGCCCCCGACGGACTCCCGACAGCTGCACCGGATCCAGGAGAGGTGACCATGGACGACGTGATCAAGCCCGTCGTGGACTGGCTGTGCGAACGCAACCCCACCGTCGAAGAGATCCCGGAGGACCTCGACCTGATCGAGAACCGGCTGATCGACTCCCTCGGCTTCATGGAGTTCATCCTGCTGCTGGAGGACCTGATCGGCCGGGAACTGCAGCTCGACCAGATCGACGTGAACCAGTTCCGCACCCTTCGATCCCTCACGGACCACTTCCTGAAAGGGTGAACCGCCCATGGCACAGGCCCCGCCGCCGTACGGACCCGGCCGGGTCACCTCCCTGCACCTCGCCGCGCGCGCCGGGGATCCCACCTTCCGCGTGGCAGAGGCCCGCGCGGTGACCGGCCGCGGGCTGGCGGGGGACCGCAACTACTGGGCGGGCGAGGGCCCCAGGCCCCGGCGCCGGGGCACCGGCCGGGCGTCCGGGGTCTGCGACGTCACCCTCATCGAGGCCGAGACACTGGAGGCCCTCGCCCGCCAACACGGCATCACGCTCACTCCCGCCGAGTGCCGACGCAACCTCGTCTGCCGCGAGATCCGGCTCAACCCGCTGGTGGACCAGGAGTTCCAGATCGGCGCGGTGGTCCTGCGCGGCCTCAAACTCAGCGAGCCCTGCACCCGTCTCGAACAGCTGGTCCGCCCCGGCCTGATCCGCGGCCTGCTGCACCGCGGCGGCCTGCGGGCCGAAGTGGTCCGCGGCGGGACGATCCGAGTGGGCGACCGGATCCTCCCGCTGCCGCAGGACGCGCGACAGCTCGTGCCCCCCGTTCCGTCCGACCTTCCCTGAGGGCGGCACGGATGCCCACCACGACGTGTCCGGACCCCGTCACGCCATGACTGGATGGAGGACCCCGTACGCCGATGTCCCGGCCGCAGCCGAGCCGGCGCAGGCCCGGCCGCATCCGGCCCCGACCTCTTTTGTCCACACCGGCCGCCCGGTGAACCGTGGGAGAGCCCGCAGGCCGGCGCGTACCTGGCCGGAGACGGGCCGCAAGCGTTCATGTCAATCCGCGGATCGGAACGGTTCGCCCGCGCGTCGCGCGGAATGCGGGCTGTCCGGCCCGTGGCCCAACAGGCAGGAGGAAGCATGGCGATCGAAGGCGCCGCCACTCGGCGGCAGAACGGCAAGGCACCTGAGTTCGGTGCGGACGCTCCGTCATCCAAGGCCGTGGAGAACGCGGAACGGGCGGGCGCGGAGCTCGCCGCGGCGGGGGCGGCCGTTTCCGTCCGACTGCTGGAGTGGGGCTTCGCCCTCCGACTGGACCAGGGCGCCGCCGACCGCCTCGCACGGCACGACAGCACCGGGCCCGACAGGGACCTCCCCCGCCTGGTGGAGGAGGTGCTCGCCGGCTCACTGCCCGAGGCCCTCGCCGAAGCCGTCGGTGCGGGGCTGACCGGACGCACCGGACAGATCGGGGCGGCCGCCCGGGGCGCCGGGTGCGAGCTGGTCTCGCCGTGGGCCGCGCCCACCCTCCTCGCCCCCGTGGCCCTCAACGCCCCGCCGCGCGAGACCGGCCTGTGGTTCAGCGTGTTCGAGCCGGGCGAAGGCTGGGGAGCGGACGTTCAGTTCACGGCGCGCTACGCCTCCGAAACACCGGCCCTGGCCGTCTTCCGCGATGACCTGTACTGCGTCTACCAGGGCCGGGGCGATGACCCCGACCTGTGGTGGACCGCGCACCGCGCGGACGGCAGCTGGTCCGAAGACCAGCCGTTCCCCGCCCACCACACCCTGGGCAGCCCGGCCCTGGCCGTGTTCCAGGACCGGCTGTACTGCGCGCACCGCGGCGGCTCGGGCGACTGGGGCATGGCGCTGACCTCGTACGACGGCGACGCCTGGACACCGGACCGGCCGGTCCCGGACGCGGAGAGCGTCTACGGCCCGGCGCTGGCCGTCTTCCACGACGCGCTCCACCTCGCCTACGCCGACGCCGCCCAGCGGATCATGGTCACCACCAGCCGGGACGGCCGCAGCTGGACAACCCCCGAACCCGTTCCCGGCTGCGCCACCACGAGGTCCCCGGCGCTCGCCGTGTACGACGGCGACCTGCACCTGCTGTACGGCAACCCCAAGGACGGGGCGATCCACTGGACCAGGCTGCGCGGCACCACTTGGACCTCCGAGGGCCCGCTGCCCGGCCACCGCACCCGGAGCAACATCGGCCTCGCCGTCTTCGACGGCAAGCTGATGTGCGTCCACCGGGACCCCGCCCGCCAGCAGCTGTGGTGGTCCGCCTTCGACGGCGCGGGGTGGAGTACGGACACCGCGATGCCGGGGCACAGCAGCAAGTACGGTCCGGCGCTGGCCGTGCACCGGGACCGGACCGGCACCCGCGACCAACTCCTCTGCGTCCACCGCGGCCACGCCCAGCGCTTCGTCACCGCGAGCGGAGAGGTGCTGACCGACGAGGACCCGGCGGGGCTGCACGAACTCGACGATCCGGCCTCCGCCACCGACTGAGACCGGGGCCCCGCACGGGGAACGGGGGCATTGCGGCATGCCGGGGACAACGCCGTACGAGCCCCCACGTCACCACCGGCGGCCCCCACGGCGATCAAGCCTCGCCGGTACCCGGGCTCCAGACGGCCGGTCCGCCGCCGCGCCACTCGATCAGCAGCGGATCGTCCAAGCGGATGCCGTCCGGGTCCGAGCCGGCCCGGCGCGGGAATGCGAGGAGGTCGCCGGGGCCGGTGGCGCGGCCGAGGATCCCCCTGGGCACGCGGACGCGGCGCCCGCCTTCGGCATCCGCAGGGGGAGACGACGATGCGCAGGGCAGGGGCTATTTCTCCACCGTGCCGCAGCCGGTCCCGACCCCGGTTCCGACAGCTCCGCCGGGCCCCTCGTACGGGGTTGGATGTGACGGCCGTCGCGGGTCACCAGCGATCGACGTCACCGTCACATGGGGACTGCCGGCACCAGTGCGCGCGCTGACTGACCAGAATGGGCTTCCAGGACCATGATGAGCGCTACGGTTCGCCCACCACCCCAGAGAGCGCCGTCCCGACCGGAGGCTGCCACCGATGAGTTCCCGTCCCGAGACCGCCCGCACGCTCGACCTGGAAGCCCACCCCGAAGGCGGCTGGTACGGCAGGATCTACACCTCTCCCGTCACCGTCGCGCATCCGGCCGGCCGCGGTCAGCGGCCGTCGGCCACCCTCATCCACTTCCTGCTGGCACCGGGGGAGCGGTCGCAGTGGCACACGGTGGCCAGCGACGAGGTCTGGCTCTGGCGTGACGGCGGCTCCCTCACGCTGTACGTCAGCCCGCCGGGGCCGACACCGACCACGGTCACCGAGTACCGCCTGGGACCGCACCGTTCCCCTGGCACCGAGCTGGAGGTGTGCGTGCCCGCCGGCCACTGGCAGAGCGCCCGCCCCGCCGGCGACGAAGAGGTCCTGGTGAGCTGCCTGGTGACACCCGGGTTCGACTTCGACGACTTCACACTCCTCACGCCGACGTAGGGGGGCGCAAGTCACGGGTTCCTGGGCTCTGGCCGATGCCGGGTGAGTGGGCCGGTCGGGGCTTCGCTTAGCTCTGCTTGATCGCGGAGATGTCGAATTCCAGGACGACTTTGTCGCCGACCAGGACTCCGCCGCCTTCCAGGGCAGCGTTCCAGGTCACGCCGTACTCCTTGCGGGAGATGGTCACCGATCCTTCCAGGCCGACCCGCAGGTTGCCGTACGGGTCGACTGCGTTGCCGGTGTATTCGAAGTCGATGGTGACCGGGCGGGTGGTGTCCTTGATGGTCAGGTCGCCGTTGACCCGGTATTCGGTGTCGGAGTGCGGCTCGACCGAGGTGGTGCGGAAAGTGATGTCGGGGTACTCGGGAGCGTTCAGGAAGTCGTTGGTGCGCAGGTGTTGGTCGCGTTGTTCGACGCCGGTGTCGATGCTGTCGGTCTTGATGACCACCTGGGCGGTGGACCGGGCCGGATCGGCGCCGTCCAGGTGGGCGGTGCCCTCGAACTGGTGGAACGCGCCGCGGACCTTGGTGACCATGGCGTGGCGGGCGATGAATCCGATCCTGGTGTGGGCGGGGTCGAGGACGTAGTCCCCGGTCAGCTCGGTGAGGGCGGGCGACGTGGTCAAGGCGGCTCCATAGGTCCTGGGTCCCGGCGGCGGTCCGTCGGCATCGGCTCTGGAGCCACGCTAGGGCGTGAGCGGCTCCCGCCCGGCCAGACGCACGGGGCCGACCGCGGAGTGCACCTGATCGCTGATCTCATGCCACCGGTATGCACGACACTCAGGAGGGCGCCGGCGAGCGACAACAGCATCCCGTGGCCGGCCGATCACCTGAGGCTGCCGGAATCCCTCATGACTCCGCCGGGCCAGGGAACCGGAGGGGGCGGTGGTCGCGGGTGGTGGAGGCCGCCGGCCCTGAGGCGGTCCGCGCCGCGTTTCGGGGCCCGATGGGCGCCGGTGCGGCGGCGGACCGGTGTGGCGGGGGTGGGGTCAGTCGGCGGGGTGGAGGGGGATGTCGAGGTAGGACTCGGTGCCCTTAGGGGAGGTGATGTCGACGGTGAACACCGGGGTGGTGGTGTTGTCGTAGGCGAAGAAGGGGTCGTGGGTGTCGATGACCAGCTGGAGCCGGCGTCCCTTCTGTACGGGGTAGTGGGCGGGCTGGAGGGGGAAGGTCACGGTGGTGGCCTTGCCCGCCTGCTGGGCGGTGAAGGTGTACGGGGCGTGGGTGATGATGTTGGCCCTGCCTGTGGCGGGGTTGTGTTCCAGCAGGTAGGCGACGATCGTGGCGTCCGCCTGCTGGGGCGTCACGGTCACCCGCAGTTCGATCTCGCCTCGGATGAGCGAGGCCTGCTGCAGCGGCGCGGTGGTGAAGACCGCCGCGAGGCCGCGGTCGATGTCTGCGGTCTTGTAGGAGTGGGGCAGGCCCAGGCGCTCGGACAGGCCGGTCTGGACGAGCTGGGGGGCGACGACGATGTCGGTGCCCTTGCCGGTGGCCTTGACCGAACGGGTCCAGCCGGCCTGCGGCTTGTCCCGGGCCAGCTGCCCGTCGCTCTGCCCGGCGGCTGCGTCGGCGAGGTGGAACCGCTTCTCGGGCTGGGCGAACTCGTCCAGGTGGCGTGGCGGAAGTCGGAGAGGGGCTGGAACATCGCCTCCGTGCGGACGTCGAACCGAGGAGGCTCTCCGTCACCGGCGGTGCCGCCGAGGTGGTGGTCCATCCACCGGTAGGCCATGGCGGTGGGCTTGGCGGTGAGGCCGGCCAGGCCCGGGAGTTCGGCGTTGCCGTGGTCGCCGACCTGGACGAGGAGCACCTTGGGGCTGGTGAGGTGGTTGTGGAAGTCGATGACGGAGGGCACGGAGAAGATGGTCTCGTGCCAGGTGGTGGTCAGCAGGACGGCCGTGCCGGCGTCGCTGTACTTGTCCAGGTAGGCCCGGGGTGAGCGGACCCGGGCGAAGTCCCTGACCTGGTCGTCGATGGTGTTGGCGCGGATCTTCTGGATGATCTCGCGGAACTCGGGCGAGCACCGGTCCTCGCCGAACAGCTTCACCAACGCCTCGAAGGCGGCGAGGTGGCGGGTGCCGTTCTCGTAGAGCGAGGTGAACAGGTCGGCCCAGGCGCTGGCTCCCGCGACGGCCTTGATCCGCTGGTCCTGCGCGGCCGCGAGCAGGCTCGTGCCGGCTCCGTAGGAGGCGCCGAAGAACCCGATCCGGTCCGCGTCGACCCCGTCGTGCTTGACCAGCCAGTTGATGACCTCGGTGGCGTCGGCGACATCCTGCGGTCCGGCGACGTGGATCTCGCCCGTGGACTTGGCCAGACCGCGCTGGCTGTAGGCCAGGACGACGTAGCCGCCCTGCGTCCATCGGGCGAGCATGCCGAGGTAGGCCCGGTGCCCGAGGCTGATCAGAGGGGCGGGCAGCACGACCGCGGGGCAGGCCTGCCCGGGGGCGAGGTTCTTCGGGACGCTTGGATCGCGTCCAGCTTCGCGAGGTCATCTGCGTCGAGCGTGAAGAAGGTATCCGTGGTTCCGTCTGCAGACATGGCTGTATCCGCCTTCTGTGAAAGGGATGGTGACGAGGTGCCGGACACATGCTCATCCCGCCAAGATCACCCCGGGGAGGGTTCCGCACCAGTCACTCGAATGAATGAACGACACCGGGTAAACCCCAAAGCGGACAACAGGCCAGAGGTCGACCGAGGACGGCCGCCTCCCCGGCCCCCTCAACCCTGCGTAGCGTCGTATGTGGTCTGGGTCATGTACGGCCTGTGGCCTGCCGATCGGGGAGGAATGCCATGGAGCGGTTGGAGCGTTTGCAGGGTCTGCTGTCGGGCTCGCGGAGTGATACGCGGGTGGCCCGGCCCCGGGTTCGGGGCCGGGCCGGCGAGCTTGGACGGGTTGTGGGTGTCAGCGCAGGGTGAAGGGCGCTACGTGGGTGGTGGTGTCTGCTCCGCTGATGGTGAATTCGAGGTTGTAGTTGCCGTTGGGCAGCCCCCGCGTGCTGAGGGGGAGGCTGTAGCCGGCGGACAGTGGGGTGTAGAGCATCCGCGTGCCGACGGTCCTGGTGACGGGGCCGGTGATGCGGGCGGCTGTGACGGTGATGTTGGAGCTGGAGAGGTTGTTGCCGTTCGCGTCGCAGATCCGCAGGGAGATCACGACCTGGCCGAGGAGGCGGACCGGCCGGGTGGGGTCGTAGAGCAGGCAGATCCGGTACGCGACGGTGTAGGTGACGCTCTTGGTGGACGGGTTCGTGGCGATGTCCTTGGCGTTCACGGTGAACGTGTGTGAGCCGAGGGTGGAGGTGTCGATGGCGGCCCCGTTGGGCACCGTACCGACGCAGCTCGCCAGCCCGGAGGTGGCGTCCGTGCACGAGTAGGACGCGGTGACCGCCTGGCGGTACAGGTAGGTGCCTGCGGCCGGGCGGACGATGGTGATCGCCGGCGCCACCGTGTCGAGGCGCACCGTGATCGTCTGCGGCGCGGAGGTGTTGCCCGCGTTGTCGGTCGCGGTGTACGTCAGGGTGGTCACGCCGTTCACCGTGACCGGGACGGCCGCAGTCGCGCCGGGGACGACGGTGGATGCGATGGGCTGGGCGCCGCTCGCACTGTAGGTGATCTTCTGGACCCCTGAGGCGCAAGCCCCCTCAGAAGCGCTGATGTTGACGGTCGCCGGGCTGGTGGTGTTCCAGCCTGCACCGTTCGGTGCGGGGGAGATGCTTGCGGAGACGGTCGGGGCGGTCGTGTCCGGGTCGTAGGTGAAGCGGTCGGCGGCGGTGATCGGGCTGGTGCCGTTGGCGGTGGTGACGGTGACGTCGACCGTGCCCCGCGCCTGTGGGGGCACCTGCGCGGTCAGCTCCTCCGGACCGATGACGTTCACACTGGTGGCGGCCGCGGAGCCGAACTTGACGGTGGTGCCGCTGGTGGGGAACTCCGTCCCCCGCACGGTCACGGTGTTGACGCACTGGGCGAGTTCGGGTGCGTGGTTCGGGGTGACGCTGGTGACGGTGGGCGGGGACAGCGTGACGCGGTCCATGGCGGTGCCCCAGTCGCCTCCGAAGATCCCGGTGTTGCCGGTGGCTCCGATCTGCTGGACCGTCCAGACGTCCTTGGGGTTGCTGGGGTCACGTGCGGTGCCCGAGTAGTCGCCCCAGCGGGGGGCGCCATTGCAGGCACATGTGTAGGCCTGCGTGCCCGCGGCGTAGAAGTCACCGAAGGTGGTGGACGGGAAGTTGCCGCCGGGCACTCCGATCGCGACTCCGCCTGCGAACAGGGTGGACGAGGATGCGGTGAATCCTGCGAACAGGTCGTCTTCGTCGTTGAGGGTCAGCGAGCCGTAGTAGATGTCGCCGCCCACGAGGCCGAGGTTGAGGTTGGTCGACAGGGTCTGGGTCCCGCCGGTAGCGATCTGGATGAAGCGCTGGCAGGCGTGGACCGCGGTGTCTCCGATGGGGGTGCAGCTGACGTTGAAGACGCCCCACAGGCGGTTGTTCTGCCAGGCGACCGACAGCATCCGTGCGTCGTTGGTCTCGATCGTGGCATCACCCCCCGGTGGCTGGGCCGCTGCCGGCGGCGCGTCGGCGGTTCCGATGGCGATGGTGTTCACGGCGCGGTTGACCGCACTGACCCCGGGCACGCCGGTGATCGTGGTCACGACCACGTTGGTGCCGTCGTGCTTCATCGAGAGCTGGTCGTTGATCGCCGACAGCGAGGTGGCCGGTACGGCGTCGTCCAGGGTCGTGTCCTGTGCGAACGTCGTGAAGTTGATCGTGCCACCGGCCAGCAGGTCCGCCTTGTTGACCACGACGTTCACCGCGCCGAGGAACGGCAGCGGCTCGGGCTGGTTGCGGTCGAAGTTGTTCCAGCTCAGCGTGACCTTGTCGTTGCTGTAGCCGAGCAGCGGCCGGTCCTGCAGCACGTTGGAGGTGTTGCTGCCGATGTTGTAGACGGTCCAGTGTCCGCGGGGGTCGGAGGTGTCGCTGACCGCGACGTCGTTCTCGTCTCCGCCGGCCAGGAGCCCCTCGTACGAGGCGAAGAACCGGCCGGATCCCGCGTCGTAGTGCACGCGAGGGTCACCGCCCGTGTCCGCCGCGAACCCGAAGAAGGTGCCCAGGTCGAACGTGGAGCCCACCGTGTTGCCGGCCTTGTCGTAGATCTGGCCGGCGCGGTTGACGAACTCGACGATGTACGTCGGTCCGACCGCGAGATTGGTGTCGGAGGGAGCGGTTCGCGAGGCGGCGTCGTTGTCGCCGTTCCCGAGGGTGGGGAACGTCTTCAGTCGCTCCACCACAGCCGTGGAAGGTACGGCCTTCAGCGACGTCGCGCCCTTCGGAGTCAGCTGCGCGGTGGTGACCGGCAGACTCGGCTGCCGCAACGGCCTCACGGGCGCCCGCCGCTTCGCAGGTGCGAGGAAGGGCCGCACCTGGGGCTCGGCGGTGCGTTTGGGACGGGGCAGCGCGCTCACGTCCACGCGCTGCTTCACCTCGGCCCGCGACAGCGTCCCCTCGCCCCCCGAAGGCGAGGGGACGCCGGTCGAGGCCGGGACGCCGGGTCGTGGTTCGGCGGACACCGAGGCGGCCGGCACGGCCACAGTGAGCGCCACGGTGAGAGCGAGCGCGAGCGCACGCGGCCCGCCGCGCACGGCGCGCATCACCCGTCGCTTCATTCGGAGGGACTGTCGCATCGACACGGGCTCCCCCCTTCGGTCTCGTTCGGAAGGCCGGTCCTGCCCGCGCATCGGCAGCGGGCGACAGCTGTTCTGCGATAGCTGTTGATCACGGGCGGTGTCTATCGGAACGTCCGGCCGCCCGTCACGGTCGGCGGCGCGCCCTGCCGATACTTCCCTCGCCTGGGCTACAGCCAGGCACACAGCCCCCGTTGAAGGACCGTTTCCGCTTGCGCTACGGGGTACTTCGGTGACGGACCCGGGGCGCGCGGGGCCTTGTAGTTGCCCTTCCTCGCGGCGGGACCGCGCGATCAGAAGTCGGACGGCATCGCGCGATCTCGTCCACCCCGGCCGGCTGGCCGGGGTGGACGGGCGCTGGTGCAGACCTCCGTCGGCGCCCCACCCGGGCCGGGCTCTCCACATATCCGCCCCCGGCCCGCGCCCGAGGGCGCCTCCAGGCTGAGGGGCCCGGATCCCTTGACGGCCGGGTGCCGGAGGGCCAGCCGCGCGGCGGCCGATGTGGGACGCCTCCCGTTACCGAACGGCGTGGGTCGGCAGGGCTGGTCGACTCTTTCGGATCTTGAATGACAGGAATGTTCGCCCGCCAACGCGAGCTGCGGGGGGCCCGGGTCCGGCGTGCCGGCGGGATCTTCGGCCGCAACGTGGCGATCGAGGCGGTCTGGGACGGCCACGCCGTCCACGACTGGTTCGTGAGACTGCTGGCCATCATCGAAGACCCCGCGGACGGGCACGCGCCGGCCCTCGTCCACTGGGCCATGGCTGGACGACACCATGGAGAAGACGAGAAGCCGGAAGGACGCCACCCGGCAGCGGTGACAGCCGAAAGAGCCGGCCGAGCCCTCGCGTCCCACCTCTGCGTCCCCTTCCACTTCGCGAGCCCGGACACACCGGACGATGAAGTCCCCCCGCTGGCAGCCGTGCAAGGTGCTGCTGCCGCACGACGGCGTCATGCCGGGGGCAACGCCGGACAGGCCCGCACGTCACGGGCCCTGGTGCGCGGGTGGCGGTCGGGCAGGCTAGTTTACTTGGATGAGTCTCCTTGATGATGTGGCCGAGCGTGACGGCTGGCGGTGCTGGGTGTGTGACGAACCGGTCGACCCCGACGAGTCGGTGAACGACCCGCGGGGGCCCAGTGTCGACAGCCGGACCGCAGACCGGAAGGCCAAGGTCGCGGAGCGACTCGCGCACCGCGGGTGCAATACGCGCAAGGGTGCGGTCAAGGTGGTCATCGCCTGGCCGGAGCGCCTGTATGTCGTCGAACCCGCGCCGCTGATCGCTGTTGCCGACAGGCTGGAGCGCAAGGGGGGCCGCGAGGTGGTGGGCCGTTGTCCGACCAGGAAGGACGCCCAAGAGGTGGCGGATTGGCTGGTGGACCGGTTCTCCCGACTGGTACCGGGGCTGCCGGTGACCGCCGGCATCGAGGCGGGCGGCGGCCAGTTCCTCGTCGTCCTGGCCACCGGCCGCCGCTGATCGGGGATCACCGGCACACTCGTGTCGAGAGGGTGGTCATCTGACTGTCGAACGCTGCAAGGCGCCGGCCCGTCGGTGGCCGCGCGGAACGGTGAACCGGTGCCCTCCTTCTCGATCGAGGCCCGGGCGCCCCAGGGCGCTGCCGGCGGGGCGGAGTCGGGCTGTGTGGCCTTGGTGTCCGCCTGCCGCTGGGCCGGCGCACCGGCGGACTCTGCCGGTGTGGGGGTTGCCGTGTCCGTGGGGGAGGCGTTGTGCTCCGTCACTCGAGGCCGGCGAGTCCAAGCTCATGGCGAGGCGGGCGCCTTCAGCCGGCAGTGGACCTGTACGACGCCTTCGACGGAGTGGGTGAGGCGTTCGGCCATCCCGATCAGGTGGCTGTCTCTGACCCGGCCGGTCAGAGTGGCGATGCCTTCCGTGACGGTGACCTTGACGGCTTCGTGGGAGAGGGGGAAGAGCCGGTCGACGACGGTGCGGCGGATCTCGGTGGCCAGTTCCTCGTCGCTGCGGAGGAAGACCTTGAGGAGGTCGGCGCGGCTGACGATGCCCTTGAGGCTGCCGTCGGCGTCGACGACCGGGAGGCGCTTGATGTGCCGGTCGGCCATGAGGCGGGCGGCTTGAGGCAGGGTGGCGTCGGGGCTGATCGTGACGGCCGGGGCGGTCATCATGCTCTCGGCGCGGGTGGAGCCGGCCTTGGCGGTGTCGCCGAGGCGGCGCATCTGCTCGATCAGGCCCGGGCGGTGCTCGTGGAACTCCTCCTTGGGCAGGAGATCGGCCTCGGAGACCACGCCGACCACGCGGCCTTCGCCCTCGATGACGGGCAGGGCGGTCACCTTCCACTGCTCCATCGCGGTGGCGATGTCCTTGAAGCCGGTCGAGGGAGTGACGGCGATGACCTTGGTGGTCATGACGTCGGCGACGGTGTAGGGGGTGGAGTTCATGGCGGGGTCCTCAGCGTGCGTGGGCGAGCGGGGTGCCGCTGCCGTGAGGGGCGAACAGGTCGAGGAACCGGGTGCGGGAGGGCCGCGCGGTGTACACCGCGCGGACCGTCCGGCCCCGGTCAGCGGACCAGGACCGCCTCCCCGGACTTGGGTACGACGGCCGTCCATCCCAGCTCGTCATCGATCCGGTCGCGCAGGGTTTCGGACGCTGTCTCCTCTCCGTGGACGAGGTAGGCGGTGTGCGGGGCCGGGGCGGCGCGCAGCCAGTCGATGATCTGGTCCGCGTCCGCGTGCGCGGAGAAGTGCGGGACGTCGGCCACCTCGGCGCGTACGGGGACGTACTCGCCGAACATCTTCAGCGTGCGGGCGCCGTCGGCGAGGTCGCGCGAGCGGGTGCCTGTGGCGGCGAAGCCGACGATGACCACGGCGTTTCGGGGGTCGGGCAGGATCCGGTGGAGGTGGTGCAGGACGCGGCCGCCGGTGGCCATGCCGGCGGAGGAGACGATGATCGCCGGGCCGGTGGCCTTGTTGATGTCGATCGACTCCTGGACGGTCCGGGCGGCCAGGAAGGGCTCCGGGCTGATCGCAGCCTCGCCCTGGGCGAGGATCTCGGGGCGCAGCTCGGGCGAGTGGGCCCGTACGGCGTCGCGGTAGACGTCCAGTGCGGCCAAGGCCATGGGGCTGTCGACGTAGACGGGTACGTGGCGGGGCAGGGTGCCGTCGCTTCGCAGGGCGGCCAGCTCGTGCAGGACGACCTCGGTGCGGTCGATCGCGAAGGCCGGGATGACGACGGTCCCGCCCCGGGACAGTGTGCGGGTGATCACCGAGGCGAATTCGCGCCGTGCGCTCTCGTGGTCGTGGCGGCGGTTGCCGTACGTCGACTCCATCAGCAGGACGTCGGCGCCGGAGAACGGCTCGGGCGGCAGGAGGAGCGGGTGTCCGGGGCGGCCGAGGTCACCGCTGACGGCGAGGGTGTGTCCGTCCTCCAGGGTCAGGTGAGCCCAGGCGGAGCCGAGGATGTGACCGCCGTGGTGCAGCATCAGCTTCGTGCCGGCCATGATCTCGATCTCGCTGCCCACCGGTACCGGGTCGAAGTACTTGACCGTGTGGTCGACGTCATCGTCGTCGTAGAGCGGCCTGGCGGGCCGGTGCTTGGACCAGCCGCGCTGGTTGGCGTGCTCAGCCGCCTCCATCTGCAGGCGGGCGCTGTCGCGGAGCACGATCTCGGCGAGACGGGCGGTGGTGGCGCTGGTCAGGATCGGCCCGCGGAATCCGTGCCGGACCAGTCGCGGCAGGTACCCGCAGTGGTCCAGGTGGGCGTGGGTCACGACGACGGCATGGATGTCCGAGGCGTCGCAGGGCAGCTTGTCCCAGTTGCGGCGGCGCAGGTCCGCGACACCCTGGAAGAGTCCGCAGTCGACGAGGATCCGGGCGTGGTCGCTCTCGACCAGGAACTTGCTGCCGGTGACCGTCCGCACTCCGCCGAGGAACCTCAGCAAGGCCGGGCGTGCGGAAGCGGGGGACAGGGCTGACTGGGACATGGCAGCAGCCCTCCTTTCGGAACGGATGCCGGTCTCCACCCTGGCACCGGAACGCCCTGACCGCGGGGGACCGACCGGTCCCGGGTAGGGGCCGACCGGCCCAAGCGGGACGGAGGGGCATGGGCACAGCCTGGCGGTGACCCCTCCCGCACAGCACACAGAGAGAAGGCCGCGCCATGAAGGCACTCGTCTTCCACGGGCCCGGACAGACCTCCTGGCAGGACGTCCCGGACCCCTCCGTCAAGGACGCCGCCGACGCGATCGTCCGGGTCGACGCCGTCACGATCTGCGGCACCGACCTGCACATCATCAAGGGTGACGTCCCGGAAGTGACACCCGGGCGGATCCTCGGTCACGAGGCTGTCGGCACCGTCGTCGAGACCGGCGGCGACGTCCGCAGCGTCCGCCCCGGCGACCGTGTTCTGATCTCCTGCATCTCCGCCTGCGGCCGCTGCCGCTTCTGCCGCGAGGGGCACTACGGCCAGTGCCGCGGAGGCGGCGGCTGGGTCCTGGGCCACATCATCGACGGCACCCAGGCCGAATACGTACGGGTCCCCTTCGCGGACCTCTCCGTCCACCCGCTGCCCAGCGCCTTGGCCGGCCACGACGCCGTACTGCTCGCCGACATCTTCCCGACCTCCTACGAGGTCGGCGTGCTCAACGGCAACGTGCGCCCGGGTGACACGGTCGTCGTGGTCGGTGCCGGCCCCATCGGCCTGGCCGCCATCGCCACAGCGCGGCTCTACAGCCCCGGGCGGATCATCGCCGTCGACCTCACCGCGTCCCGGCTCGCTGCCGCGCGTGACCTCGGCGCCGATGCCACCGCGAGCGCCGACGAGGAGCCCGAGCGGCTGGTGGAGGACCTCACCGACGGGCTCGGCGCGGACGTGGTCATCGAGGCCGTCGGTGTGCCTGAAGCTTTCGAAATGTGCACCCGCATGGTCCGCCCCGGCGGCCGGGTCGCCAACATCGGCGTCCACGGGAAGCCTGCCGTCCTCCACCTCGAAGACCTGTGGATCAAGGACGTCACCATCACCACCGGCCTCGTCGACACCCACTCCACCCCCATGCTGCTGCGCATGATGGCAGCCGGCCGCCTGCCCGGGGCCGCGATGGTCACCCACCGCTTCGAGCTGGACCAGATGGAAGAGGCCTACGACGTCTTCTCCCGCGCAGGAGAAACCGGCGCCCTCAAAGTCGTGCTCGGCGGACCGCAGCACGACACGATCGCCGTACCGCCCCAGGAGCAGTGAGCGCCGTGAAGAGCACGCCGAGCACCCACCCGCAGCAGTCCGGCGAGATGACCGGACGCACCGACCTGGGCCGCCGCCTGGCGGCCCGCCGCGAAGCCCTCGGCCTGAGCCGCGAAGAACTGGGCCGGCGGTGCGGCGCCGACGGCACGTACATCGCCTACCTGGAGGAGCACGCCGCCAGTCCTGCCATCGGCACCCTCGTACGGGTGGCCGACGCCCTCGGTCTCACCGTCGGCGACCTGACCGGCGCCAGCGCCCACCGCGTCGCCGGCCGATCCACCGCCCGGCGTGACAGTGCGCTCGTACCGCTGGACGAGAGCGAATGCCGGCGGCTGCTGAACACGCACGGCGTGGGCCGCATCGCCATCTTCACTCCCGAAGGCCCCGCCGTCCTCCCCGTCAACTACCTGATCGCAGGACCCGACATCACCTTCCGCACCTCCGCGGACGCCGTCACTGCCAGAGCCGCCGGAACCGAGGTCGCGTTCGAGATCGACAACATCGACGACGTGACCGCCGGCGGTTGGAGCGTGCTGGCGGTGGGTGAACTGGGAGCCGTCACAGACCCGGACGAGATTCACCACCTCAACACCACGGCCCGCTCCCAGCCCTGGGCCGGCGGCCCGCGCAGCCACTGGATGAAGATCATCCCTGCTCGCATCACCGGCCGTCGCGTGGTGCACGACCCATGAACGACCTGCGCGCGCACGGCGCCCACCCGGTCCTCCCCGACCTCGGCGGGCCACTCGCCGCACTCGAGGACAGCCGCCAACCATGACCGCGCCTTGGCGCTGGGAGTACCACCGCTACGACCCCAAAACCGAGCGGCTGGTCGAGTCCCTGTGCACCCTGGGCAACGGCCGCTTCGCTACCCGCGGTTCAGCTCCGGAGAGCGTCGCCGACGACATCCACTACCCGGGCACCTACCTCGCCGGCTGCTACGACCGGCTCACCTCCACCATCGGCGGACGAACGGTCTCCAACGAGGACATGGTCCGGCTGCCGGACTGGACCGCCCTGCGGTACCGCTGCCTGCCCGACGGCGCACCGCCCGGCGACTGGCTCACGCCCGACCACCCGGCCCTGCGCCACAGCCGCGTATCGCTGGACCTGTGCGCCGGAACGCTCACCCGCCGCATGCTCTTCCACGACGCCGAGGGCCGCCGCCTGGGCGTCACCCACACTCGCATGGTCCACATGGGCGACCCGAACCTGGCCGCGCAGAACACGGTGTTCAGAGCGTACGGCTGGCGCGGCAGGATCGAGATCGAGTCCGTACTCGACGGCGACGTCACGAACGCGGGAGTCGACCGCTACCGCGCCCTGGCCGGGCTGCACCTCGTCGAGCACCGGGTCGGAGTGGAGGCGGAGGGCACCGCCTGGCTGTCCTGCTCTACGGCCACCTCCCGGGTACGGATCGGGCTGGCGGTCCGGACATCAGCGCATCCTCTGGCACCGGTGGGTCGGACATGCACAGCCACCACCGCCACTCAGACATTCGTCCTGCCGATCAGGCGGGCCGCTCCGGTCGTCGTCGTGAAGACCGCCGCCCTGTGCACCTCGCTCGACCGCCCCTCGGCCGATCCCCTGCGGCGGAGCATCGACTGCGCCATACACGCCCGGGACTTCCCCTCACTGCTGGCCTCGCACCGCGCATCCTGGCAACGCCTCTGGAGCGATGGAGAGTTGAAGGTGCCCGGAGAGACGGGCAAGGTTCTGCGGCTGCACGCCTTCCATGTGCTGCAGACCCTCTCGCCGCACACCGCCGAGCTCGATGCCGGCGTCCCCGCCCGCGGCCTTCACGGCGAGGCGTACCGGGGCCACGTCTTCTGGGACGAGCTGTTCGTCCTGCCCTACCTCGCCCTCCACCTCCCCGAGACCGCACGCGCCCTGTTGATGTACCGGCACCGACGCCTCCCCGCAGCCCGGGAGGCCGCCCGCCGGGCCGGGGCAAAGGGCGCCATGTTCCCCTGGCAGAGCGGCAGTTCGGGCGCCGAGGAGACACAGCGGCTGCACCTCAACCCGCGCTCCGGCCGCTGGCTGCCGGACCGCTCCCACCTCCAGCACCACGTGGGGTCGGCGATCGCCTGGAACGTGTGGCGGTACGGGCAGGCCACCGGCGATGCCGGATTCATGCACGGCCCCGGCGCCGAACTCCTCCTGCACACAGCCCGCTTCTGGGCGGACACGGCGATCTGGGACACCGGCCTCGGCCGCTACCGGATCCGCGGCGTCGTCGGCCCGGACGAGTACCACGACGCCTACCCGGACGCCGCCGTTCCCGGCATCGACGACAACGCCTACACCAACGTCACCGCCGCGTGGGTACTGGCCCGCGCCCTCGACCTGTTCAGGGAACTCCCCGCCGCCCGACGCGCAGAGCTCCTCACGCAACTCGGCATCGGCCCCGACGGCCTCACCGTCTGGGAGGACGTCTCCCGCCGCCTGTACGTGCCGTTCCATCGCGACGTGATCAGCCAGTTCCACGGCTACGGGGACCTCGCCGAGCTCGA
The DNA here is from genome assembly GCF_042752335.1 of Streptomyces sp. NPDC059355. Taxonomy (NCBI): domain Bacteria; kingdom Bacillati; phylum Actinomycetota; class Actinomycetes; order Kitasatosporales; family Streptomycetaceae; genus Streptomyces; species Streptomyces sp. NPDC059355. The sequence continues at coordinate 71,916 of NZ_JBHYXN010000002.1, read as the reverse complement.
CTGGGACGGCTACCGCGCCCGCTACCACGACATCCGCCGCCTGGACCGCATCCTGGAAGCCGAAGGCGACACCCCCAACCGCTACCAGGCGTCCAAGCAGGCCGACACCCTCATGCTCGGCTACCTCTTCCGCCCGAAGGAACTCGAACAACTGTTCCTTGGGCTCGGGTACCGCTTTGACGGTGACCTCTGGCGCAGGACGGTGGACTACTACCTGCGGCGCACCTGTCACGGCTCCACGCTCAGCAGCCTCGTCCACGGCTGGGTCCTCGCCCGGGAACAGGGCCCGGACGCTTGGCGCTACTGCCAGGAAGCCCTGCTCGGTGACATCACGGACGTCCAGGGCGGCACCACCGGTGAAGGGATCCACCTCGGTGCCATGGGCGGCACCCTCGACCTCCTCGAGCGCGGCATCGTCGGACTCGAGCCCCACGGCGACGGCCTGCACGTCGACCCGGTGCCCCTCTGCGAAGTGCCCGGTTCCTCGTTCTCGATCTCCTACCTGGGGCACCGGGACATCCGCATCCGGTTCCGCCCCGGCCGGCTCGGCATCAGCGTCCCCTCGTCGGTCCTGGGCCCGGTGCCCGTGGTCCTGCCCGGCGACCGACAGGAACGCATTTCCGCAGGGCAGGAGCGGTGGTTCCGCCTCCCCAAGGGCTGACGCGGCTCCCACCCCCTGCTCGCGTGGCGTGGCGATCGCGATGCGCACACTGTGGATGTATCAGCCGTCGGAAGGATGAACGGAATGGACAGGCAGCAAGAGGCTCCGCGGATCGTGGTGGGCGTCGACGGATCGCCCTCGTCCCAGGCTGCGCTGCGCTGGGCGGTCCGGTACGCAAGGCTGGTGAGCGGGCGAGTAGAGGCGGTCGCAGCGTGGGACCTGCCCGGTGCCGCATCGTGGTCGGCGCCGGCGGTGGACACCACATTCGACGAGGAGGAAGCCGAGCGCCGACTGGTCGAGGAGGTCCGCACGGTCCTCGGCGAGGACGGCGCCGCGTCCGTACACCAGCGCTTGGTGCGCGGCAATCCGGTCGATGTCCTGGTCGATGCGGCAGAGGATGCGGACATGCTGGTCGTGGGCAGCCGCGGTCGAGGCGGCTTCAGCCGAGCCCTCCTCGGTTCGGTGAGCCATCAGACGGCGCTCCACGCGCCGTGTCCGATCACCATCGTCCGGGCGGACGTACCCGAGGAACGTTGATGGGCGCTTTGAATCCGGCATAACCTCACGCAATGGTGCAGAGCAAGGCAAGCGACGTCGACGGCTACCTGAATGAGGTCCCCGAGGAACGCAGGGTGGCGCTGACCAGGGTGCGGCAGCTGTGCCGTGAAGAGCTGGTCGGATTCGACGAGGTCATGGCTTACGGGATGCCCGCATACGAGCGCGACGGCGCCTGTGAGATCGCGTTTGCCAGCCAGAAGCAGTACATCTCCTTCTACCTCATGCGCAGTGACGTTCGTGAAGCGTTCGAGGAACGGCTGGCCGAGCAGGACAGGGGCAAGGGCTGCCTGCGGTTCCGCAGGTCGGAGAGCATCGACTTCGACCTGTTGCGAGACCTCCTCAAGGCCACGGCGGTCCTGCCCGGCAAGATCTGCTGACCCTTCCGCGTCCTCGCGGCGGCCATCGACGTAGTGGCACAGGGTGGACGAGGCGTTCCCGCTCACGGTCCTGGGCAGGCCTCGGCACTGCGGTCCCTCTGGCCCGCCGCGTGATCGTGGAACCCGGACGCCATCCCGGCGCCGCCACGCCTTCCTCGTCCGCGCCGGCACCGACTCGATCTCCGTAGCCCCGGACGGCTTCGCCGCTGTCAAGCAGCACGTCGCCGCCGCCGGGAGCCGCTGCGGGGAGGACCGAATGGTCCCCGTAGGGATCCGTCCGGCCCAAGCGGAACAGCCGTCGGCCGCGTGACAGTGGCATCAGACCCGCACGACGGAATCAAGGAGCACCCGCCATGATCACCAAGCGAGTCCTGGTCGCCTACGGCACCAAGCACGGCGCCACCGCAGGCATTGCCGAGCAGATCGGCAAGACCCTCCGCGAGGACGGTCTCGATGCCGTCGTGCTGCCCGCCGACGATGTCCACGACGTCCGCGCCTACGACGCCGTCGTCCTCGGCGGCTCCCTCTACGCCGGTCACTGGAGCAGCAAGGCCAAGCATTGCGCAGAACGCAACGCCGAATCCCTTCGGCACCGCCCGGTGTGGATGTTCAGCAGCGGCCCGCTCGACCGCTCGGCCGAGGAACACGACATTCCGCCGGTCTCCGCGGTCGCCCGGGAGATGCAGCTGGTCGGCGCCCGCGAGCACATGACCTTCGGCGGCAGCATCACGGCCCACACCCCCGGCTTCCTCGCCAAGGCACTGACCCGCCAGGGCAAGGGCGGAGACTTCCGCAACCCGGAGCGGATCCAGAACTGGGCCCACCACATCAGCGCCGAGCTCGTCGCCGCCTGAAGGGACGGCCCGGCTCGGTATGGAGCAGCACGGAGGCGTGCGATGCACCACTGGACGAAGGGGGCGGGGGGCAACCCGCTCAGGCGGCATGCCGACCGCGCCCGGACCCGTATGCATGCCGCCTTCGCGCTGACCTGCCTGCTGGCAGTGGTCGCCGGCTTCTTCCTCGCGCGGGCCGCCTGGACGGACGGCCACCGCACCGCCGAGGAGGTCGCGCGACACCGGCACAGCGTGACGGCCACCACGGTCAGCGAGACCACCTACCGAGCGGGAGACCAGCCGAGCAGTCGGCCGGTCACCGTGGCGACCGCCACCTGGCGCTACCCCTCACAGCGCGCGCACACGGAAACCATCCCCGTTCCGGCAGGAACCGGGAACGGTGACACGATCCACGTGTGGGTCGACGGAAACGGCCGCGCGGCCGCCGCCCCACCCAGCCAGGCCGACATCGTGCTGAACGCGGTGGGCATCGGTACCGCAGCGCTGGCCGGGATCGTGCTCGTCGGCGGCGCCCTGGTCGCCGTGCGGCTCCGTATCGTGGACGCGCGCAGCGCACGGGCCTGGGAATCCGAGTGGGCGGGCGTCGAGCCCCTCTGGTCCGGCCGCCTGCGCCCCGGCCAGGGAGCCGGCGATGACTGAGACCGCCGCTGCCCCGTACCTCACACCGGACACCGCGCCGGATCCCCTGGAACCCCTTCCTCTGCTCCGCCGCGAGCTGCACACCGGCCCCCTGGGCCTGTCGAGCCGGGAGGCGGCACGCCGGCTCGCCGTCCACGGCCCGAACGAGGTCCGCCGCACCGCCCGGACGAGCGTCCTGAGGGAGCTGCTCCGGCAACCGGTCCACCCGCCGGCCCGCTACCTCCCCTCACAGGCCCAGGTCATCCGCTACGGACAGGCACAGCACGTCCCGGCCCGGGACCCGGTCCCCGGAGACCTCGTCACCCTCGACGAAGGTGGCCGGATACCCTCCGACGCCCGCCTGACCGAGGGAGGAATCGAGGCCGACCTCTCCATGCTGACGGGCGAGTCCACCCCGGTCGAGCGTCCCGCCGGCCCGGGACCGGAAAGCCTTTCCCTGCTCCAGGAGCCCTTCCTCGTCTTCAGCGGCGCCACCGCCACCGAGGGCCGGGCGCAGACGATCGTCTTCGCCACCGGGGACCACACCGGGCTCGGCCGGATCGCGGTCCCCAGCCAGCGCACCCGCCGTGAGCCGAGCCCACTGGAGCAGCAGGTCAAGAAGGTCGCCTGGCTGATCGCATCGGTCGCGGTCGGCATGGGCGCCGTCTTCCTCGTGACCGGGGTGGCGGTCGGCCTGCCGCTGACCGACTCGCTGTGTGAGAGCGACGGCAGGCTGCACGGTGACCCGACCGAGATCGCACTGGTGGCTGCTCGCGGGCATCGCTTTCGAGCTCGTCTTCACCGCGGCGCTCGTGTACGCGCCGCCGCTCCAGAACCTCTTCGGCACCGCCGCCCTCCCGCTGGACGTCGTCCTCCTCATCGCGGTCTTCCCGCCGCTGGTCCGGGCAAGCGACGAGGCCCGACGCTGGGCCCGACGCCGACACCACCGCTACTCCTGATCCGACCGGAGGCACACCATGTCGCACACGAGCGAATGGAATACCCACCTCTACCTCTTCGAGGAAGAGCACACGACCAAGGTCCGCGTCGAACTCGACACCGGCACCACCCGTCTCACGGGCCACGGCACCGCGCGCTGCAACCCGACGGACAAGGACGTGCCCGAGATCGGCGACGAACTCGCGGCCGCCCGGGCACTGGAGAACCTGGCGGAACAACTCAAGCGCACCGCCTACGGAGACATGGCAGCAGCCGGGGCCGCACCGCGGCAGGCCCCCCTCACGGCCTACGACCTCGGGTGAGCGGGCATGTGCGGGTACTCGGACCGGACCGATCGCCGATCACCGCCGGGTGGCCGGCTCGTACCACCGAGCGAAGCGGTGGGCGCCCTGCGGGCACTGCCCGACCTGTACCGGCGGCGCCGGATGCCGGCCGCCCTGCTCGTCGGGACGGTCGTCTTCGAGGCTCTGGGCGCCGCGGTCTGCGGTGGGCTCAGTACGGCCAGGACCAGTCCGCGACCTCCGGCAGGTCGGTGCCGTGCTCGCGGATCCAGCTGTGGTGGCGGATGCGCTGGTCGGCCATGGCCTGGCGCAGTCCCTCGGCGCGGCCGGCCAGGCCCGGCACGCGGTCGATGACGTCCATGACGAGCCGGTACCGGTCGAGGTCGTTGCGCACGACCATGTCGAAGGGGGTGGTCGTCGTGCCGGACTCCTTGTACCCGCGGACGTGCAGGTTCGGGTGGCCGGTGCGGCGGTAGGCGAGGCGGTGGATCAGCCACGGATAGCCGTGGTAGGCGAAGATCACCGGCTTGTCGGTCGTGAAGAGGGCGTTGTACTCGGTGTCGGTCATCCCGTGCGGGTGTTCTTCGTGGGGCATCAGCCGGGCGATGTCGACCACGTTGACGACCCGGACGGCCAGTTCGGGGAGGTGCTCGCGCAGGAGGGCCGTGGCGGCGAGGACCTCCATGGTCGGTACGTCGCCGGCGCAGGCGAGTACGACGTCCGGTTCGCGGGAGCCGTGGTCGGTGCCGGCCCACTCCCAGATGCCGGCGCCCCGCGTGACGTGGACGAGGGCCTCGTCGACGGACAGCCAGTCGAAGGAGGGCTGCTTCCCGGCGACGATCACATTGACCTGGTCGCGGCTGCGCAGGGCGTGATCGGCCACGGCGAGGAGGGTGTTGGCGTCCGGCGGCAGGTAGACCCGTACGACCTCGGGGCTCTTGTTGAGGACGTGGTCGACGAACCCGGGGTCCTGGTGGGAGAAGCCGTTGTTGTCCTGGCGCCAGACGTGCGAGGTGAGCAGGTAGTTGAGGGAGGCGACGGGTGCGCGCCAGGACAGCTTGCGCGAGGTCTTCAGCCACTTGATGTGTTGGCCGGCCATGGAGTCGACGATGTGGGCGAAGGCCTCGTAGGTGGAGAAGAGCCCGTGGCGGCCGGTGAGGAGGTACCCCTCCAGCCAGCCCTGGCAGACGTGTTCGGACAGGATCTCCATGACGCGTCCGTCCCGGGAGAGGTTCCTGTCCGTGGCCTCCGTCGACCCCTGCCAGGCTTTGCCGGTGACGTCGTACAGGTCGTCCAGCCGGTTCGAGGCGGTCTCGTCCGGACCGACCACCCTGAAGTCCCGCCGCTCGGCGGTGTCGCGCATGATCTGGGTGAGGAAGCGCCCGAGGACCCGCGTCGGTTCGTGGAGGCTGGAGCCCGGTTTGTCGACGGGGACGGCGTACGCACCGGGGGCGGGCAGCGGGAGAGGCCGCAGCAGCCGGCCGCCGTTCGCGTACGGGACGGCGCCCAGACGGCGCTCACCCTGAGGGACGCACGCGAGCACCTGCTCGGACGGTTGCCCGTCGGCGTCGAAGAGCTCCTCCGGCCGGTACGAGCGCATCCAGGTCTCCAGCTGCCTCAGGTGCGCGGGGTTCTCCCGCACTCCTGCGAGCGGGACCTGGTGGGCACGCCAGGTGCCCTCGACCGGGTCGCCGTCGACGGTGGCGGGGCCGGTCCAGCCCTTGGGGGTGCGCAGCACGATCACCGGCCAGTGTGCGTACTCCCGGCCCGGATCGGTTCCCGCCGTCCGGGCCTTGCGCTGGATGAGGGCGATGAGGTCCAGGGCGTGGTCCATCGCGCGGGCCATGGCGTGGTGCACCTGGGCGGGGTCGCTGCCGGTCACGTACAGCGGGTCGTGCCCGTAGCCGCGCAGCAGCGCGTCGAGCTCGGCCTCGGGGATCCGGGACAGCACCGTCGGATTGGCGATCTTGTAGCCGTTGAGGTGCAGGATCGGCAGGACCGCGCCGTCGTGGACGGGGTCGAGGAACTTGTTGGAGTGCCAGGACGCGGCCAGCGGCCCCGTTTCGGCCTCGCCGTCCCCGATGACGCACGCGACCAGCAGGCCGGGGTGGTCGAAGGCGGCTCCGTAGGCGTGGGCGAGGGAGTATCCGAGCTCGCCGCCTTCATGGACGGAGCCGGGCGTCTCTGGGGCCACGTGGCTCGGCACGCCGCCGGGGAAGGAGAACTGCCGGAACAGCGTGCCCATGCCGGTCGCGTCCCGCGTGATGTCCGGGTAGGTCTCGGTGTACGTGCCCTCCAGCCAGGAGTTGGCCAGGACGGCGGGGCCGCCGTGGCCCGGACCCCAGACGCACAGGGCGTCCAGCGAGCGGTCCTTGATCACGCGGTTGAGGTGGGTGTGGACGAGGTTCAGGCCGGGGGAAGTACCCCAGTGGCCGAGCAGCCGCGGCTTGATGTGCTCCGGCCGCAGCGCCTCGGTGAGCAGGGGGTTGTCCATGAGGTAGATCTGGCCGACTGCCAGATAGTTGGCGGCGCGCCAGTGCGCGTCGAGCTCCGAGATGGGGTACGAGGTCATGCCCGCTCCTGAGTGCGACGGTCCGGGACGTTCGTCGACTGAGCCGATACCTCCACACTGCCCTCCCCGAGTCGGCTCCGCGAGGGGATGACCGGCCCTGGGGGAGGGACCGTTGGCCCCTGTGTGCCACGGCGCCCGGCCGGGAGGGTGAGGCCGGCGGTGCCGGTCCCCCCGGCCGGCGCCGCTCCCCCAACCGCCGACCCCCGATGCTCCGGCATCAGTACGGAGGACGGACTCGTGAAGCGCACCCTGGTTGTCGGAGTGGACGGATCCCCTCAGAGCCGGGCCGCGGCGGACTGGGCCGCACAGGAGGCCGTACGGCGTGACCTGCCCCTGCACGTGGTCCATGCCTGGCCGTGGGCGCCGCTCGCCGCCCCGATCGTCCAGGACCGCGACACCGGAGCCCATCGCGCCGACGACCTCCTGAAGGAGGTCGAGGGCGAGCTCACCCACCGGCACCCGGGATTGGCCCTCATCGCGGAAGTGCTCTCCGACGCGCCCGTGCCGGCGGCCTGTCCTGTGGCGGTGGTCCCGCACCCCTGAACCGGCCGGGGCAGGCGGGAGAGCCGGACACGCGCCTGTACAGCGTGCATGGCTGTCGGCTGCCGGCTATTCGGCGGCCGGGACGGGGCGCCGGCTCGGCAGGATCAGCGTATGGCGGTGGCCAGGTCGGTGCCGGTGATCTGCCCCTGCCCGCCCCCGTCCGGCGCCGGCGTCTCGAAACACCCGTGCGACACGCGAGGCGATCTTGCGCGCGGGCGCGTGCCGTGACCGACTTGATCGCAGCACTGGACGGCGAAAGGGACGGTGGCGGCGATGAGTCTCAAGAAGGCGGTCTACGAGAGAGAGCTGCTCCGGCTCCAGACGGAGCTGGTCAAGCTCCAGGAGTGGACACGTGCGGAAGGCGCCCGCCTGGTCGTCATCTTCGAGGGCCGTGACGCTGCGGGCAAGGGAGGCACGATCAAGCGCGTCGCCGAGCACCTGAACCCCCGTGTCGCGCGCATCGCGGCCCTGCCCACACCGACCGGGCGGGAGCGCACTCAGTGGTACTTCCAGCGGTATGTAGAGCATCTGCCCGCCGCCGGAGAGATCGTCCTCTTCGACCGCAGCTGGTACAACCGCGCCGGAGTGGAGCACGTCATGGGGTTCTGCACGCCCGCCGAGCACCAGCGCTTCCTGCGCCAGTGCCCGTTGTTCGAGCGGATGCTGGTCGAGGACGGGATCCTGCTCCGCAAGTACTGGTTCTCCGTCAGCGACGCGGTGCAGGAGGAGCGGTTCCGGCGCCGCGCGGAGGATCCGCTGCGCCGGTGGAAACTCTCCCCGATGGATCTGGAGTCCCTCACACGCTGGGAGGCGTACTCGAGGGCCAAGGACGAGATGCTCGTCCACACGGACACGGCCGATGCCCCGTGGTACGTGGTCGAGAGCGACGACAAGCGCAGCGCTCGGCTCAACATGATGGCCCACTTGCTGTCCTCGGTTCCCTACGCGGACGTGGCCGTGCCATCGCTGACCCTGCCGCCGAGGCCGCCGTCCACGGGCTACCAGCGTCCGTCCAAGGAGCTGCAGACCGCCGTACCCGACCACGCGGCCACCCTCGGGACGGATTGAACCGGGGTAGGCACCCGGTGGTGTCTACTCCCGGATTTCCAGCACCTCGGTCAACGGACGGCGCGGTGTGTCGGGGCCTGCGGGGCCGTAGCCGAGACGGAAGACCATCTGCACGTGTCCCATGGCCGCGACCGGGTCGCGGGCCGTCCAGCGCAACTCCGGCCATTCCAGGGGATGGGACGTCATCGACGTGGCAAGTCCGTCGGCGGTGGCCTGCAGAAGGACGCGCTCCATGGCCTGGCCGGCGCGCATCCAGTCGGCCCTCGTGTCCCCCGAGGTGCTCAACAGAGCCAGCTGCGGCCGCTTCTCGAACACGGCCCAGCCGCGGTCCGGTATCGGGTTGGCCCAGCCGAAGTCGCGTACGGGGGCGGGTCCGCCGGAAGCCTTCGGTCCGAATGCGGCGGCCGGAATGCCGTCGCGCCGTGTTCCGGTGGCGCTCTGCGTGTGGGAGGTCCAGGCAGTGGTCTCCGCCCGGGCGAGCGGATCGATCTCCTCACGGTGTTCGGCGTCCCGTACCAGCCCGAGCACGGTGTCGATGTGCCAGGTGTCCGGGACGGTGAGCCGGCAGCCCTCCAGGCGAGCTGCGGTCCACAGACCGTCCAGCAGTGCAGTCGGTACCGGCTCCTCGCTGAAGGGGTACCGGCTGGTGTGCCGGCGCCGGATGGCGTCGTGCAGGGAGGCCAGCTCGCGGTCCGTGTCCGCGGTTTCGTCGATGGTCACCGTGGCGAGCAGCCACGGTTCGGCGTCGTCGGGCAAGAGCTGCAAGCGGACGGGGAGAGCGATCCGGGCTGCGGACACGCGGAGGTTGAACAGTGCCGCAGCACAGCCGAGGTGGAGGCTGCGGTGATCCGGGTCGGTCCGGGGCATGGCGCGGTCCGGATCGCCGTGCAGGGCGAGGGCGCCGCTGCCGACGTGGAACACGAACTTCCACGGCTGGGCGTTGTGCATGGACGGCGCTGTGACGGCGTCGCCGACGAGCCGGATGACGGTGTCGGGGTCGAAGTGGGTTGCGCTCACGGGACTGTTCCTGTCTGTGCGGCCTCAGCCGTGCGCCACGACGGCGACCGGTGAGGTGGCGTGGTGCATGACCGCATGGGTGATGGGGCCGATGCGGGCGCCGAGTGCCGGGCGGCGGATACGCCGGCCGACGACGACGAGTGCCGCGCCCGACGCCGCGTCAAGGATCTGGATGGCGGGCTGCCCGATGACGATGCGTGCGTCGACGGCGAGTTGCGGGTACTTCTCCTCCCAGGGGCTCAGCAGCTCGCGGAGCGTGTCCTCGAGTCCGTCGGCCATCTCCTTCTCGACGCCGGGATCGAGGTCGGGAGCGCAGGAGAAGACCGGCGGGAGCGACCAGCCGTGTACGACGAGGAGGGGGCAGGCCCGCCGGTCCGCTTCCTCGCAGGCGAAGGCGAGGAGCCGGTCGCAGTTGCTGCGCAGGTCCACTCCGAGCACCACCGGCCCCGTGTCGCCCGCGGGCCTGAACGGATGGTCTTGGCCGTTGACGGATCGCACGAGGACGACGGGTGTGCCGGTTTCGGGGATCGTCGCCGATCCGGTCGATCCCACGATGAACCCTGCGACAGCGCCGATACCGCGTGAGCCGAGTACGAGCAGGTCCGCTTCCGCCGCGGACGAGGCGAGGACCTTGGAGGCCGCGATTCCTTCGGTGCCGTGGGTGGTGATGTCGAGGGTGCCGTGTTCGCGCAGGAGCCGGCCCCGCGTGAGCGAAAGGAGGTCTTCCGCCCACTGACGACGCGGTTCGGGAAGCGGCGCGGCGAAGGGCCCGTACTGCGCCCAGTCCTCCGCGTGGACGAGTTCCAGAGCGGCGCCGCGCAGTTCGGCCTCGTCGGCGGCCCAGTCGGCTGCGGCGCTGCCGGCGGCCGATCCGTCCAGACCTACCGTGATCCGGTTCGACATGATGCTCCTCCCTGGTCGGAAAGCCGCTGCTTTCAGGCTCTTCCGTGTGCGGGGCCTCTGGGAAGGACCGAGCGGCCCAACCGGGGACCGACCGGCCCTGCCGGCCGCTCAGCTCGGTTCGGCCGCGGCGCAGGTGAGTCTGCTGTCCACGTCGACGACCCCGTCGACGCTCCGGCAAAGACGCACCACCACGGGCAGCAGCGCAGGCTGTGGCACCGTGCCGCTGAGCGTCACCAGGCCGTCGTCGACTTCGACGGTGACGGCCGAAGGCGCGAGGTGGAGTGTCCGGGTGAGGACGTCCTCGATGATCTCTTCCTGTATCGCGTGGTCGCGGCGGAGGAAGAGCTGGATCAGGTCGCTGCGACTGAGGACGCCGACCACGCGGCCTTCCTCGTCGACGACCGGCAGCCGCTTGACCCGGTGCCGCTGCATGACCCGGGCCGCCCGGACCACGTTCCACTCGGGTCGGGCCGTGACGGCCGGGCTCGTCATCAGCTCCTCGGCTGTTGCCGCACCACCGGCGTGCCGTCGGCGGAGAAGGTCGGCTTCGGAGACGACGCCGACCGGGTGCCCGGTTTCGTCGGTCACGGGCATGGCGGTGATGTCGAACTCCTTCAGGAGCCGGGCGATCTCCTTGAACGCGGTCGTGCGCCGGACGGTGACGGCGGTGTGCGTCATCAGGTCCGCGACGCTGCGGTGCCTCATGGCGGTCGTGTCCTCATGCGGAGACGGGGGCGGTGAAATCCGCCTTGACGCCGACGACGCCCGGTACGGTACCGGCGGCGCGTACGACGATGTCTTCCATCGCGGGGTCCGGCAGCGAACCGTTGAGGTAGGCGATGCCATTGGCGACGTGGACGTGCACCTCCACGGGACCGTGCGCGCGGACATGCACTTCGGCGGGAACGTGCGGGATCAGCTGGTACGTGATCAATTCGCGGATCTCGGCGCCGATGTCCTCGTCCGGGCGCAGGAAGACCTTGAGCAGGTCGCCGCGGCTGACGACTCCGACGAGGCGGCCGTCGCCGTCGACCACGGGAAGGCGCTTGAGGTGCCTGCGGGCCATCAGACGCGCCGCGATGGGGATGGTGGCCTCCTTCGTGACGGTCACGGCCGGGCGGGTCATCAGCTGCTCGGCGGTGGTGTCGTGGGCCGTGTCGGTGCCTCGGGGCTTGAGCAGCAGGTCGGCTTCGGAGACGACGCCGACCACTTGTCCGTCTTGGGCAAGGACGGGGAGTGCGCTGACGTTCCACATCCGCAGCTCTTCCACGATGTCCTTGAACGCGGTTCCTCGGTCGACGGAGATCACGGCGTGTGTCATGACGTCCTCGACGGTGCGCAGGTGTTTCATGGTCTTCCTCCTCGATGGGACGGCCGGTACTCGCGATGGTGTGAAGGGCGATCAGGCATGGGCGATGACGGCCACGGGGGCCGCTGCGTGGTGCAGGACCGCGTGGGCGACCGGGCCGAGGTGCGCGCCGAGGGGAGAGCGGCGCACATGGCGTCCTACGACGACGAGTCCCGCGCCCTGCGAGGCCCGGACGAGATGCTCGCCCGCTGATCCCATGAACACGTTGTGGCTGACGTTCACGTCGGGGAACTTGTGCTTCCAGGGCATCAGCATGTCGTCCACCATGTGCGTGACGCTCCTGCCGATGTCCCGTTCGTTGTCCGGGTCGAAGAAGGGGACGTACCTGTAGGCAGCCGGCATCTTCCACCCGTGCACGGCCCGCAAGGGGCAGTCGCGCCGGGCCGCCTCTTCGAAGGCGAAGGCGAGCACCCGGTCGCACGCTTGATGGATGTCGACGCCGACGACGATCTCGGCGCCGGTGCCGGTGCCGGTGCCCCGGCCGTCCGGGTCGTCGGCGACGCGAACGAGGACGACCGGGGTGTCGGTCGCCACCATGGTGGACATCGCCACCGAGCCGACGATGAAACCGACCAGGCCGCCCAGACCGCGCGATCCCAGGACCAGCAGCCCGGCGTCGGCGGCCTCGGCCGCGAGGGCGGCGGCCGGCCGGGCCGTCGGGCAGCGGGTCGTGATCTCCAAGTTCGGGTGGCGCACGTGCAGCTCCTGCGTGGCTTCGGTCAGGGCCTGGTCCGCCCAGCGGTCCACGTCCTGGCGGCCCAGGCCGGGGAACACCGGGTCCAGGGGCCAGTCGACGGCGTGCGCGAGCCGCAGCGGCACCTGCCGCAGGACAGCCTCCGCAGCCGCCCAGCCCGCCGCTGCCCGGCTCTCCGCGGAGCCGTCGACTCCGACGGTCACGTGGTTCTTCATGGCTGCGATTCCCTTCATGCGGTCCGGTGCTCATCACCACGGCATTGCCTGCCGGGCCTCGTCCGCGTGAGCGGTTGCCGTGTCGTCGGTGCGGGCGGTGACACGCGATGCGACAGCGACGACCCCGTCGAGTTGCTCGACGAGGCTGAGGAGTGCGGGGAGCTGGCTCCGGCGCTCGACATGGCCCTCCAGGGTGACGATGCCGTCCACCACGTGGGCCTCGACCTCCCCGGTCGGCACACCGAGTACCTCCGTGAGGACCTCGTCGGTGACACGTCGGCGTATCTCGGAGTCCGGGCGCAGGAACATGCGGAGCAGGTCCCGGCGGGTGACGATGCCGATGAGACGGTCCTCCACGTCCACGACGGGGAGGCGTTCTATGCTGCGGCGGGTCATCAGCCGGGCGGCGTCAGCCGCTGTCCCTTCGGCGTGCACGGTGACCGCGGGCGCGGACATGACGTCGCCCGCAGTGGGCGGCTCCGCCTCTGTGCCGTTCTGTCCGGAGGTATCGGGGCCAGGGCCTGCGTGGGCCAGCAGGTCCGTCTGCGATACGACGCCCACCACGCGGTCCTCTTCGTCCAGCACGGGAACTCCGGAGATGTCGTACTGGGCGAGGAGCTTCGCGACGTCCTTGAAGGAGGTGCCGGGGGCCACGGAGACGACCTCGTCGGTCATCAGGTCCGCTACCTTGATGTGCTTCATGAGGCCCTCCTGCTCCGCCGTGTGACGCGAGGCTGATGTCCGGTGTGGGGTGGTGCCCCCACCATCCGTCGACGACCGCCGGTGATCGAGGGCCGAACGGTCCCGTCCGGGGGCCCGTAAGGGCCCGAGGTGCCGGGCCGCGGCGATGGGGACCTTTGGTCCCGTCCGAGGTACCGGGAGGCCCTCTTCCCGAAGAGCCGACGGTGGCAGCGTGAGGGGTGTCCCTCACTGGCTTCTCGGTTGGGAGGAATCGTGGAAAGCACATTCCGCACCCCGGACACCAGCTCGGTCACCGTCGGCGTGGACGGCTCTCAGCAGGCGCGCGTCGCTGCCCTGTGGGCGGCCAAGGAGGCCGTACGCCGGGACCGTCCGCTGCACATCGTCTACGGCTCCGACACCGACGGCCGGGCCTTGTACCTGTCGGCGGAGACCATCGAACGGGTTCGCGTCAACGGTCGGGAGCTCCTGGACGAGACTGCGAAGGCCGTGTCGGCCGAGTACCCCGGGTTGAGCGTGACCACCGAATTCAGCCGCGCGGACGCCGTCCACAGCCTGCACCGGGCCGGCGGACTCCACGGCACGGTCGTGGTGGGCAACCGCGGCCTGGGCGGGTTCAACTCGCTGATGCTCGGCTCGGTCGGGCTGGGAACCGCGGCCATCGCCATGACACCTGTCATCGTCGTCCGAGGCGTCGACGGGACCGAGGAGACCGGCACGGTCCTCGCGGCGATCCGCGACGAACACGACCTCTTGATCGCCCGGTACGCCGCCCGCGAAGCGGAGCTGCACAAGGCCTCCCTGCGGCTGCTGCACGTCTGGAACGTGCTCCAGTCCGTCGGCGAGGTGGTCAGCATGCTCGACGACGTCGACGAGATCGCCGACCGGCATGTCGAGGCCCTGCGGGCCGTCACGGACGTGGCCCGCGGGGAGTTCCCCGACCTTGAGGTGCAGGCCGATGCGGAGAAGAGCATCTCCGTGGCCGGCGTCCTGGTCGAGGCGTCCCGCCACGCCGACCTGCTCGTCATGGGCGGCCGCCGGGTCCCAGGGCCCCTCGGACTCGCCCCCAACCTCGGCAGGGCCACGCACAGCCTGCTGCACCACGCCCACTGCCCCGTCCTCCTCATCCCCCGGACCGGCAGCGACTTCGGGAGCCGGTCATGACCGTCCACCCGGCAGGAAGCCGTGACATCGTCGTGGGCGTCGACCCGGACAGGAACTGGCACCTTGCCCTGGCCTGGGCCGCCGACGAGGCCCAACGGCGCCGGCTCCCGCTGCGCCTGCTCCTCGCGGTACCGCCCCAGCACGACACCCATCACGTCGATGACACCCCCGGCCGGACCGCCCTGCGGCAGGCCGGATCCGACAGGCTTGACCAAGCGTGCAACTGGGTGCGTGACCGCCACCCCGAGGTCAGCGTCACCGGTGATCTTCTGGGCGGGTTCCCGGCCCAGATCCTGGGCGGCGCGGCGCGAGAGGCCCGCATGATCGTCCTCGGCTCCCGGCACCTGAGCCGGACCGCCGAGTTCTTCAGCGCCGGCTCGCTCGTGGTCCCCGTCACCGCCCAGGCCCATTGCCCGGTCGTCGTCGTGGGCGACGCCGAGCACATCAGCCAGCAGCCGCCCTACCTCGTCGTGGGTATCGACGGCAGCGCGTCCGCCACTTCCGCGCTGGACTTCGCCTTCGACGAGGCCGACCTTCGGGGTGCGGCGCTGCGGGTCGTCTGCGTGTGGCAGCGGCCGCTGATCATGCTGGACGACGAGGAGATGGCGCTGCGGGCACAGCGCACTCTGCTTTCCGAGGCCACCGCCGGCCTGTCCGAGAAGTACCCGGACGTGCATGTGACGCACGAGGTGTTCACCGGCCACCCGGTCGAGGAACTGGCCCGCGCCGCCGAGCACGCCCTCGCCGTCGTCGTGGGCCGCCGCGGCCGCGGCGGGTACACCGGCATGCGGATCGGATCCGTCGTCCACGGCCTGCTGCACCGTGCGCACTGCCCGGTGATCACCGTGCCCACCGACTGAGCCCGTTATGACCAGCCGCGCGCTCGAAAAGCCGTCCGCCGGCCCTTCGGCCCCGGCTGGTCTGACGCAGTCCGAGGCCGAACGCCGACTGGCCCGGTACGGCCGCAACGAGGTGGCACCTCCGCGGCCCACACCCCTCCACCGTCGGGTACTGGCACAGCTGCGTGACCCTCTGATCATGGTGCTGCTCGGTGCCGCACTCCTGACCATCGCGATCGGTGACCACCCGGACGCCGTCGTCATCGGCCTGGTGGTCGTCTTCAACACGACCGTGGGAGTGACCCAGGAGGTCCGGGCCGACCGCGCGGTCGCCGCGCTGTCCGCTCTGTCAGCCCCGCATGCCCGGGTGCGGCGCGACGGCGAAGCGCACGAGGTGTCGGCAGCGCTCGTGGTGCCGGGTGACAGCCTGCTGCTGGGCGGGGGAGACATCGTCGCCGCGGATGCCGATCTCACCGAGGCGTCGGCTCTCCTGATGGACGAGTCGATGCTCACGGGCGAATCGGAACCCGTCGCCAAGGCCACGGGTGACCCGGTCAGCGCCGGTACCGTCGTGGTGCGCGGTCGGGGTGTCGCGACCGCCACGGCCACAGGATCCTCCAGTGCCCTCGGCCGGATCGCGGCGCTCCTCGACGGGGAACACGGGCCGACCCCGCTCCAGCGCCGCCTCGCATCCCTCGGCCGTATTCTGGCGGCCGTCACCCTTGCCCTGTGCGTGCTGTTCTTCGCTCTGGGCCTTGCGCGCGGCCTCGGCGTGGGCACGATGGCCGTCACCGCCATCAGCCTGGCCGTCGCCGCGGTACCCGAGTCCCTGCCCGCCGTCGTCACCCTCGCCCTCGCCCTCGGGGCCCGCCGCATGGCAGCCCGCAATGCCCTGATCCGCCGCCTTCCGGCGGTCGAGACGCTGGGCTCGGTGAGTGTGCTGGCCACGGACAAGACCGGCACCCTCACCGAGGGGCGCATGGTCGTCCAGCACGTGTGGACGCCGGCCGGAGGGGCGGACGTGTCCGGGAGCGGATACGAGCCGCGCGGAGGCCTGGGCCGCGCGGGACACACCCTTACCCCCGAGCAGCTGCGCCCCGTGCAGGAGCTGCTCACCACGGCGGCCCTGTGCAACGACGCGAGCCTCAAGCCGCCCCGAAGCGGGTCCGACGTCTGGACAGCCGTGGGCGATCCCATGGAGGCCGCACTGCTGGCAGCCGCTGCCAAGGCAGGCTGCCCCGACCCGGCCGAGCTGCAACATGCCTGTCCCCGGATCGGAGAGGCCCCGTTCGACAGCCTGCGTAAACGGATGACCACCCTCCACCACCTGCCCGACGGCAACGTCCTGGTCTGCCTCAAGGGGGCGCCGGAGGCCGTCCTGGCTCCCACCGTGCTCGCCGACCCACCCGAAGTCCTGGACCAGGCCCGTCGGCGGGCAGCAGAGCTGGCCGCCGACGGATTCAGGGTCCTGGCGGTGGCAGGCACCGAACGACTCCAGTGGCACCCACCCGTCGCCGAGGCGGAACACGGACTACGCCTTCTCGGCCTGGTCGCCATCAGCGATCCGCCGAAAGCGACCGCCGCCGCCACCTTGGCGGCCTGCCGCGCCGCCGGCATCACCCCCGTCCTGATCACCGGAGACCACCCGGCGACGGCACATGCCATCGCCGTACGCATCGGACTCGTCGAGGAGGGTCAGGCCGACGCGGTCGTCACCGGACCCGAGCTGGCCGCAGCGCCGGACACCGACCTGACCGCGGTCCGCGTCTTCGCCCGTACCGATCCCCAGCAGAAGCTGGACATCGTCCACGCCTGGCGTGCACGCGGCGCGGTGACCGCCATGACCGGGGACGGTGTCAACGACGGCCCCGCCCTGCACCAGGCCGACATCGGCGTCGCCATGGGCGCCCGCGGCACCGAGGTGGCCCGCCAGGCCGCCGACCTCGTCCTCACGGACGACGAGCTGTCCACCGTCGTCACGGCCGTCGAGGAAGGCCGCCGCGTCTACGACAACATCCGACGCTTCCTCGTCTACGCCCTGGCCGGCGGGACCGCCGAGATCCTCGTGATGCTGGCGGGCCCCCTGCTCGGCCTGGCCCTCCCGCTCCGGGCGGGCCAGATCCTGTGGATCAACCTCCTCACCCACGGCCTCACCGGCGTGGCGATGGGCGCCGAACCCGCCGCGCCGCAGGCCATGAGGCGCCCGCCCCGGCCGCCGGGACAGCACATCCTGGCCGCAGGGGTGTGGCAGCGCCTCCTCGTCCTCGCGGCAGCCGTGACGGCGTTCAGCCTGATCGCCGGCGTGGGCGCGCGTGCCATGGGCCTGCCCTGGCAGAGCGTGCTCTTCCTGTCCCTGCTCGGGGCCCAGCTGGGAGTGGCCCTGGGGCTGCGGGCCCGGTTGCTCACCGCCCGGAACCTGTTCCTTCCCGCCGCCGTGGCGGCCTCCGCCCTCCTCGCGATGGCCGCCCTGCACGTTCCCGCTCTGCAGTCGCTGCTGGACACCCAGCCGGTGGGCTGGGCCGGCACAGGACTCGCCGTAGCGGCAGCACTCGCGGCGTTCGTCGCCGCCCGGCTCCTGCGGGGCGCGTTCCACAGAAAGGCATGACCGTGAACACGTATTCGCCCGCCCATGGGCACGGGATCCACGCAGAGGTGGGCGACCGGATCGTCCTGGGCGGCCCCACCGCCGGAACGCCGGGCCGGGACGGAGAAGTCATCGCCCTGCACCATGCGGACGGCACACCGCCGTACGACGTGCGCTGGTCCGACACCGGCCGCACCACCGTGTTCTTCCCCGGCCCCGACGCCCACGTCCGGCACCTGCACGACGAAACCGGTACGCCGCGGCACGAACAGAAGCCGTACGGGTCAATGGCCCGCTGAGTGGACGGGCCCGGCCCTGCGGCCGGGGATACCGTGGAAGCGATGGCCACCTGCCATCGCTTCCGGCCGGAGGTGGGGATGGGCGCAGCCGATCGGCCCACCTGCGCGAGCGCAGGCGAGCAGCCCATCCGGAGCGGTGTTCCCCGGCTGCGGCTCGACGAACTGCTGGATGAGCTGCAGGTACGGATCGACGAGGTCAGGGGCACCCGGGACCGGCTGAACGGCCTGCTCGAAGCCGTCATGTCCGTGGGCCGGGAACTGGACCTCCCTCAGGTGCTGCGAGGCATCGTCGAAGCCGCCGTGCTGCTCGTGGACGCCGAGTACGGGGCCCTCGGAGTCATCGGGACCGACAAGAAGCTGGCCGAGTTCCTTCCCGTCGGCATCAGCGACGAACTGCGCGGGCAGATCGGGGACCTGCCCTCCGGCCACGGCATTCTCGGCGAGCTGATCCGCCATCCCGAGACGCTGCGGCTGTCGGAGTTGTCCGAGCACCCGGCCTCGTACGGGTTCCCGGCCCACCACCCGCCGATGCACTCCTTCCTCGGTGTCCCGATCCGGATCCGCGAGGAGGTCTTCGGCAACCTCTATCTGACCGAGAAGCGCGGTGGAGTCGAGTTCGACGCCGAGGACGAGGCGGTCCTGTCGACCCTCGCGGTGGCGGCCGGCATCGCCATCGAGAACGCCAGGCTCTTCGAGGGTCTCCGGCTGCGAGAGCGCTGGCTGGAGGCCGGCTCGGACATCACCAGCGCCCTGCTCTCCGGAACGCCCGAAGACGATGTCCTCGAAGGCATGCTGGAGCGGGCCAAGGACATCACCGGCGCCGACATGGGTGTCTTCTACCTGCTCGGCCCCGCCGGCGAACTGCGGGGCTCCCTGGCCCTCGGGGAGGGGGCAGAGGCACACCGCGGGGTCGTCCTGCCCAGCACCCGGGGCACTCTCGCCGAGGCCGCGCTGGCCCGCGACGGCCTCATCACGGTCCCCGACGTGGCGGCCGACGAGCGCGTCACCGTCCCACCCGAGAGGTGGACCGGCTTCGGCCCGGCCGTGGCCGTCACCGTCGGCACCGAGGAAAAGCTCAGCGGCGTCCTGATGCTCGTCCGGCGGCACGGCCGCCCCGGGTTCGCCACCGCGGAGATCACCGCGCTGCCGGGCTTCGCCGGCCAAGCCGCCCTCGCGCTGGAGCTGGCCGAGCGGCGCCGCGACGCAGAGCAGTTGAGCCTGCTGGAGGACCACGACCGCATCGCCCGCGACCTGCACGACCTCGCGATCCAACGCCTCTTCGCCACCGGCATGACCCTCCAGAGCGCCCAGCGCTTCGTCGACCACCCCCAGGCGTCCGAGCGCCTCGCGCGCGCCGTGGACGACCTGGACGCCACCATCAAGATCATCCGTTCGACCATCTTCGGACTCCGCGAGCACGAGGCCCCCGGCGAGGCGTCCACGATGCGCTCCCGTCTGGTCCAGGTGCTGGATGAGGCCTCGCAGGCCTTGGGCTTCGCCCCGGCCCTGCGGATGGAGGGACTGATCGACACCGACGTACCGTCGGCCGTCGCGGGCGAGGCACTCGCCGTGGTGGGGGAGGCCCTCACCAACGTCGCCCGCCATGCCGAGGCCACGCGCGCGGAGGTCTCGATCGCCGCGGCCGACGAGAGCCTGACCGTCACCGTGACCGACAACGGCGTCGGCCTGCCCGCGGGCGGTCGGCGCAGCGGTCTGCGGAACCTGGCAGAACGTGCGGAGAGGCTCAGCGGCCAGATGGAGGTTGCGGCGCGGGGCGATGGGGAGCGGGGCACTCGCCTGGAGTGGCGGGTACCTCTGGCCGCGCCATCGAGGTGACCGGCGCCGGCATGCCTACTGCTTGGCCGTCCCGGTGTCGTGCTCGTGAACCTGGGCGGCGATCACGGCCGCCTGGACCCGCCGCTCCACTCCGAGCTTGCCAAGCAGCCGGGAGATGTGGTTCTTGACCGTCTTCTCGGACAGGTAGAGCTGCTTGGCGATCTGCCGGTTGGTGAGGCCCTCGCCGATGAGTTCCAGGACGGCCCGCTCCCGCTCGGACAGCGCCGCCAAGCGGGCGTCTTCCGGGGCCTTCGCCGTTTCCGGGTCGCGCAGGGAGTGCATCAGGCGGGCGGTGGTCGCGGGGTCGAGCATGGACTGGCCGGTGGCGACCGTGCGTACGGCCGAGACCAGATCGGAGCCCTTGATCTGTTTCAGGACGTAGCCGGCGGCCCCTGCCATGATCGCGTCCAGCAGGGCGTCCTCGTCGTCGAACGAGGTCAGCATCAGACAGGCCAGGCCCGGCATGCGCGAGCGCAGCTCGCGGCAGACGGTGATGCCGTCGCTGTCAGGGAGCCGCACGTCGAGTACGGCGACGTCCGGACGGAGTGCCGGCCCGCGGGCGAGCGCCTGCTCAGCGGTGCCGGCCTCGCCCACGACGGTGATGCCCGGCTCTGCGTCCAGAAGGTCGTGCAGCCCGCGCCGGACCACCTCGTGGTCGTCGAGGAGGAACACCTTGATCGGCGCCCCTGAGGAGGCGTTCGGATCGTCGGACATGATCGCCCCTGGCTCGGTCCGGTCTCTGCGATTCCAACAGAATTCTCTCAGTACGGCGCACGATGCACCCCGTGGCCGACGAGAAGGCACGCTAAGCAGCGATGGTGGTTTCCAGCTCCATCCGGACGTCCACGACACCCTCGACCGCGCGGATGGCCCGGGCGAGCAGGGGGACCAGCGCCCGGTCCCGCAGCGGGCCGCGCAGAGTGACGACGCCTTCCTGTACCGAGAAGTCCACGTCCACACCGGGTGCCAGTTCGGTGAGCACGTTCCGGCGCATCTCCTCCTCGAGCTCCTCGTCGGGCCGCAGGAACACCTTCAGGAGGTCGCTGCGGCTGACCACACCCTCCAGCATTCCGAGCGCGTTCACGACGGGCAGGCGCTTGACGTGCTTGCGGGCCATGATTCGGGCGGCTTCGGCGACGGGCGCGTCGGGGTGCACGGTGATCGCCGGGCTCGACATGAGCTCCTCGGCCAGCACCGCGCCGGCCTTCGAAGCGTCTTCCAGCTGCTCGGGCAGGGTGGGATCCGTACACCGGAACTCCTCCTTCGGCAGCAGGTCCGCCTCGGAGACCACGCCGACGACGCGGCCCTCGCCTTCCAGGACGGGGACCGCGCTGACCTTCCACTGGTGCATCAGCTCGACGATCTCCTTGTAGGACGCCTCCCGGCCGATGGCGACGGCCGTGTGCGTCATGACGTCACTGACGGTGAAGCGGGATGCGGGCATGACCGGTCTCCTTCGGCGTACGGACGATCAGAGGAAGCTGCCGCTCCCGTAGGGCGCGAACAGGTCGAGGAGACGCACACGGGCGGCCTGCAACCGGTTGGCGAGGACCTGCCCGACCCAGTGGCCCAGGGCGGAGCCGAAGGCGGCGTCGGTTTCCATCAGCGTGCGTACGCGCTCCGCGTCGAACTCGTACGCACGGACGGGCGTCATCGCCTCGGCGCCCATACGCCAGGAGTACGGCTTGAAGAGCCACGAGCAGCCGACCAGCTGGCCGGCGCCGAGGCTCTCGATGACGGCGGCGCGCCGCCCGGGCACGTGGACGTCCAAGGTCACGGTGCCGGACCGGACGATCCAGAACCGGTCGGCGCGGCCGCCCTCGCGGAAGAGATGCGTCCCTTCCTCGAAGTTGACCTCGTGGGCCAGTTCCATCAGACGGGAGCGGCAGTCGGCGGGCAGTGCCTCGGAGATACGAGTGGGTGAAGGGGTGCTCATGGACGGCCTCCTGTTCGAGTCCGTCTTCAGTCTTGGCGCTACCGCCGGTCCCGGGCATGGGCCCTGTGGTCCCCTCCAGGGGCCGATCGGCCCATGTCCGAGATCGGCGTACGCGGAGATCCTGGCAGCAGACGGCCCGTTCACGGCCTCCACCCCTGTCGGACCGGCAGGGGCGGGGGACGTACGGGAACGGGCACGGCAGGGAGACCGGGGGAGTTCGCCCTCCTCACCACGCCGTCCGTCCGGATCGCGGCCCGTTTCGCTCGACGAAGGACGTCCACGATGAAAAGCCACCCGGCCGGTGCGACCACCGGCTCGCCTGCCGTCAGTGTGCCGGGACGGCAGATGGAAGAGCTCGGTGCCGACGAGGCGCTGCAGCTGCTCGGCACCGCCGAACTGGGCCGCATCGTCTTCACCCGTCACGCACTGCCCGCCGTACGCCCGGTCAACCACGTTCTCGATGCCGGCGACATCATCGTCCGCGTCCAGGACGGATCGACGTTGGCCGCGCTGCTCGCGACCCAGCAGGGTGCGGGCGTGGTCGTCGCCTACGAGGCCGACGACATCGATCCGGGTGAACACCTGGGCTGGAGCGTGGTCGCCACCGGCTACGCCACCGCTGTCACCGACCCGGACGAGATCGAGCGGTACGTGCGCCTCCTGGAGCCCTGGGCCCTGGGCAGCGCATCGGGAGCGATCCGGATCCGACCCGACCTCGTCACCGGCTTCCGCTTGCGCGAGGGCGGCCCGTAGCGGCGCCCGTTCGCGCGCTTCACCTCCACGCCGCCCTCCGCACGTCACGATGGTGCGGCACACGCCCGCAGGAGTTCCGGAGGTGCCATGCCGAAGCGCGGTTGGACCACGGCGGTCCCGCCTGCATTCCACGGCTACCGGGCTGCCTGGCTCCGGGGGGACGTGCTGGCCGGCATCACGGTCGCCGCCTATCTCGTACCGCAGGTCATGGCCTACGCCGGGGTTGCCGGACTGCCGCCCGTCGTCGGTCTCTGGGCCGCCCTCCCGGCCATGATCCTCTACGCCCTCAGCGGGTCCTCCCGCCTGCTGTCCGTCGGCCCGGAATCGACCACCGCCCTCATGACCGCCGTGGCCGTGGGCCCGCTGGCGGCCGGCGACCCCGCGCGCTACGCGGTGCTCTCGGCGGCCCTGGCCGTCGTGGTCGGCCTGCTCTCCCTCGTCGCATGGGCCGTCAGGCTGGGCTTCCTCGCGGATCTCCTCTCCCGGCCGGTCCTCGTCGGCTACCTGGCCGGGGTCGCCCTGATCATGATCGTGGACCAGCTCCCCCGCCTGACCGGGACCAGCGGCAGAGGCAGCGGATCGGGCTTCTTCCCTCAGCTCCTCTCCTTCCTCCACCACCTCGGTGACGTGCACTGGCCCACGGCCGTGCTCGCCGCCGGATGCCTCGCCCTTCTGTTCGTCCTGCCCCTGCTGTGGCGACCGCTGCCCGGGCCCCTCGTCGTGCTGGCGCTCGCCACGGCAGTGGTGGCGGGCTTCGCCCTCGACGAGAATGACGGCATCAACGTCATCGGAACGGTCCCGACCGGCCTTCCCGGCTTCGCCCTGCCCGATCCGTCGGACTACGCCGACCTGGTCCTGCCGGCCGTCGGAGTACTCCTCGTCGGGTACTCGGACGTCGTCCTGACCGCGCGAGCCTTCGCCCGCCACGACGATCCGCACCCCTTGGCAGCCAACCGCGAGCTGCTGGCGCTCGGCGTGGCCAACATCGGCGCCGGAGTCCTGCACGGCTTTCCCGTCAGCAGCAGCGCCAGCCGCACCGCCCTCGCCGACTCCGCCGGCGCCCGCACCCAGACGTACTCCCTCGTCGGCGCCGTCTGCGTGGCCGCCGTCCTGCTCTTCCTGGGCCCGCTGCTGGCGCACACCCCGTCAGCCGCCCTGGGCGCGATCGTCGTCTATGCCGCCGTACGCCTGATCGAGGTGGGCGAGTTCCGCAGGCTGGTGGCCTTCCGTCGGCGCGAGTTCCTGCTCGCCCTCGGCTGCGGACTCGGTGTCCTCGCCTTCGGGATCCTGTACGGCGTGCTCCTCGCCGTGGCGCTGTCCGTCGCCGAACTCCTCACGCGGGTCGCCCGACCCCACGACGCCGTCGAGGGCATCGTCCCGGGCCTGGCCGGCATGCACGACATCGACGACTATCCGAGCGCGCGCACCATTCCCGGCCTCCTCATCTACCGATACGACTCACCGCTGTTCTTCGCGAACGCCGAGGACTTCCGCCGCAGGGCACTGGCCTCGGTGGCGGCCCAGGACGAGCCCGTGCACTGGTTCGTCCTCAACACCGAAGCCAACGTCGAGGTCGACATCACCGCCCTCGACGCCGTCGAGGCCCTGCGCTCCGCACTCACCGAACGGGACATCGTGTTCGCGCTCGCCCGAGTCAAGCAGGACCTGCGCCGTCCCCTCGACGCCTACGGCTTGACAGCCGCTGTCGGCCCGGAGCGCATCTTCCCCACGCTCCCCACGGCCGTTGCCGCCTACCGGAACTGGCAACGCGCCAGAGGCCACGATCCAGCCCTCTGAGCAGGTCTCCTGACAGAGGAGCCGAGCACCGAAGAGCGGCCGGTTCGACGCCGGCGGCCGGGCCCTGTACGACCGCGCCCCGGCGAGTGGAACCGCCGGGACCGGTGCATTCGACACGATCCGCTGGGCAGGAAGGGATCCAGGATCCTTCCCGCGGCCGCCCATACCGCTGGGCGGGGCGTTGCACGGGCGACCGTGCCGAGGCGTGGCGGCCGCTCCGGGTCGAATGGGTCGCCCCAGCGGGACCGGCCCGACGAGCTCGGCCCGTTCCAGAGGGCACCTCCGTCCGGTTCGGTCCGGCCGAGGGATCTGCCCGGCTTGCTGCGCGTCCTCGGGCCTTCAGGGTGGACGGCCCGGCCCGGCAGATCACCGACACCTGCGGAGACCGGGGCTGCTGGACGGGGCGGTGGCCGGTTCCGGCAGCCGGGATGGCCCGAACGGGTGAGTGGTCGGGCGTATGTGCCGGTGGGGGCCGGGGGGTGGTGCGGCCTAGCATGACGGGCTGGCAGGGCTCGTTCCGGGATGTGGGGGAGGTTGCTGTGGCCAGTGAGTTCCAGGAGCGGAAGCTCCAGGAGATGTTCGCCGCATTCGACGCGGACGGGGACGGATTCCTGCGCGAGGCGGATTTCCGGGCGCTCGTCGCGCGCTGGGAGCAGCTGCCGCGGGTTGCAGCCGAGACGGAGCTGCGGGCACGGCTGGAGTCACTGCTGATGGGGTGGTGGGCGGCTCTGTCGGAACGGGGGGACATCAACGGCGACGGGGCGGTGGACATGGGCGAGCTGCTCGCGCTGGTGGATGAACTGCCCGCCATGGTCGCGACCGTCACGGCGACTGCCGAAACCGTCTTCGAGGCGGTGGACGAGAACGGTGACGGGGTGATCTCCCCGGCCGAGCACCGTCGGCTCGTGGAGACGTGGAACGGGCGGCCGGTGCCGCTGGACGGGGTCTTCGAGCTGCTCGACCTCAACGGGGACGGGCACCTCAGCCGCGAGGAGTTCGCGCTGCTGTGGCGCCAGTTCTGGATCAGCGACGATCCGGCCGAGCCGGGCAACTGGCTGTGCGGCCGATTCGCAGACTAGTGCGTTGTCCACGCATGTTCGCCGGGGTTGACCGGGAGACTTGAACCCGCGGCCGTCCCCGGCGGCCGGCGTCGGCTGCGGACCTTGGAGCGTTCGCGGCGTTGGGCAGCCAGGACCTCGGGGTGGCAGGCATCCGGGTTGCACACCGCAGACGGTCCTGAAGCTTCCGGGCCGAGAGCGGCGGCGGGATCCGCTTGGCCGCCAGAGCCGTGGCCGGCGCTGCAGCGCTGCCGCCATCCGCACGGGACCGCCGCTTGGACGGCGGGTGGTCGCCGTCACCGCACCCCAGGGCCGGAAGGGCCTGCGCCATTGTGCTGTCGGCTTCCCAGGTCTGCTCCTCGAAGCCTTCGACGCCCCGGGACCGATACCCCAGCCGCCGGCGGTGCAGCCGCCGCGAGTTCAGGCCACTTCGATGAACGCCATGGGTACCGGCCCGGACTGCCGCCCGGCTGGTCTGTGATCGGCGTTCCTGAGTTTGGCCGGCCTTGGCGGAGCGCAGGATCGAGCCATGATGAAACAGTGCGGACCCATGGCCGGAAACGTGCGCGCAGGCTCGTCGAAAACCGTTCCGTGCGTGACGGGGTGACGCTGCCGTCCGCAGCGGCCCGGGCAGCTTCCGGTGGTGACGCAGTGGGCCCTGTGGGACTGTCTCCTGCGGTGCGGGAGACAGTCGAGGCGATCGTGCGGGCGGTGGGAGCCGGAGACGACATCCTGATCGGCCGCCTGCTGAACAGATTCACGCAGATCGCAGACTTCGACGCCCTCGTTCACCTGCGCACCCGCCTGTACACCGTGCTGCGCGCGACGACGGGCACGCGCTCGAACAACACGGTCCCGATTGTGCCCGGAGGCCGCAGTTCACTTCGCGGGTCCAGTCGCGTCCGGGTGTTCCGCTAGCAAGCGGTCAGTCTTCATCTGGGAGGAGTGACGCGGAGGCTGGCGGATCGTTTCAGCTGACGTGAATAATGGATTCCGCTCTTCCAGGCGGGGCTCCCGCCGTCCGTACCGCATCCGCCTGCCCGGTCGGGGTTCGCCGCCCGCGGCCGCCGCCCGTGTGCCGAGTCAGCGCAAGGGAGTGGTGGTGTGAAGGACCGGTCGTTCTACTGGTGCCGCTCCTGCCGCCAGCCGCTCTACGCCACCAGTTCTCTCGCGGTCAGGGCCGGCCGGGACTGGGAGATCGACCACCAGCAGCCCGCCGACTGTCCCGACGGGCACCTGATGCCCCTGACCGGTACTGCCGCAGTCCCCGAAGATCTGCCCAACGCTCCGCGTGTGCTGCGCGTCTTCGGATCCTGAGCCCCGGCCTGTGCCGCGCCCAGAAGGGAGGCGTGGCGGCCGCCTCCCTTGCGGGTCCGCGAGTGACGGATGGGTCACGGCCCGCCACGGCGTCCGGTGTGGGGTCGTTGAGCTGCTTATGGACCAGAGAATCGTTTCAGCGCCGAGGGGTTTCGCCGATGTGAGGGCGGGCGGCGGGCGGGCTTCGGATTCGCCGATCTACGACGCCCTTGAGTGGCAGTGGCTCCAGGAGGGCCGGGAGGTTCCCGGCGGTGAAGGTTCCGCGCCAAGCGGCAGGCACCGGTCAGGAGGCGCAGACCTGTTCCACCGCGGCTGACCGGACGAGGGGTCCAAGATTCGTGTCGGGCAGAAGGCGAATTCGGTGGCACACCTCCCAGTTTCTGCGAGCGCGGGGCCGTCTTCGCCGGCTGGCCGCGGCCGTCGTCAGGCGGCGGGCTGCCGCCACGCCGGCGGCTCCGTCTACTGCATCAGCCTCAGGGCGTAATCCCGTGGGCCGATGCTGCGCGGGAGGGGCACGTGACAGCGTTCCCTTGTGCCCACGGACTATCCGGCGCGGCATGGTTGAGGATCCGTCACTAAGGGGAGGGCGCATGACCATCACGCCGTTCATCAGCCGGAAGGGCATGACGCGCCGCGGCATGCTGGGAGCCGCGCTGGCTGCCGGGGCTGCCGTGCCGCTTGCCGCCGCTGCCGGCCCTGCCTGGGCCGATCCCGGCGCCCCGGCCGCGGCGCGGCTCACGTTGCCCGTGCCGACCGGGTCGCATCCGGTGGGCACGGTCGAGCTGCATCTCGTCGACCGGTCGCGTCCGGACGACCTCGCGGGCCCGGGGCACTTCCGCGAGCTGATGGCCACCGTCTGGTATCCCGCCCGCGACGTCGAACGGTACCCGGTGGCGCCCTGGATGCCGGCCGGCGCATTTCAGGCGTTCCTCGCCGACGTCGGGTTCGCTGAACTGGCCCCGCTGGGGCCACTCACCGTGGGCCATGTGGGTGCTCCGGTGCTGCGAACGGGCCGACGGCTGCCCGTCGTCGTGTTCTCGCACGGCGCGCACAGCCACCAGAGCGACCACACCGTCATGGTCCAAGAGCTCGCGAGCCACGGATACGCCGTTGTGACGGTGGCTCACCAGTACGACACGTATACCGAGTTTCCCGACGGCCGGATCGCCCTCCCGCTCCGAGATCGGCCGGCACCGACGCTGCCCGGGGACTTCGCCGCCGACCTGCGCTTCGTCCTCGACTGCGTCGAGCAGCTCGCCGCCGGGTGCAATCCCGACGTCGACCACAGGGAGCTGCCGGCCGGGCTGCTGGGATCCCTGGACCCGCGGCGGATGGGCGCGTTCGGCTGGTCGAAGGGCGGGACGGCCACCGCCTGCGCCATGCTCGCGGACGAGCGCATCCGGGCCGGGCTGAGCCTCGACGGCCCGATGCAGATGAATCCGCCGCTGGCCGGCGACTTGCACCGGCCGTTCATGATGATGTCCGCCGCGTTCGCCCGGGCCACGGATCCCGAGGCCGCCGCGTTCTGGTCGCACCTGCGGGGCTGGCGGCTGAACATTCAGGCCCAGGGCGCCGTCCACGTCTCGTACGGCGACAATGAGGCGCTGTTCCCACAGGTGGCGAAGCTGTACGGATGGAGCGGGCAACAGCTCCAAGACGTGATCGGCACCCTCGATCCCGACCAGGCGGTGCGGATCCAGCAGGCGTACCCGCTCGCGTTCTTCGACGAGCACCTGCGCCACCACCGGGGCCGGCTGCTCGACGGGCCGTCCCCAGCCTTCCCGGCAGTGACGTTCCTCCCCTGAGTACCCGGGACCACAGCACCGCGGTCCCTCGCAGGCACTTGAGGGAGCAGGACGGCTGGGCCGAGCTCTATCCGAACCGCCTCGGTTCCCTCACGGATGGAAAGGTCGACCTGCCGCTGCCTCCAGGCTTGCCCGAGGCGGAGCGCAAGAACTGGCTCTCGGCCGCGCTCAACGTGGCAGCCGATTGCCCGCTGCCCCTGATCAGGGCCCTGTCCTGACCTGACCGGCAGATCCCGCCCTCGACCTCGCGTACCTGCGGGCGTACGTAGGGGCCTCGTCGCCGGACTGCTTGCCGCCTCGGCGGGCCGGTTCGTCGAACGGTGTCGGCTTGCCGAGCGCCCCTGGTGGTACGTCGCCGCCCTGACCGGGTGGCGGGCCTGGCGGTGGGACCGTGCCGACGCAGCCCTCGCCCACCTGGCCGGCCCAGCGGATGACAGGCGCCGCGGATCGCGTACGCCGCCGCTACGGCGTGGACCTCGCCGAAGTCCGGCCGCACACGTGGTCGCTGGCGAGCTGCGAGGCGACATCCAGATGGTTCGGGAGGGTTTCGCGGCGTCGGCCCGGCTGACCGCCTGGGCCTGGGGGTACGCGGCGATCGCGGTCGGCACCGGCTGGTGGTCCGCGGCGGTGCTGGCCGCGGTACTGCTCCCGGTGGCCGGGCGACAAGGTCGTGAGGCTGTCGACACGCTGGCCACGCTGGCCGAGAGCGCCGTGGACCTGCACGCAAGGGACGTGGCCGAGCGGCTGGGCGTGGCCTGCCCCGACGCTTTCGGACCCACCACGGCCGCCGCGGTCAACACGATCCTCTGAGCCTGAGGCGGGGACTTCGGAGCGGCTCCCGTCCCGGGCGGGACGCGGGGCATACGCGGGCGGTCGCTCAGGACTTCTGGACGAACGCGCCGGCCCTGCGGGAACTCTCGGAGCAGGATGGCTTCTCCGAGGCGGTCATCTTCCGGCTCTCCGCCACGACCGGATGGATCATGCCGTCGGTGCCGTTCTGGACCGGACCGATGAGGATGTCCTGAGTACCAGTAGCAGTGAACCCGCTTGGGGCTGTCGGAGCGGGTCTGCAGGTGCCGGAGGCGTCCGCGGAGTCGGCGGATCCCACCGTGTCGTCCCACGTCATCGTCTCAGGTACGCCTCCTTGAGCTGGAGCAACTCGCCGGAACCCTGTCCCGGCTGGTGTCCCTGCCCACCATGCTCGTCGCGTTCGCCTGATACGGCAGCGACGGCAGCATCGCCCCCCTCATGGCCGGCGGCTCGATCACCGGCGCGCTCCTCCTGCGCGTGAGCCGGGTTCGAGGCTTCAATCACAGCTTCCGCGGGGGCCGACTCCTGACGCCTCTGCTCACCTCACGGACGCCTTCGGGGTTCGGACGGGGCCGCCGTCGGGCCACTCGGCCTGGCCGGGTGGGTACCGCGCGCGCCGGCGCGGACCCTCTTCTCGGTCCGTTGGCGTAGTCGACTGACGGACGGAGGCCGCTGCTGGAATGCCCGCCGGGATGGGGGCGGGACCGGCCGGGCGCCTGGCCACCTCACACGCCGCTGCTTCCGTGGGCGCTGGATCCAGTGGCGGGAAGCCCGGTCTACGCGGCAAGCGGGACGGGTGAGCGGCTCGCCTCGCGTGTCCCGATCGCGCCGTCGGCGCCCGTCCCCTGCGGACGACCCGACCGGTTTCCTGCACTCTCAGCGCCAGGCGGGATGTCCCTCCGCGGAGGCACCGGTGGTGAGCGTGCGCTCGCCGGTCTTGTCCGCACGCACGGCCCAGATCACGGGCCGCTCGTATGGGCCGCGGACGAAGGCCACCCACGTACCGTCGACGGACCAGGCGGGGTCCATCTCATGGGCGCTGGTGGCGATCAGTTCACGATCGTTGCTTCCGTCGGAGTCCACGAGGTGGATGTCGCCCTGGGTGCCCGTGCCGTAGGTCCCCGCCGTGTAGGCGAAGGTGGCGCCGTCGGGTGACCACACCGGGTCTTGTGCCGCGTGGGGCAGCCGGGTGACCTGCTGCGGGGCGCGGTTCGGGGCGGCGGGATCGACCACGTGGATCTGCCAGTTCTCGGGATCTGTCTGCAGGCAGACCGCGATGCTCTTGCCGTCCGGCGACCACGCGGGATCCTCGACCGGGCTCCCGCCCGAGGTGAGCTGGCGGGCCGTGCCGTCGGCGACGCCGACCACGAACAGCTGCTGTACGCCGTCCTTCATGCGAAGCACGGCGAGCTGGCTGCCGTCCGGCGACCAGGACACCCTGCCACCGGCGATGGAGGCGATCCGGCGCGCGTTCGAGCCGTCGGCGTTGGCGGTCCAGACGGCCGTGCCCTCGGGCGTGCTGCGGGTGAATGCGAACGACCTGCGGTCGGGGGACCACTGGGGCAGGACGTCACATGCGCCTGCGCCGCCCGCGATGAGCTCCACGGGCTTCTCCGCCGAGGCGTCCCGGCGGGCGATGACGCTGTGGCACGTCCCGGGCCAGCCCGGGGCGGTGTCCTGCCGGATCAGCAGCGGATCGGCGGGGAACGGTGCAGGGGCCGGGGCGGATCCGGTGGGCGAGGAGGCGCGGGGCTTGGAACTGTCCTTGGTCGAGTGGCTCCATGGCTGCCACACGAACAGGCCGGCGGCCGCGAGAGACGTCACGAGCACCGCCGCCACCGCCGCGCGGCGACGCCGGGGCTTCCCCGCAACCGCTGGCGGCACCTGCGCGGGGGCGGGGGAGAGCTGCGCCGCGGGCCCCGTCACGGTGCGCGACCGTTCTGTACGGGGCTCCGCGACGACGGGCGGGGCGGCGTCCGGTACCGGGACGTCCTCCGGGGTGTCCTGCCGGGTCTGCGACGGGCTGTCCGGTGCGGTGGGGAGCACCATCGGCTCCGGGGCCGGGAGCAGCTGCGTTGCCGCTTCCGGCAGCCAGGAGTCACCGTCCGAGTGGCGGACGGTGAGAGTACCGAGGAAGGCGGCCGGGGTGGGCCTTGCCGCCGGGTCCTTGGACAGACAGGCGCCGATGGCTTCGCGGAGTTCAATGGGCACCGCGGTCAGGTCCGGCTCTTCGTGGACCACCTTGTAGTGCCTGGCCGCGGACGGCCCGTCGCCGAAGGGCGCGCCGCCCGCCGCCTGGGTGAGCACCACCCCCAGAGCGAACATGTCGACCGCGGGGGTGAGCGCCCTGCCGCCGGTGAGCTGCTCGGGCGCCAGGAAACCCGGTGTGCCGACCTGCATGCCGGTCTGTGTCAGTGACGTGCCGTCCAGGGCGCGCGCGATGCCGAAATCGATGACACGCGGCCCGTCCTCGGCGACGATGATGTTCGCGGGCTTCAGATCGCGGTGGATCACCCCCGCGCGGTGGATCGCGTCGAGTGCCTCGGCCAGGCCGGCGGCAAGGACGGTGAGCGTGTCCAGGGGCAGCGATCCGACGCGCGCGAGTACCGCTTGCAGGGTGGGGCCGGGCACGAAGGCCGTGACCAGCCAGGCCGGCTCCCCGTCCGGGTCCGCGTCCACCACCGGAGCGGTGTGGAAGCCGCCGACCCGCCGCGCCGCCGCGACCTCGTCGGCGAACCTGCGCTTGAACCCGGGCTCGGTGCTCAGCTCGGGACGTACGACCTTGATGGCGACCGCACGGCCGGACCGGGAGCGGCCCAGGTAGACCACGCCCATGCCTCCCTGACCGAGCCGTCCCACCAGCCGGTAGCGGCCCTCGCCGAGCGAGGTGGGATCCCCCGTTTCGAGCGGCTTCATGCGTCCCCCGTTTCACACCTTGCGCGATGAACAGCCTCTCCTTACCCGTCGCGCCGTCCACCAGTCAAGCGAGGCCCTCGCGGAATCCCGACCGAGGTTCTCCACGTGCGGCGCCGACCGCCGAGGCCTTCGACGGCTTTCGCCGAGCACCCCGACGCCCCTGGCGCGCTGTACGGCATCGACGGGCGCATCGACCTGCCCGAATCCGAGCTGCTCCACCTCGAAGGGCACCTGGGGTCCGCTCCGGTGCGGTGGTGGACTGGCTCTGTGACCTCTGGGTCAACCCGGCAGAGGGTGTGTCCACCTCTCGGGGTGTCTCGGTCCGCGAACGCGGACGGAGATGAGGGCTGTCGACCCTGAGAACCGCGTCGTCTCGGTTGTCCCGTGTGGAGCCCTTGCCGTGAGATGCACTCGTGCGGGTGATTGATGTGCCAAGGGCATCGACGGGTCAGCATGCGCGGTGACTTGTCGCTTCGCGCTGGTGCAGGGGCAGCGGTATGAGTGCCGGAGTTGCGACGTCAGCGGTTCACGCCTGGCTGGGTGAATGCGTAGGTCCGGACCGGGTCGAGGTGTAGTTCGTAGGGCCCGGAGCAATCCGCGGCGAGCGTGGCAATTCGGGCTCCGCAGGGACAGGCCCGGTTCGGTCCTTCGGTTCCGTCCGGGCCGCAGCATCCAGTGCTGTTCTCCCAGCGAGGCAGAGGCTGCAGGACGGACGCATCGTCGGGGTGAAGAACGATCGTGTTGCGGGCGCCGACCGAGATGACGAAGCCGTCGGGAGTGGCTCTGAGGAGTCCGCGGGGCTGGGAGGGTACGGGGTTGTCTTGATCTTTCTGCGGGACGAACGGTGCTCCCCACGGCTCGGGTTCGATTGCGTAGTAGCCCTGGGGAACCGTAGGTGGGGCCTGTCGTGCTCCTTCGGGCCGGGCAACGTTGATGCCTGGGACGGTCGGAACGGCGGGCAGCGCTGTCAAGTCCGGCGTGAGTGCGTTGCCGCATTTGGAGCAGTGGAAGACCGTCATGGGTCCCGTTGTAGCTGTGCATCGTTGCGCTCTGCATCCCATATTCCTCGATCGGATCGGCAGCGGGCGAGTCAGTCGATGGCGAGGCAGGGGGACGACAGCGTGCGCGCTGCTCTCCCGTCCTGCGTTGAGCTCACTGCGGAGCCGCTGGAGCTCGCCGTCTTTTGCGGCCAGGGCAGACAGGAGGAGTTGGTGGCGCTCATTGAGCTGCGTGAGCTCGGTGTGGGTGCGGGCGAGTTTGCCGGTGATCCGCTGGTTGAGGTCATGCAGCCGTGCGACGCGGGCCTCGCGTGGGTCGGGCTGTTGGCCGGCTGCCCAGGCGGGTGCCCTTCCCTTCTCGGACTCGTCCCTGAGGTGGCTCCAGGTCCGGTAGGGGGATGCGCGGGAGATGCCCGCCTCACGGGCGAGCTTCCTTCGCGCTCTCGGCGAAGCCCGCCTGATCACCCCGCTCCGCTCCGCCGGTGGACATCGCGGCTACTCCCGCTACCAGCTGCGCCTCGCCGCCCGCGCCCGCGCCCGGGAACTCGTGGGCCGGGGCAGCGGGATCGAGGCCGCCTGCCGCATCGTCATCCTCGAAGACCGGGTCGAGGAAGCCCAGCGCGTCAACGCCGAGTACCGCCGCGCCGCCGCTGCGGCGGACCCGTCGTACGCGGCCTGAGACCGGACCTCGCGCCCGCCGGCGGGCTCTGGCACCCGGC
The DNA here is from genome assembly GCF_042752335.1 of Streptomyces sp. NPDC059355. NCBI lineage: Bacteria > Bacillati > Actinomycetota > Actinomycetes > Kitasatosporales > Streptomycetaceae > Streptomyces > Streptomyces sp. NPDC059355. Next base: position 37,696 of record NZ_JBHYXN010000002.1, on the reverse strand, counting down.
GGCGGGAGCATGCTGCCCGGGTTTCCTCTGGTGACAGGGTGTGCGGGCGTGTACCGTCTGGGTCAGCTGTCGTGGTTCGGAAGTTCCCATTGCCCACGCCTTTGGCGCGGGCGTTTTGCTGTGCTGTGCCGCAGGAACCAAGGCGATCACCTCCGTCTTCCGCGTTGTGGGAGGCGTTCTGTCGACTGGAAGGCATGAACATGGCTACGGGAACTGTGAAGTGGTTCAACGCGGAGAAGGGTTTCGGCTTCATCGCCCAGGACGGCGGCGGCCCGGACGTCTTCGCCCACTACTCCGCGATCAACTCCTCGGGCTTCCGTGAACTTCAGGAAGGTCAGGCCGTGACGTTCGACGTCACCCAGGGCCAGAAGGGCCCCCAGGCCGAGAACATCAACCCGGCCTAACCCTCCCCACCCCGCCCCTCGACCGTTCGGGCGTCCATAGTCCTGCCGGACGAAGACGCCTGCATTGTCGGCGGGACTTGAGGGATACCGGATCAGGGCCGCGCAGCATCTGCTGCGCGGCTCTGATCCATGTCGAGACTGTCTGCCGCGCCGCGGGGCTTCACCGGGACGCTGTGCGCGCCGGCCCCTGCCGGGCACAACTGCGGGGCCGACGGCCGGCTCGGCGCGAAAGCCGGGCCTGGCGGCCTGGCTGTGGACGCCACCCGCGGCGAGCGACGCGTACGGACTCCCTGGTCGCGTTCGGGCCGGGGCGCAGGGCTCGCGAGCGTTGCCCGGCATGTCGCACAGCCCCAAGGCCCACTGAGGCCCTCACAGGCAGCCCTCGCTTGTCCGTCGCGTGCGGGGAGAGGGAGGGGCGAACGTCGGGCAGTGACCTGCCCGACGGGACCTGTGTGCCCCTGCACCGTCGTTGCACGAGGTGAGGGCCCGGCCGCGGCGGTCGGCTGAGCCACGCAGGGGTCGGTCGGCCGGAGGTCGAGCGGGTCAAGGGGCTGTGGGCTGTGTGAGGCGGCATTCGGCTATCGCGAGGGGCCGGCCACGGCCGAGAGCTGCCTGTGATGGTCACGGCGGTGAGGTGTTCACCCGGCGGGGTCACCGCGAGTGCTGCGGCACCGACCGGTTCGATCAGCGTCACCACGGCTGCGGTCACCGCACGTACTGCCGTGGTTCCGGTACGGGACCCGGTTCCGCGCCGTCAGACCTCTGCGGCGGCAGCGCTGGGCCGATGGGTGCTGGGATGTGGAAAGCATTCAAGTGCGGCGAGGTAGGGCAGGTGATCCAGACGCTCGTCGAGGAGGAATCTGCGGGTCAGGTCGAGGTGTTCGCGGGTGCGGGTGAGGAACACCCAGTGGTCGGCTTCCTGGATGGTGGCGAACACGGCGGGGGACGACATGGCGGCCAGAGCCCGGCTGTCGGCGGGGCGGATGGCGCTGTCGTGCTCGCCAGTGACCACTAGGAGAGGGGCTGACACTCCGGTGGGCAGGGGTGCTTCGCACATCATTTGCAGGCAGCGTGTCCACTGGCGGAGGTGGTTGTCATCCGCACCGTTGAAGAGGTCCTTGAGGAGCCACTGCAAGGTTGCGCGACCGCGTACACGCCGGTCGGGGTCCAGGCACACCACAGAGGACACGATTTCCTCGGCCACGCCGTGCCGGTCACTCTCCGCGCGGGCCGCCGCCATGGCGGGGGTGACGCCGGGGGGCATGCGAGGGCGGTGGCCATTGGCTCCTGTGAGGACGACGCGATCGATGCGGCCCGGGTGGCTGACCGCGAGGCGGTAGGCGATCTCTCCTCCGTGGGAAGTCCCCAGGACGTTCACCCGGGGCAGGCCGAGTTCGTCCAGGACGGCAGCAAGGCCGTCCGCAAGATCGCCGAGACCGCAGTGCGCAGGCAGGGTCCCGGGGTTGGACACTCCGGCGATGCGTACACCGATGATGTCGGCCACAGACAGCAGCGCCTCGGCCTGGGGGCGGATGGTGGACTCGCCTTCTCCACCCGCGCGGACGACGAAGACGGGGGCAGTGCGCGGCGAGGGGCTCGTGCGGGTCTCGACCTCGAAGGCCAGCCCTCGCCTGTGGATCACCCGGGTAGTGACGTCGCATGGCTCCATGCCTGCTCTGCTCCTCGCTACGGTCGTGTGTGCGTGTGTGCGTGTGTGCGTGTCGGGTCGTGGGTTCGGAGCACGTCCGAAAAGGGTGCTGGGGGCCGCGGGGAGGGGACAGCGGCGCGGCCCGGTCGCTCGTGGAAACGGGCACCCAGGGGTCGGCCGTCAGGTCTCCCTTTGTAGCAGGCAGCGCGGCCACGAACGGGTTGTGATCATGCGATGAATGGGCCTAAGGGGTGACTCCTCCCGGTGTACGGCCGCTTCCCGTTTTGCCTCTTCCGCCTCGGACAATGAGCGCAGCGGGAAACACCGGAGGGAGGCTGGTCCTTCTCCGCCGTGATCGACGAGTACACGCCCACGCCTGCACCGGCCTGTCCGACAGCGCAGCGCGCTTCTCGGCGGACCGTGTCTCTTTGATCATTTTGGGAGTTGCTGGGGTGTGACGAGAACGTCGCAATGTGCGTGACGGCCTTGGCCGGCACAGGTGGAAGGTGGGTTATGGCAGGCACGGTCTACGACGCGCTGGTCGGCATCCTGGACGAGACGTTCCAGGTCGAGCCGGAGATGATCCGGGCCGATGCCACCTTGGCCGACATGGATCTGGACTCCCTGGCAGCAGCCGAGCTCGCAGCCATCGTGCAGGACCGGTTCGGGGTGAAGGTCACCGGCCAGGAAGTGGGCAAGGGCTCAACGCTGCGCGACGTTGCCGCAGTGATCGACGGCAGGATCGACGGCAGGACCGACGCCCACGAGGCATCTGCGGCTGCGGCATGTCAGTGAGGCAGCAGATCGCCGTGACCGGGCTGGGGATGGTCACCCCCGCCGGGTCTTCTGTGGACGCGACGTGGCGCAGGGTCTGCGAGGGTGCCTCCACCGCCGCCGCCACCCACCCCGGGCTTGCGGGCATGCCGGTCGACTTCTGCGCCTCGGTCGGCGAGTTCGATTCCAGCGTGGTGGGGCGCCGGAACCTTTACCGGCTGGACCGGTTCGTCCAGTTCGTGCTGGCGGCCGCGCACGAGGCGCTGGCCGACGCCGGCCTGTTCGCGGCCGACTGGGACGGCCCCCGGGTAGGGGTGGTGATCGGGTGCGGCATGGGAGGTGTCGCCAGCTGGGAGAAGCAGCACGCCCGCCTGATCGGGCAGGGACCCGAGAGTGTCTCTCCGCTGATGATCCCGATGATGACGCCGAACTCGGCCGCAGGTGAGATCGCCCTGGCCTTGGGGGCGCGAGGGCCGGGCTTGGTGGTGTCGACGGCCTGCGCGTCCGGTGGGACGGCCATCGTGGTGGCCCGCGACCTCCTCGCCTCCGGACAGTGCGACATCGTGATCACCGGTGGCACGGAGGCCGCGAACACGCCGCTGACGGTGACGGCGTTCGCGAACCTGGGGACGCTGTCGCAGCGGTGCGAGGATCCGACGGCCGCGTCCAGGCCGTTCGACGCCGACCGGGACGGCTTTGTGATGGCCGAGGGCGCGGCGGCGCTGGTGCTGGAACGGGCTGAGCATGCCGCAGCCAGAGGCCGGCGCCCCCGAGCGCTGCTGGCCGGCTGCGGGTCCGCCTCAGAAGCCCACCATCCCACCGCCCCCCACCCTGAGGGTGTGGGTGCGTCGCAGGCCCTGCGGGCGGCGCTGCGCGACGCGCATCTGACCGCGGCGGACATCGATCATGTCAACGCCCATGGCACCTCGACCGTGCTGAACGATGAGGTCGAAGCACGCGTCATCCGCGAGGCGCTGCCCCACGGGCCGCTGGTCACCTCCACCAAGGGGGTACTGGGGCACCTGCTCGGTGCGTCGGGCGCTGTCGAGGCGGCGCTGACGGTCCTGGCGATTCAGCAGTCCACGGTTCCGCCCACAGCCAACCTTCAGGACCCCGGCCCCGGCATCGACCTGAACCTCGTGACCAAAACCCCTTCGCGCCAGCCGGTCCGGGCTGCGTTGTCGAACTCCTTCGGGTTCGGCGGCCACAACGTCGTCCTCGCCTTCACCACCGCATAGACCACAACACAGGGCATTGCCCGCACGACAGGAGCATGCCGCCCATGGACACCGCCACCCCCACCGCACCCTCGGCCGCCCCGCCCGCACCGCGCGGTGTCATCCGCAGACTCCAGTCCCGCCAGGGACGTGAGGATCCCTTCCCCCTGTACGAGGAGATCCGTCGCGCCGGGCCGGTGGTGAGCCTCGGCCCGCACGCGCTTCTGGTCACCGGCTTCGCCGATTGCCTCCAAATCCTCACTGATCGGATCTGGCAGGTGCCCGACCACACGTGGCGCGCCGCACGCGGCCTCGACACCGACGGCCCGAGCAGAAACGTCCTTCTCACCCTTCCGCGACTCAACCCCCCTGCTCACGGCCAGGCACGCCGCCTGCAATCCGGCCCCTTCACCACCGCCGCGCTGGAACGCCTGCGCCCCACCGTCCGCAGGCTCGTACGCACCCACCTGGACCGGTTGGACGCCGAACTCACCGAGTACGGCCGGGCGGACTTCATCGACATGGTCGCCCGCGCGCTGCCCGTCGCCGTGATGTGCGAAATCCTCGGCCTGCCCACCGAGGACCGGGCCCTCATCGCCCGCTACAGCCTCGAAACCGCAGCACTGACCGAACCCTTCGCCACTCCCGCCCAGACCGCGGTCGCCGACGCGGCGGCCGCCGAGTTCCACGCCTACGTCATGACCCTGCTCAACGCACGTGCGCTCTCACCTGGCACCGACCTGATGTCCCAATGGCTGACGCACGAACGCTCACGCACGGGGCCGGTGCCTCCTGACGAGCTGGCCGCGCACATCGTCTTCCTTGTCGGCGCCGGGGCCGAGACGACCTCGTCCCTGTTCGCCACCGCCGTCCAAGCCTTCGAAAAGCACCCCGACCAGGCGCGGTGGCTGGCTACCCATCCCGAAGCCCTGCCCCAGGCCGTCGAGGAACTCACCCGGTGGGACCCGTCCGTCCAGAACGCTGTGCGTGTCCCGACCCAGGACACCACGCTGGCCGGCACTGCCGTCCCCGCCGGCACGCTCGTCCACGCCCTGGTCGCCGCCGCCAACCGCGACCCTGCACAGTTCCGCGACCCCCACACCCTCGACTTCCAGCGCCCCCCACAACGCAACCTCGCCTTCGGCGCCGGATTCCACTACTGCCTCGGCGCGCCCCTGGCCCGCTTGAACGCAGCCGAATTCCTCCCTGAGCTCCTGCGCCGCTTCCCCGCCCTGCGCACCGCCGGACCAGCCACCCGAACACCCGGCCTCAACCTGCGGACCTTCCTGACCCTCCCCATCACCCGCTCCCGTCCAGTGCTCGCCGCTGCCATCGCACAGACCGGTGGCGCGACGTGACCTGCCAGACATAGCGGCCCTTGAACCCCGAACCCGGGCCAACACGTCCAGACAAGGAAGACCATGCAGGTCACAGATGTGCACCATGCCTACCGCCGACATGCTGTGCTGCGAGGCATCGACTTGGACCTTCCCCCCGGGGTCCTGGCCGGGATCGTCGGGGAGAACGGCGCGGGAAAGTCGACCCTGCTGAAGATCCTCTCCGGTGAACTGCGCCCCAGCCGCGGCGCTGTGACCCACCGCGGCAGGTTCGGGTACTGCCCCCAGGACGTGGTCCTCAACGACGCGCTCACGGTGCGCCAGCACCTGGAGTTCTTCAAGACCGCCTACGGACTCGCAGACTTGCGACGCGCCGAAGAGCTCATGGCGGCACTGCGGTTCACCGAATACGCGAACACCCGCGCCGGGGTCCTCAGCGGCGGCACCCGGCAAAAGCTGAACCTCACCCTCGCCCTCATGCACGACCCGCAGGTGCTGCTGCTGGACGAGCCCTACCAGGGCTTCGACTGGGACACCTACCAGCGGTTCTGGGACCTTGCCGCCCAACTGCGCGACGCCGGCCGCTCGGTGCTGGTGGTCTCCCACCTGGCCTACGACGCCGAACGCCTCGACCAGCTCTACCGCCTGAACGACGGCCGCCTCCACCCCCACATGTCCGCCGCCGCACATACCCCGGAAGGAGCAGCGGCATGAGCAACGGCACCAGAAGGCACCTGGTCTGGTTCACCACCGCTGTCCGCTACAACCTGATCGAGCACTCCCGCAACAAGTTCGCCATGCTCCTGGTTGTGGCCTTCGTCCCCACCTGGACCACCCTGGCCTACCTCGTCATCCCCAGGACCGCCGTCCCCTTCCACCTGCGCGCCACCGGCCGGCTCCTCTCCCCGGCCGGGAACCAGCTGACGCAGCTCACCGGTGCACTGAACGTCGTCGCCCTGATCACCGGGTTCATGATGTTCGCCGCTACCTTCACCGGGGGCCGCTTCGACAAACGCCTCGCGCTGGCGGGCTACCCCCGCACCCACCTCGTGCTGGCCAAAGCCGCCACCCTCACCCTGGCCTCGGCCCTCGTCGCCGTCTACGCCACCACCCTCATCTGCGCGGCATGGTCCCCCCGACAGCCCCTCCAGCTCGCCACCGCACTCTTCAGCAGCGCCATGACCTACGGTGCCCTCGGCGTCATCTTCGGATCCGTCCTGCGCCGCGAGGTCGAGGGCATGTTCGCCGTCGCGATGACCAGCGTCGTCGACATCACCTTGCAAAACCCCGCCCGCAGCTCCAGCGCGGAGAGCCCCCTCGTGCACTACCTGCCCTCTCACGGCGCCATCCAGACCGCCGCCGCGAGCGCCTTCTCCACCGCCCACACCCCGGCCTACCTCGCCCTACAGGCCACCTGGTTCACCGCCACTGCCCTCCTGGCCCTGCTCACCTTCCACCAGCGCACCCGCAACGCCCTTCCACCGAAAAGCCAGGTCGTACGTCTCGTCCATGCCGGCACAGAGGCGCCCGGAGCGGGTAGCGACGGCGCAGCGACACCACCGAAGCGAACACCGGCGCCGTCACCTGCGCCTTGACTGCGATGGGCCGTTTCTACTTGGAGCCTTTCGCCCACCTGAGCAGCGCGGGAAGCTGCAGCTCGGTGGTCTGCGGCGCCGGCCGCGTGTACAGCAGCCTTTCGAGCTCCGCCCCGATCACCATGACCCTCCACCCGCCGACCGCCGAGCAGCCGTCATGACGGGTCTCTCATGCATCGTGGCGCGGGACGGATGGCATGCCGATCCTCCTGCCGTGAGGTCCCGAGATGCGGTAGAGGCACTGGCCGGGTCGGCGCGCACCAGACCGGAGCGACGGCCCGTGATCATCTGTCTTGGCCTATCGCGTCATCGGCGCGGGAGGGATGGCCCAGACCCGTTCCCTTCCAGTCCCGTATGACGGTGAGGGCCTTGGCGCTCGGTCCTTGCAGTGCACCCGGCCGGCGATGGGCGCGTTATCCGCAGAGGGTGAAGAGTTTTCCTCGACGGCTGCGCGGATGTTTTCGTCCTGGGTGAAGCCGCGCCAGGCGCCGCTGCTGCGTAGCCGCCGGTCGTGGTGGGGTAGGGCGTGGAGGAGTTGGGCGGCGGTCGTGCGGCGGCGCCGATCTGTGCCAGGTGGCGTACGGCCGGGAGCGTGACGGGAGGCAGGCGGCTGATCGCCGGCGTCCTCGCGAGCCCGGCTCCCGCGGGCTCCCGACGCAGGGCTGCAGTGGCGTTTCGCCGGTGAAGGGTGCACCCCGGGAGGGTGAACCGGCCCGCGTGCGCCTGTCGCTGACGGTGAACAGCGCATGAGCTGAGTTCAACGGGCGCCGTGCCCTGCTCTTCACCCTGCCCGTCCCGGGTGGCAGGGTGCCGATCCAGATCCGCCGCGGCTCGCTGGTGCAGGACCGCTTCCCCGACCTGGTCGTGGCCGCGTTGGACCAGCTTCCGACCAGCTTGGTCCTCGATGGCGAACTGATGGTCTGGGACCCCGAGGCCGGCGCCTGCGGCGCGGCCGCCCTCGCGGCCCGTACCCCGGCCTCCTTCGTAACTGGATCGCGCACGGGTTCCTGACTGCATGCCACCCTGCGGTGAGCCGCATCTGAGCAGGTGGGAGGCCCATGTTCGAGACTTCTCCCGACGCGCGGGATTTCGGGGCGTGACCGCCGGCGGCGTCCCGCGGTTCGGTGCCGGGCCGGCTGCGGCGGCCGGCTGAGCCCTGCATCAGGGTTGCGCGCAGGCCGCCCTCGGTCTCGGCGTGTCACGGTGCGGACTTGGGCATGTCGGGCGGGCCTACATCGGCCATTCCACGACATGGCGGATGGTGAGGGCATTGTCCGACTCCGTCATCACGCACCTCAGCCTTCCCTTTGGGAACCGCCCCTCCATGGTTTCCCGGAGCCGCAGTCACCCCGGAAGTTCGTTGCCGTCGACGACGCGCTGGAGCAGATCGAGCAGCGTGGTGCGCTCGGCCGGGGACAGGGTGGAGTAGCAGGCGGTCAGGACCTCGTCGGCGATCCGGTGTCCGGTATTGAGGACCTCTTCGCCGGCGGCGGTGAGATGGTGCTCGATGCGGCGGCCAGTGCCGGGCCTGCGGTCGATCAGGCCCAGGGCTGTCAGTCGGCCGGCGAGCGTGCCGAAGGCCTGCTCGCTCTGGAATGTCGCCGCGGCCAGGGCCCGGGCCGGCGACCCGGGCGCACGGCTGATCGCGCGGAGGGCGTCCCACTGGGCCAGCGTCGTGCCGGCAGCGGTGAGGCGGCTGTCCAGAGCGCGGTGCTGCCTGTACTGGGCCTGCTTCACCGCTCTTCCGAGGACCTGCAGTTCATCTGGCATGAGCAGAGTCTACGACACAACTAAGCTTGTTTATATAAACAAGCTTAGTTAGAGTCCTGGGCATGCCTTCGAACATGAGCGTCACCCTGTACCCGGACCTGCCCCTCACCCTGACCGAAGCCGGCAGTGGCAGGCCCTGCCTGATCCTTCACGGCGGCGGGGGACCGGCCACGGTCGCCGGACTTGCCTCCCATCTCGCCCAGACCGCGCACGCCATCACTCCGGTACACCCGGGATGGGACGGTACCCACCGCCCGCCGTGGCTGACCGGCATCGACGATCTCGCCCTTGCCTACCTGCACTACCTCCAAGATCGCGGACTGCGCGACATCCTGGTCGTCGGCTCCTCGATCGGCGGCTGGACCGCAGCGGAGATGGCCCTACGGGACACCGCGGGAATCATCACCGGGCTCGTCCTGATCGACCCCGTCGGCATCCACGTCGAGGCCGAGCCGATCAGGGACTTCTCCGCCCTCGACGCCCGTGGCGTGGCCGAGTACGCCTGGCACGACTCGGCCCGCTTCTACCGAGACCCCGACCTGCTCCCCGCCGAACAAGCCGCCCTGCAGCAGGGCAACATGGCCACCCTGAGCGTCCTCGCCGGTGACCCCTACATGCACGACCCGAAGCTGCTCCGCCGTCTGCGGCGTGTAGACGTCCCCGCTCTCGTGCTCTGGGGTGAGAGCGACCGCATCGTCACTCCCGCCTACGGCGCCGGGTACGCCGAGGCCTTCAAAAACGGTCGGCTCCAGGTCATCCCCAGGGCAGGCCACCTGCCGCAGCTGGAACAGCCGGAAGCGACCTTTGCCGCGATCGACGGTTACCTGCGCAAGACGGCTGCTGGTTCTGTCGGGGGTTGATCTGAGCACCACTCCGGTGGTCGATGCCGAGGGCTCCCTGGCCGTCCTCGGGGGCTGACACGGTCGTCGCCCTGACGGCCGGAGCTGCCTGTTTGGTTTGCCGGCGTTCCTGTTCGGATTGGGCGACGGCTCTACGAAAGAAGAGCGACCGCCCTCGCAGCCCCCGGCAACCGGGGAGCCGACTCCCGGGCACTGACGGAGCAGCGTCGAAGGCGAAGGGAGGCTCGTGCCGGGCCGCCCCCTCGTCATGCGGCAGCCCAGTCCACACCGAGGCGGGCGAGGGCGGCGAGTTGGTCGGGGCCGAGGCGGTCGCGGCGTTGCTCTGACTCGCCGAGCTCGGCTACTGCATGACCTCCGTCATGGACCCACAGGTGATAGCCGTTGTCATCGCAAGTCCGACCGCGCTGGTGGCCGCTTTTGCGGCCTACATGGCAGGACGTCACCAAGGCCACGGAGCTCACCGCGGTCCCATGGACGCAGTCCGCCGACAGCACCGGAGGGACGCCTACGCCGCCTTCCTGAAGGCCGCAGAATCGTACGCATACGGGACACGACGCACCGTGACGCTCGCCCAGGCTCGTACCGAACTCGCCAGCAATGGGCCGCTGACGACCGTGCGGGCATGGAAGCGCACGCCGTAGTGCTGCGGGCAGAGGCGGCGGAGAGGGATGACGCCCTGAGGGCGACACTCAGCGGGACTACGCCGACCCCGCCTCCGTGCAGGCTGCCGGCTACGCATCGAAGGCCGCCGCAGCGTCGAGCAGATCGTCGACGCGTACGCCATCGAGTGCCGGGCCGTCCGTGACCTGCTGGTCGAGTACTTCACCGAGCGGGCTCCCGAGCTCGATCACGTCTCGCTGCGTTCCATCGCCCGCAACCTCTGCCGGTTGTTCTGGTGCGACCTGGAGATCCACCATCCACCGACTCGCTGCGGCTGACACTTGAGGTCGCGCAGGCGTCGCCGTGCAGGACGGAGTCGGTGTGCGCGAGGGCGCCCATGGCTGTGGGCCGGTCGTAGGCGAGGTCGGGGAGGCGCAGGCATCGATCCAGGTATGCGGCGAGCAGGTCGGCGTCCCGTGCGGTGCCGAAGCTCGCCAGCGCCACACAGTAGGCCCCGCCTGCGCAGCAGACCTCGCTCGCCGGCAGCAGTGCTCGCAGACGCTCGTGGAAGTGATCACGGGCGCGAGACGGCGGCGAGCCATGCCGCGGTCCCGTCGCTCACGCCGGCTGCCTTCGAAGAGGACGGTGAGCTCGGCGTCGGAGGCAGCATTCGCATCAGCGGCCAGGGCATGAACGAACGGCTCGTACTCCTCGCGCGACATGCGGAGTACCGCTCCGCCGAGCTTCAGGTAGCGGTGCGCGGGAGCGCAACAGCGGCGGAACAGAGCCTGTGTCTCAGGGTCGTGCCGGATCACCACACCATCCTCTCGCGACAAGCACGCTGATGAGGGCGTGGGGCGCAATACGCCTGCGGTGATCCAGGAGCGGGAGCGGCGCCTGACGGCGGCCGGTCCAGATGTCCCGCGGACGGCCGGTTGAGCCGTCACTCTCTGTGGCTCATTCCTAGGCCTCAGGGGTCACTCACCCGGTTGGGGGAGGGGGATCGTTTCGGCGGCCGATGCCGTCCAGTCGTGGCCGATGCGAGGTTCAGAGCATGACCGGTGTTGAACGGACGATGAAGGCGCGCTCGAGCGCCTGGTGGCAGCGATGGCCGTGCTGGGTGGCCCGGGCAACGATGCTGTGGGCGGTGCTGTATGCCGGCTTCGGCCTGGTGTGCGCGCTGAGCGGGATCTCCTTGCTCTCCCACGGCGGTGACTCAGGCGCCTCCGGGCTGGGTTGGGCAGTCGTGGCGCTGGGCGCGCTGGCTACGGTGGTCAGCGGAGCGGTGGTCTTGTACGGGCTGCGGCCAGCGCTGCGGGTGCTGCTCTGGATGGTCTGTGGGCTGGCCGGGATCACCGCGTTCAGCCTGCTGATGGATGCGATCACGCTGACGCTCGGTCAGGGAGTGGACAGCCTGGCCTCTGCTGCGAACAGGGCCCTGGCGGCGGTCGGGGCAGTCCTGCTCGCGGCCACGGCCCGCTCCGACCGCCGGCCCGGCGGGACTGCCGTACGCGAGCCGTCCGCTGCACCTCGGCTCGTCCAGCGCGCCGCCTGGACAGGGACGCTGGCCTTTGTCCCCTACGCGGCGATGAAGCTGGTCTGGGCGTCCGGCGGCACGTTCGCGGGGATCACCGGTGAGGAGATGCTCGCGGCCTCGGAGCGCAACGGCGCCTCGGGGATCTTCCTCACCCTGGAGTCCTGGGGCCTGGACCCCACCGCGCTGCTGGCCGCGCTCGGCGTCTTCCTGCTGTGGGGCCTGGTCCGCCCGTGGGGACAGGTCTTCCCGCGCTGGACGCTGTTCCTGCGCGGCCGCCGGGTACCACGCTGGCTCCCGCTCGCCCCGGCTCTGCTCGGCGCCGCTACGCTCGCCCCCTACGGCGTTGTGGGGGCCGGATACCTGACCCTGGCCACAGCCGGCGTGCTGACGATCCGGCGCGGCGACTTCCATTCCTCGGGCGACGCCATGCTGGTCGGATGGATCGGGATGGTCGCCTTCGCCGCCTACGGCATCGCCCTGACCGCAGCGGCCCACTCGTACTGGCTCCGGACGCGTCCCGCCTGCCCGATGAGTGTCAACCCAGAGCGACCGTCTGCGGCCAGTTGAATCCCCGCTACTGATTCCTTGAAGGCGGGTTGTCGTAGGGGCTGACGATCGGTGATCGTCGCGGCATGCCAGGTGTAGGACGTATCTCGCCCTCCATGGCCACCGCCTCCCCGGCGGCGGCCGGGGAGGCTGACGCTGGCGGGGGGTCAGGCGTACGCGTACGAGCTCGACGAATACTCGGAGTACGAGCCGTTCATCTTCAGGCGCGGGACGTCGTGGCCGCACTGGGCGCAGGCCACCGGGCGGCCGCCGTCGCGGCCGCGGATGGTGATCCATTCGCCGTTCTTGCCCGTCAGTACGTCGCGCAGGGCCTCCTTCGCGTGCATGCCCAGGTCCACCGCGGTCTTCGCGAAGTCGAGGAAGGTGATGCGACGCGCGCAGGAGGAGCACGTGGCGTCGAACACCTTGAAGGGGCCCTTGAGCGAGCTCGGCGAGGTGTCGAGGTAGTCGGCCAGTTCCTGGATCTCCGACGCGTCCAGGAGCCGCATATGAGGCGGCTCGGTCAGAGGGAGGGCGGCGATCACCCCCTGCGGGACCTGGTAGGTGCGCGTCGTGTCCGGCCTGTTCTCGATGTATTCGAGTACCTGGTCGAGCGTCAGCTGTGCCTGTTCCACTTCGGGTACCTCTCTCCGGCGTCGTGAGATGGCGCGGCTGCCACGCTTCCAGCCGTGGTCGGGGTCCACCACTCCGTTACGCTGACCGGCCCGGTGACCACCCGGTCCAGCTCCTCGCGCAGGCGGGTGCCGATGCCCGCCCTGCTCCAGTACCAGCGGCACAGCTCCGGCGCCGCGCCGGAGCTCGCGTCGTACCAGGTGAACGACGCCCGGTGAGCCGCGTGGGCGTGCGCGCCGAGCGCGTTGAACTCGGAGAACCCGCGCGGCGGGCGGCCCGCCACGTACCGGTCGAGCGGCATCCCGTGGCGGTCCGCGCACAGGGCGCGCAGCTCCCCGTAAAGCGCGCGCGGATAGGTGAAGGGCGGGTGCTGCATGAAGTCGAAGAACACCTGGTGGCCGAGGAAGTCCTGCGTCGGTGCGAGCCAGGGCCGGTGCCGGCCGAGTTCGGTGACGGGGCGGCGGACGATCCACGGACGCCCGTCCGCGAGCAGGTCGGCGGGGGTGACGGGGCGGAAGAAGACCATATCGGAGTCGACGTGGCAGATGAGGTCGGCATCGGTGAGCCGGTCCGCGTACAGCTTGCTGACCTGCTGGCCCAGGTAGTCGTCGCGGTGGTCCGGGCCCACCTCCAGGCGGACCCCGTCGCCGACGGACCGGCGCACGGCGGCGGCCCCGGTCCGCGGGGTGACGACGACCACCTCCGAGAAGCCCCGGCACCACGTCCGAATGGCGGCGAGCGCGTAGCGCAACCAGGCGACGTCACCGTGGTAGGTGCGGATGAACAACGCGGTCCGCTCACTACAATGGGAGCCGTGGTCGAGGCTGTGCCCGCCTTCTGGTGCCGGGCTCCCAGTCAGGGCAATGTCGGCGACAGGCTCACTCCCTGGCTGGTCCGGCGGATCTGCGGCGCCCCGGCCCGGTGGGTCGCGCCGCACGCGCCGGGGCGCAAGCACTTCGTCACCGGCAGCGTGGTCTCCCTCGCGGGACCGGGCGCCGTCGTCTGGGGAGCCGGGGTGATGTGCGCCGGTGAGGACATCGACCCGCGGGCCGATCTGGTCGCCGTACGCGGCCCCCTCACCCGGGAGGCGGCCCTGCGCTCGGGGGCGGCCTGTCCTCCGGTCTACGGGGACCCCGCCCTGCTGGTCCCCCGTTTCCTGCCCCGTGGTGGCCGGGGTACCGGGCGGCGTCCCGCCGTCGTGCCGCACTTCGCCGACAAGGCCGGTGCGCGGCTCGGCACTCCGGCCGGCTGGCGGCTCGTCGACGTGCAGCGGCCGGTCGAGGAGGTCGTCGAGCAGCTCGTACGGGCGCCTCTGATCGCCTCGTCGAGCCTGCACGGGATCATCCTCGGCCACGCCTACGGGATCCCCGCGGTCTGGATCCGCTACCGGGACCTGCCCAGCGGTGACGGGAGCAAGTTCCACGACTATTTCCTTTCGGTCGGGGTGCCGGTCCCGCCGCCCGTGTCCGTCGGCCGGACGGGCGCGGGGCTGGATTCGGCGGCGCTCGCCGATTTCGCGACGCTTCCGGCGCGACTTCCGGACCTCGACCTGCTCCTGGAGAGGTGCCCGTTCCGTTGACAGCACACGAAGACGGCGTGGACCAGGGCCTGCGCCGGATCCTCCACGGCATCCGGGACGCCAACTACCACCGCCCCGGCATCCGTTGCCTGCGGCTGCTGGAGGCCGGGCCCGACACCGCCGCGAGCCTGGCCGCCGAGGTGGCGCTGCTGCGATCGCGGCAGCGCCCTTCGTCGGCCGGCGCCCCCGGCCATGTGACGGCGTGGACCGGTCCCCGCGGCCGGGTCGAGCAGTTCAGCCTGCTCAACGCCTCCGGCCGCTGCGACGACTTCTCCCGCGACCACGACCTGTCCTGCTTCGGCAAGCGCTTCCACCACGGCGCGCACCACCCCGCCCTGGCCGCACTGATCGGGTCCCTGCCGCACCTGGTCAACTTCCGGGTCAACGTGCTGGGGCCGGGTGCTTCGCTGTCCCCGCACGAAGAGCACAGCGTCGTACGGGCGCGGTCGGGCACGGTGGGCATCCGGGCCCGCTTTCACCTGCCCCTGACCACCCATCCGGCGGCGACGCTGACGCTGGACGGGGACGTGCACCACCTGGTGGCCGGATCGGTGTACCTCGTCAACCACGGCTGCGTGCACGCCGCCGAGAACGGCGGTCCCGCCGAACGTGTCCACCTGGTCTGGGACATGCTGCTGACGGCGGACGCGGCGGCTGCCGTGTTCGGGCCGGGCCCGGCCCCGGCGGGCCTGACCCGGACCCGCCGGCGCACCCAGCCGCCCGTCGGACGCCGCACGGTCACCGGGTGGGAGCGCATCGCGCCGCAGGTCCGGGAAGCCGAGGCCCGGAGCATCGGCCTGCTCGCGGTGCAGTAGCAGTAGCAGTAGCCGTAGCAGGAGGCGTTTCAGTACAGGGTCCTGCGGAACTCGGCGGGAACGTAGTGGAACAGCAGCGAGGTGTGCGTGCTCCCGTCGGGCAACGGCGGGCGCCCGTGCGGCACCGTGGTCCCCCTGAAGAGGACGGCCTGACCGGGCCGCTGGACGAGGCTGACCTCGCCCTGCGGGGTTCCCAGGTGCAGCGGCCAACCGCCCTCGATGCCCGGGCCCGACTCCCCGAGCAGCAGGGACACGGTGTACTCGCACTGCTCCCGGTCCACGTGGCGGCCCAGGACCGCGCCGCCGCGGTACGCCGAGACGTAGGAGTACGAGGGGCGTACCGGCCGTCCCGCGATCCGCCCCACCAGGGCGCGGAACTGGTGGTGGAAGAAGCGGGACAGGGATTCGTTGTACCAGCCGTAGCGGCCGGAGACCTGGGCGTCCCCCAGCGGCCACGAGCCGGTGGCGATGAGCCGCTCGTAGTAGTCGAGCAGGGCCAAGCGGTGCCGGGGGTGGACCATGCGGTCGATCCGGCACACGTCGTTGCGCTCGAAGTCCGCGGCGGCCGCGGTCCGGGCGGTGTCGGCCCTGGTCGCGTCCCGGGCGCGCAGCCCGGCCGACCCGAGCGCCCCGGCCCGGGCGAGGGCGGCGCGCAGCCGCGCGGGGAGCGCCGGCGAAAGGGGCCGTCCCGGGACCAGGGTGCGCAGCGCCCAGAAGTCTTCGAGGGAGACCCAGAACGGGGCGAGTGCGCCGGTCGACGGGTCGTCGGTCCACAGGATCGGCCGGTCGGGCAGGAACCGGTCCCGGAACCGGGCCCGGCCCGCGAGGCCCAAGGGGATGGTGACCCCGTCCTGGAGGACCACGGCCGGGTCGAGGCGCGGGTGTTCCGGCTCGGGGCCGGGCGTCGGGGCCGAGGCGTCGTCCGCGGAGCCGGCGACCGGGGAGCCGTCATCCGCGGCGCCGTCGTCCAGCCAGCACACGTAGGAAGGGCGCCGGGGCAGGCCGCGGACGGTTCGGGGCATGGTCGGGGTACGTCCGTTCTTCAGGCGCCGGCAAGTGGACGCCAAGGTGTCGAGGGCTGACGGGTCGAAGCCGGGTGTACTGCGCCACTTGCCGGGGCGCGGAGGCGTGATCGTCGTCGCGGAGAGCGGGAGGTCCCGGCCGGGCGGACCGGCGGGCAGTCCGAGTTCCCGCTCCAGCCACCGGATCGTCCGGGCCGGAGCCGCGCTCAGCTCGGCGTAGTCGAGATCCACCCAGCGGATGTCGGGCGGCCCGGAGGCACGGCTGTCCAGTACCGCTTCCGTGGCGGCCGCCCACTGGCGGGCCGCGATCCGGGACAGGTCGTCGCCGAGCCCTCGCCGCCAGCCCGGCGGCAGCAGCAGGTGCCAGGCCCGCCGGGGCCAGCCGGGCAGGTCCGGGATGTTGACGAACCCCGGATGGGTCCAGGCCCGCACCATGCTGGCCACGGTGTCGCGCGGGTCGCGGTGCAGGTGTACGACGGTGGCGTCCGGGAACAGCCGCAGCAGGAAGGGCAGCCGCAGGCAGTTCTCCGGGGTCTTCTCCAGCAGCCTCGGCGGCGGATCCTGGGGGCCGCCGCGGTCCGGCCAGTTCCGGCCCCGCGCATCGCGCAGCCCGGCGAGGAAGCCCGCGCGTACGGCCCCGCCGTGCCGGTCGGCGTGCGCGGCGTCCAGGGCGTGCGAGGCGTACCCGCCGGCCGCCGGGTGGAGCCCCGGTACGCCTTCGATGACGCTCTCGCTCTCCCCGCCGACCGTCCACAGGCCGGGGTGCCGGGCGAGGGCTTCGTACAGGGCCGTGCTGCCCGAGCGCGGCGGCGCGACGATGATCACGGGCGCGGTGCCCGTGGTCGGCGCCGCCGCCGCGGGGACCGGCCGTACGGCACCGGTGACGGGCGGGCCCAGACGGCCGAGTGCCGGGTCGTGCGCGGCCCGGAACGCCGCTGCCGCGGGCTCGGATGCGAAGAGGTACCGGGCGCGTACGCCGCCTGCGTCGGGCCGCACTGCGCGTGCGAGGAGCCCCGCGACCCGGGGGAAGAGGGCGTGGTGCAGGGCACGGGCTTCGGGGCGTGCCCGGCCGGAGGGGAGTGCCACGCGGGCGACAACGGCCCAGGCGAGGGCGTCGGCACCGGCCTCGGCCCGCCCGGCCTGGTCTTGGGCCCGGGCCCGTGTCGCGGCCCGCGCCGCCCCCGCCCGGGTGGCTCCGGTCTCCCGGTGGCTCACTGCCGGTGGATCCAGCCCGTGACGCTGAAGCGGCCGTCCGCGAACGCCTTGCTCGGCACCCGGATCGGGAGTACCTCGTGGTCGTGCCTGCTCGGGAAGAACATCGCGAGGTTGGCGCGCGGCACGATCGTCTGGCTGCGGTCCGTGGCGACCACCCTCCCGTCCTCCGGGACCGTCTCGAACACCCGCAGCTCCCCGCCCGAGAACCTGCGGGGCTCTCCGGAGAAGAAGTACACGAAGGTCAGCTCGCGGGTGTCCCCGTCGTCGCTGTCACGGTGCATTCCGAAATAGTCCCGGTCGCCGTTGGCGGTCACCTGGAGTTCGATGCGGCCCAGCGGGAATGCCGGAAGGTTCAGCCGGCCGCTGATCTGCTGGACGTGTTCCTTGATGCGCTCCGTGAACAGGGCTTCGTAGGGGCCCAGTTCGTCGAGGACCAGACTGCGGCGCACCCGTTCGTCCACCACCGCCGAACCGCCGGATCCGGACATCCGCACCGTGGCGGGCTTGAAGTCGGGTTCCCGGTCCAGCACGTACGCGCGGAACTCGTCGTGTTCCGATGCGCTGAGGAACTCCCGTACGCCCTGGGCCACCTCGGCGACCGGATCCCGTTCGTAGCGGCCGGTGCCCGTCGGCACGCCGGCGGGCTTGCTGTAGTGGCCGCCGCGGACCAGCCGGGCGATCTCGGACGGGACGGAGGGTCGGTCCACCACCCATTCCGCACGCGAGCCCAGGTAGACCGTGTTGTGGAAGGCGGCGTTGAGCGCGAACACGTCGTCGTCCAGGGCGCCCGCGAGCACGTCGACCGTGTCGGCCTCGGCCAGGCCCAGCCGGTTCAGCAGCTCACCGGCCGGGGCGCGGTACGTGAGGTAGCGCGCGGCCTCGGTGAGGAAGGCGTCCTCCGTCCGCTCGAAGCCGACGCGGCGCAGCGTCAGGTCCGCCAGCCGTGATTCCTCGGCGACGAGGTAGTGCACCTCGGCGTTCGGGTCGACGGCCAGCGTCTCCAGGGCTTCCTTGTACACGGCGGCGCACAGTCCTACGTTCGTCAGGTCCTCGTCGGCGACGTGCACGGGGCTCAGGCCCCAGCATCCGTCGCCGACCAGGTGGGTCTGCACGAAGGCGACGATGTTGCGGGCGCCCAGCCCCCACGGTGGCCAAGGCCGGTCCCGGACAGCGGCGAAGACCTGCGAATCGCCTTCGCAGAACAGGGGCAGGACGACCTCGTCCATCAGGTGGGGTGCGCCGACCCTCCGGAAGAACGTGTACAGGGCCGCCTTGGCGGTCTCGCTCAGCTCGTCGAAGATCTCGATCCGCGTGCCGCCGTTGCCATCCGTGTAGAAGTCGCGTCTGATGGTCGGGATCATGGCCTCTCCTGCCGATTCGAGTGGGGGGACGACGGTTGGACCTTGCTGCGGGTACGGGCCTCGACACCGGCGCGGGCACCGGCGTGGGCGCGGGTCCGGGCGGTCACACGCCCTTCGTGCGGGTGACCGGGCCGGGTGGCGAACACCTGCCGTGGGTCTTGGTCCGCGCGCCCGTCGTGACGCACGCACACCACCTGCGGCTGGCCGAACTGGCCCGCTCCGGCGTCCGGTTCGCCGGAGTCACCAGCTATCTGGGGTTCCCCGGCCCGCCTTGGCGGGACGAGCGCGACTACGGACTGCTGTGCGAGGCGTGGTTGCACTGCTTCCGCGATCCGGAGCACTTCCTGCCGCCGGTCGGCCCCCGGCTGCTGACGAGCGAGTCCGACTTCACGGACCCGCTCCGCGTGGATCCGGCCCGGGTGGCTGCCGGGGCTGCCGGGGCTGGGACGGAGGGGGCGGCGGGCCCCGACATCGTGCACGTGTCCGGCCGGGAGCCGTGGCGGCAGGAGGCGAAGAACTGGCCGCTCGCTGCGCGCTGCCTGCGCAGGCTGGCCCGGGAGACGGGGCTGCGGATCCTGGTGGTCGACGCGCCGGCCGGGGTGGAGCCGATCTGCGGCGTACGCATGGTCGGGCCGCTGCCGTGGCGGCGGCTGCTCGCGGTGATCGCGGGGGCACGGGCCCTGTTCGTGCCGGCCGTGCTCGACGCCTCGCCACGGGTGCTCGCCGAAGCCCTGTGCCTCGACGTGCCGGTCGTCGTCAACCGGGCGATCCTCGGCGGCTGGCAGTACGTCAACCCGTTCACCGGGGTGTTCTTCGACGGGGAGGACGACGCGGTGGCGGCGGTACGGGCCGTGCTCGACGTCCGGCAGAGGCCCCGGGCCTGGTTCGCGGCGCACCACGGGCCGGCCCGGGCCGGGGCTCGCGTCCTGCGTCTGTTGAGCACCCTGGACGACTCCTTGCCGGGCTCCCTCACGCACGTGCTGCTCACCCCCGACCAGGGACCGGGGACACGTTGAGCACCAGCCGTGCCGTGCCGCGCATGGGAGAGCGGTGGATCCACACGTCGGTCACCGGATGCACGGACCAGTGCCGTCGTACGTCGAGGTGCCGGAAGAAGACGGTCGCGTCGGCCGGCACCCGCCGGACGACGGCACCCGGCCGCAGGAACGACGGGCTCCCGTCCATCGCGCACAGCTCGGCGAGGGCGGTCCCATCGGGTCTGTCGGCCTGTCGCTCGCGCTCCGCCTGCCGCGAGAGCCGCTCGCGGCGTGCCAGGTAGGTGTAGAACTCGCCCATGCCGAGGACGTCTTCGCAGGCGACGTACTCGGTGGTCGGGCCGTTGTACACCCGTACGGCCCCGACCGTGGGACTCTGCGGCGGCACCGTGTCCACGTGGAAGCCGCACCGCCGCGTGGGGGCCTCGGTGAACACGCGCACCATCGCCTTGTCCGTCCCCGCCGTGTCCACGACCCGGTCCAGGATCCCGGCCATGGCATCGACGAGGGGAGCCGCAACGGAGGAGGGAGTAACGGCCAGTGCGGTGTGCGCCCAGCCGGTGAACTCGTCGGGCGTGACCGAGGGCAGGGTGGTGCGGGGGATGACCAGCCGTTCCCCGGCGACGAGCTCGGCCAGCTCCTGCAGCCACGGCTCGCGGCGACGGTCGGGGACGATGACCGCGCTCAGCGCGGGATCAGCCGCGAGACGGGCGGCATCGGCTGCCGTCGCCCCGTGCAGGACACCGGCGACGGCCGTGTTCCGGGAGCTGGAGACCACGAACGGCAGGCTACTCGGTGCCACTGCGGGCGCCCGCCCGACAGGCTGGTCCGGCGGCGGCGGAACCCGTACGGTCGAAGCTGCGACCGTGACGGGCAGGTCCACCCGGGTTCGAGGCCGCCGCCCGCTCGCCCACACCCTCGGACGTGTGTTGCTGTCCCGGCCTTCTTCCGGTTCCCCTCACCCGAGCGCGGCCCCTTCCCGTGAGCGGTGGGGACGCTGACACCTGACCCCGTCACCAGGGGAGGAGTGCCTGCGCCATGTAGAGCTCGCTGATCGTGTGGCCTCCGGACGGCAGTTCCCGGGTACTGGCGGCGACGAGTTGCTCGATGAGGGGAACGTCCTCGGGAGCGCTGGCCCGTTCCGGGTAGGAGGTGTTCTCCCACAGCTCCCGTACGTACCGCCACAGGGCGTTCGCCTCGTCGGACTCCTGTTCGCCTTTGTGTACGGCGAGATCGGCGATGGCCGAGGAGAGGATGCCCTCGCGGTGGGCGGCGGCGGCCCGCGCCGCCCAGGCCTGTCGCGTCTGCGAGCGGCTGCAGAGGATCGTGCGGTCGCGCATGGCGGTGTAGCGGTCATCGGCGGCGAGAGCGGCGTCGAGGTGTGCCCGCATCTCCTCGCGGCGCGGGCCGTCCTGCCACTGAAGGCCCCACCGGGCACCGCCGTCGTGGGCTATCTCGACGCGGACGGCGGTGAGCTGGGACAGGTGTCGGGCCAGGTGGATCGCCTGCCTGCTGCGGTTCATGACGGGTCGTCCTCTTCGCGGTTCGGAGGCGGAGGATTCCCCACCTGCATACGGGAGGGTTTCATGCTGCGGTCGATCTGATGCCGGCGACTCGGCTGGTGCACGGGCCGAAACCCCGAGGCGGCCGCGGTGCTGGGCGACGCATCGCCCGGCGAATGGAGCGCGGTCGCGGCAGACGACCTCGATGCCGGGCGTTCAATCAGCCAAGCGGCCAGGCGGGATATCGACGATGTACGCCGGTCCGACCGCGAGATTCGTGTCGGAGGGAGCGGTTTGGGGCGCGGCGTCGTTGTCGCCGATGCCGAGCGTCGGGAACGCCTTCAGCCGCTCCACCACGGCCGAGGCAGGTACCGCCTTCGACGGCGGCGCACCCTTCGGAGTCGACAGCGTCTCCTCGCCCCCCGAAGACGAGGGGATGCCGGCCGAAGCCGGGGCGCTGGGACGCGGGTCGGCCGGCGCTGCAGCGGCAGGCGTGGTCACCGTGAGCGTCACAGCGAGGGCTGGAACGAGTGCACGCGGCCAGCTGCGCACAGCTCGCGTCACACGTCGGTTCACGCGCGGAGAACGTCGCACGAGACGGGCTTCCCCTCCAGCCCGTACGGGAGTTCGGCGCCGCCCGTGTCCGGCTCAGTGCCACACCGTTCCCGTCGATCCAGTCCGGAACCGGAGGGTGGGAACTGGGCGGCTGCCGGGGGAGAGGGCGCACGCCTCGGCAGCACGGCCGGGTGTGCGCCAGCTGTGTTGTCGCCGGTCAGCTCGATGTGGTATGCGGCGCGCTTCTGGCTCGTCGAGCTCTGCGGGTCGTCCCATCGTGACCTTCGATGCGGCATCAGGGTCGGGATCCGGGACGATCCAGAAGAGACGGTAGCGATAAGCCGGGACAAGCCGGGACAAGCCTGGAGAAGCCGCAGGGCCGGCCTGGCCGGAACCTGCTGTCATGGCCACGTAAGATGACCTCGACACCGACACGTACCCGCCAGCATCCCGTCCTGAGCGGGCCGTAGTTGTGCGAGTCGTCGATCAGATGTTCGAAGGCGTCTGATACATATTCAAGCCATGAACATGATCACTCGCCGACAGGCGCTGGGGCTCGGCTCCGCCGTTGCCGCATCCGCCGGACTGGCCGCCTGCTCGTCCAAGTCCACCCCCGAGGCGCCGGCGGCCGGGGCCTCGGGGGCAGCCGGCCCGTCCGGAGCGCCCGTCTCCCTGCCCACCGGCACCATCGACGAGACCTACGAGGGCCACCGCATCCAGATCACCGTGGGACCGGGCGGCCACCACGGCATGGTGATGCCCACGGTCAAGGTCGACGGCAACGACCTGCACATCATGCCCAACGCCGACGGCAGCTGGGTCACCGTCGTCAACCACTACGAGACCTTCCCGGACCCGGTCTCGGCCGCCCGGGCCGCCGTGCGCGAGCTCCAGGGCGCCGACCTCGTCCCCTTCACCGCCAAAGAGGCCAAGCTGTGACCGTCCGCAAGAACCAGGCCACCCTCACGCCGGACGAGAAGAGCGCCTTCGTCAACGCGGTCCTCGAACTCAAGCGGACGGGCATCTACGACCGGTACGTCAACGCCCACAACTGGTACCTGCTGAACGACTCGGACTTCGGCGACCGGACAGGCCACCGCGCACCCTCCTTCCTGCCCTGGCACCGCCGGTTCCTGTTGGACTTCGAGGCGGCGCTCCAGCGGGTCGACAAGAACGTCTCCCTTCCCTACTGGGACTGGACGGCCGACCGTACGGCGAACTCCTCACTATGGGCTTCCGACTTCATGGGCGGCACCCGCCGGGCGCGCGACGGCCAAGTACTCGACGGGCCGTTCGCCTTCCAAGGCGGCAAGTGGGCCCTGACAGTGGGCGTGGACCGGCGCACGTACCTGCGACGCGGCCTCGGCTCCGAGACCCCGCAGCTACCGACGCGGGCCGACGTGGACTCCGTGATCGCCCTGCCGGTGTACGACTCCGCCCCCTGGAACAGCGCCTCGAACGGCTTCCGCAACGCCCTGGAGGGCTGGCGGGGCGTCAACCTGCACAACCGGGTGCACGTGTGGGTCGGCGGCCAGATGACCTCCGCCGCCTCTCCCAACGACCCGGTGTTCTGGCTGCACCACGCCTTCATCGACAAGCTGTGGGCCGAGTGGCAGGCGAAGCACCCGAAGTCGGGCTACCTGCCCGACGTCCGGACGGCGAACGTGGTCGACCTGCGGTCCGTCCTGAGCCCGTGGAACAACGTGACCCCGGCCGACCTGCTCGACCATCACCGCTTCTACACGTTCGACACGGAGAACGGCGGGCAGCGCTTGTAGCCAGTGGGTTCGTCCATGCAGGCGGGTTCCGGTCCAACTTCTGGGCTCTGTCGCCATTTCGGGGGTAGTGCAGGACGGCGGGCGTACTCGACGGTCGTCGCCGGTGCAGGTTTCCGCCGGCTCAGCTCGTCGACCTGCGGCGGCGGGGCGAGCAGCGGGCGCGCCATGTGATTATTGGTAGCCCGGTCGCAGTTGCCCGATCCGTCGTGGTGCGTACGGCCCGACCAGCCGTTTCACAGCCCTCGTCGTCATGAGGGCGAGCGAGGCTGCCGGTACGGATACGGGGATGGGGAGTGGCATGCACACGGACCGATTGCGCTTCGCCGTGCTGGGCGCGATACGCGCCCACCGCGGTGACACGGAGATCCGGCTGGGGCCGCCGCAGCAGCGAGCACTGCTGGCGGCGCTGCTGGTACGGGGCGGGCTGACGGTCTCGCTGGCGCAACTGATCGACGCCGTCTGGGGCGAGACGCCGCCGAACAAGGCTGTGACGACCGTCCGTACCTACGCCTGGCAGCTGCGCCGGCTGCTCGAACCGGACCCCGCCGAGCCCGTCGTACTGGTGTCGTCAGGCAGCGGCTACCGCCTCACGGTGTCCGCCGACGCACTGGATGCATGGCAGGCCGAGTCCCTCGTCGGCCGGGCGGCCGAAGCCCGGCGGGAAGGACGTCCGGACGAGGCCGCGGCACTGCTCGACGAGGCACTGGCACTCTGGCAGGGCGAACCCCTGACGGGTGTGCCCGGCCGCTTCGCCGAGGCTCAGCGCAATCGGCTGGAGGAGCTGCGGCTCGCGGCCGTCGAGGAGCGGTACGACCTGGACGTGCTGCTGGGCAGGCACGCGCGCGCCATTCCGGGATTGGCCGAGATCACCGTCGCCCATCCGCTGCGGGAACGTCCGCGCGCCGTCCTCATGCGGGCGCTCTACGCGGCGGGCAGGCAGGCCGAGGCTCTCGCACTGTTCGCCGAATTCCGACGGCTCCTCGCGGACGAGCAGGGCATCGATCCCGGACCCGAGCTTTCCGCGGTCCACCAGCGGATCCTGGCCGCGGATCCCGCGCTGGTCACCGCGACCACGGCCGACGACCGGCCGCGGGAGGAGGCCGGCGGGCGACGCCCCGGTGCCCCGGCCGTCGCGGAGCCGGCACGGCTGCCGATTCCCGCACAGCTGCCCGCGGACATCCCCGACTTCACCGGACGCGCCCGGCAACGGGCCGCGCTGTGCGCACTGCTGACCGACGCCGGGCGCACCGCGCCCGTCGCGCTGGCGGTGACCGGGATGGGCGGCACCGGGAAGACCACGCTCGCGCTGCACGTCGCACACCGTGTCCGGGCGCACTACCCCGACGGCCAGCTCCACGCCGACCTGCACGGCAGTGGCCCCGGATCCCCCGAGCCGGATCAGGTCCTCGCGGAGTTCCTCACCGCGCTGGGCATCCCGGTCCGTTCCATCCCGGACGGCCTCCAGGAGCGCAGCCGCCTGCTGCGCTCGGCTCTGGACGGGCGCAGGGTGCTGCTGGTGCTGGACAACGCGCGTGACGCGGCTCAGGTCCGGCATCTCCTGCCGGGCTCGGCCGGGTGCGGAGTGATCGTGACGAGCCGCTCGCTGCTGGTCGGACTGCCGCTTACCTCCCAGGTCACGGTGGACGCCTTCCAGCCGGAGGAGTCACTGAGCCTCCTGGAAAACGTTGTCGGAAGCGGGCGGCTGGACGCCGAGCAGTCGAGCGCGCTGGACCTGGTGGCCGCCTGTGGCCATCTTCCGCTTGCCATCCGGATCGTGGCGACCAGGCTGGCCTCGCGTCCCAGCTGGACCCTCGCAGACCTGGCCGCCCGGCTCGCCGACGAGCAGGCGCGGATCAAGGAGTTGCGCGTGGGCGGCCTGGCGATCGACGCCGCCTTCGAGGTGAGCTGCCGTCAGCTGACACCGGACCAGGCGGCGGCGTTCGGCATGCTCGCCGTCGCCGGGCCGGCCGGGATCGGCCTCGCGGCCGCCGCGGCGATGCTGGACACCGACTTCGCGGACGCGGAGACGCTCGCGGAGTCGCTGGTGGACGCCGTGCTGCTGGAGTCACCGGCGCCCGGCCGCTACCGCTACCACGACCTGGTACGGGTCTTCGCCCTGCAGCGACTGGACCACCAGGAGGCCGACGCCGCCATCGGCAGACTGCTCGGTTTCCTCCTGGCCACCGCGCGCAACGCCTTCGCGCTCGCAGTGCCGGGCGATCCGGCGGGCGACGCCCTCGGGGCAGCCGACGGCCCGGCGGGCCTGGCGTTCGCCGACGTCGACGCCGCCCGCGTCTGGGTCGGCCACGAATTCGACGCCGTCATCGCCGCCGTTCAGTGTGCTGTGGAACGTCCCGGAGAGGGAGGCGACCGGCTGTGCACGGCCGCCAATCTCCTGCTGGCGGTCAGCCCGTTCGGCCAGCCCGCGACAAGCGGCTCGGCATCGGTCGCGCGCACGCTCGCGGCGGCCGCGGAGCGCAGCGGTGACCTGGCGGCAGCTGCACGGGCCCGGCTGATGTGCAGCGGCACCGCCCTGCAGACCGCGCGCCCTGCCGAAGCGGAGGAACACGCCCGCCTGGCCGTCGCCGCGAGCCGGAGCATCGGCGACACCATCATCCTGCGGCAGGCTCTCAACGACCTCGGCCTCGCCGTGCAGTTCCAGCGCCGCTTCGACGAGGCGGTCGCCTGCTACGACGAGGCCATCACGCTCGCCCGGCGCCTCGGGCACCGTTCCGGTGAGGCTGCCACGACCATCAACGCGGCCCTGGCCCGAGTACGCAGCGGCCGGGCCGCGGAGGCAGCGGCGATCTGCGAGTCGGCGCTGGCCACGGCTCGGGAGTTGGCCGACCGGGAGGGGGAGGCCTACGCCCTCTACGTTTGGGGGCTGGCCCTGCACGAGCAGCGGCGCTACGCGGAAGCCGTCTCCCGCTACACGGCCTGCCTGGACGTCTGCCGCACGGCAGGGCTGCGGCAGCGTGAGGCGCACGCCTGGTACCGGCTTGCCGACACCCTGTGCCAGGTCGGCCGGCACGCAGAGGCCGCCCAGCACGCCGCGGACGCGGTCGAGCGGTGCGAGGAACTCGGGGCGCTGCGCGACAAGGCGCACGCCCTGACGGTCCTCGGCCGGGCCGGGATCGGACTCGGCCGTACCGACACCGCGCGCGCCCATCTGGAGCAGGCTCGGTCCCTGTTCGTCGCCCTCCAGCTGCCCGACGCGGCCGATGTCGGCCGGATCCTCGACTCCCTGGACGCCCGCGTGCCGCTCGGTTGAGCGGCATACGGGCGGCACGGTCACGCGGTCGTGCTCGTCACTGCTCCGTGCAGACCTTGCAGTCCGAACCGGTGCTGTTCCAGTCCGGATCCCCCAAGCCCGCCAGGGTCCGCTCGTCCTGCCGGACGTGGGACCCGGCGGGTGTGTCGGCGGCGGTCAGGGCGCCCGCGGCCGTACCGGTGAGCGCCACGAAGGCGGCTGCCACCGCGGCAGTCCTGGCCAGCCGTGGCACCGAGTTGCTGCTGAAGATCACGTGCGTCCCTTTCCACTGGCGTGCCCGGCATGTGCGAGCCGAGGAAACACCGGCCGCCGGGTACGTCTTGTTCTACGGAACATCCTGCTCGACGACGATCTACATGCGATCTAAGCGCAGGTCACCGGGGGTGTCAGCGCTCCGCGGCCCGATTTCTCGGGGTGGCCCGGCGCACGGTGCGGGGCCGCGGCCGAATTCACTGTAGATCGGCTGTCGATCTCCCACGCCTAGCTTCGTTGTCGTCCGGACCGGGCGGCCATCGCCTCAGCCTGCCGGATCCGTGAACCACACGACGGAGACGACGGAGGAGCGATTTTGAGCGCGATGCGCAGCACGGACGTCCCACGGCCGTTCAACGCCCACATGCACCGTGTGGTGGAACCCGTCGCGGCACTGCCGGCCGGCTCCCGTGTGCTCGACGCCGGCTGCGGAAGCGGTTCGGTCGCCCGCTGGCTGGCCGAGCACGCGGGGCACCACGTCCTCGGGATCGACGTCGAGCTGGCCGCGGGCCTCGCGACCGACGGCGGCGAACCGCTGCCCGGCGGCGGATCGGTCGAGCTGCGCCGAGCAGACCTGCTCTCGCTCGCTCAGGACCGGCCGTTCGACGCGGTCCTGCTACTCGGAGTGCTGCACTACGCGGGCGGCCCCGACATGGTCCACCGCATGCTTCTGGCCGCCGACGCCCTCACCGCCCCCGGTGGGCCGCTGGCCGTGAGCTGGATCTGCGACGAGGTCCCGCTGACCTACGAAGAGGCGTACCTGCCGAGCCGCACCCTGGTCGGCGACGCGTTGGCCGGGCTGGGCCGCGGCCCCCGCGAGGTCTGGCACCGCGATCTGACCCATGCGCACGGCGGGAGCCCCGAGCACGAACACCGCATCGTGTACGGCGTCTGGCAGCGCGGCTGACGCAGCCGGCTCCCGCCCGTCCGCTCCGTTCTCCGGCCCCGTGGCTCACCGCCCCCGGCCCACAGACTCCCACCGCGACCGGCGGTGGGCGAACCGCCCGGACAACCCGTCCGGGCGTCCCGATCGAAAGGGGAATTCCCATGTCCGAGACCCTGGTGGAGCGCGCCCCGCAGACTGTTGTGCGCGCCGCACTGATCCAGAACGGCAACGACCCGAAGTACTACAGCCAGGACGGCGTTTCCCTGGTGGAGCGCGCCCCGGAGAGCGTTGTGCGCGCCGCGCTGATCCAGAACGGCAACGACCCGAAGTACTACAGCCAGGACGGCATCGGTCGCTGACCCACCCGGGCCGTGCCGCCGTGCCCACACCCCGCCGGCGGGCCCGCGCCCCCCCCGTCACCGAGCTCCCAAACCATTGTGCGCCCCCCGGGGCAACAACAGGCCGCCGGG